>CAIZQU010000169.1 GCA_903935205.1 uncultured cyanobacterium | reverse complement strand
GGTGACCATCCAGCCAAGCAGCACCAGGTGACGTTCGTCGCAGACCGGGCAGTGTTGACGCAGAAGGCCGGTGAGTTCAGCATGGAGCCGGGCGTGGGAATCCACGAGGGATTGGTTTGGTGTGACAACCCCAACCTCTCACGGCTCCCTGCCCACC
Source organism: uncultured cyanobacterium (assembly GCA_903935205.1). Taxonomy (GTDB): domain Bacteria; phylum Cyanobacteriota; class Cyanobacteriia; order PCC-6307; family Cyanobiaceae; genus Cyanobium. Next base: position 49,346 of record CAIZQU010000169.1, on the reverse strand, counting down.
CAATGGCTTGAGACCCATTCCGGCACAGGGGCTTCCGGAGTTGTGTCCGTCAGTCAGGCCAATTGGTGTTGGCATTTCAGGGAACGTGCTCCTGATAGCTGTGGATCTGCTGTTGGCCATTGGGTTGGTGCCAGAGGAGGTGTCCATGCCCACGCCCATGCCCACGCCCATGGCCGCCTGCAGCGCTGCAGCTTGCCGAATACCAACCGCCTGCAGCTCGCCGGCGACGAGGCTGTGGACCTAGCTGATCATCTCAATCCAATCGGATCGTGCCAGCAGGGGCCATCGCCGTTGCCGCGCACCTTGTTCGCATCATTAACCACAGACTGCATCTTGTGCTGGTGTTCCGGGAGGTGCACTGGGCTGCTCAGTGTCGATCTAGACTTTCTCGAACCGCCACCAGCGTGCCGTCTTGAAACCACGGCTGTCTGTTTTCGTTGCGGCTGCACTTCCAGATGTTGCTGCCAGAGAATATACTGGCCCCTAAGCTCGTATCCCTTCTGGGATGCGACGACGATGAACGCATCGTAGTGATGGTTCCCCTGTGAGCGCCTCCCCTCTGCAAGCCGTCAACGCGTGACCACCCCCGCCGAGCTCAAGCAACAGATCCTCGCTCTCACCCGCGAGTATTCGCGCCAGGTGCACGGATCCTTCCGACCCGCCGCCGATCCGGAGCGCACTCCCTGGCAGGAGGGCAGCACCATCCCCTACGCAGGCCGGGTCTTTGCGGAAGATGAGGTGGCAGCGGCCGTTTCCACCACGCTCGATTTCTGGCTCACCCTCGGCTCCGAAGGCGCCGCGATGGAGAGTGAGCTGGCCGCCTTCATGGGCGTGCGCCACAGCCTCCTGGTGAATTCCGGCTCCAGCGCCAACCTTGTGGCGATCTCAGCCCTCACCTCCGCCAAGCTGCCCGAAGCGCGCAGGCTCAGGCCCGGCGATGAGGTGATCACCGTGGCCGCCGGCTTCCCGACCACCGTCGCTCCGATTGTGCAGGTGGGCGCAGTGCCGGTGTTCATCGATGCCGACCCGATCACCGGCAATGCTCGCTGCGATCAGCTCGAGGCCGCCTACAGCCCTGGCAAGACCAAGGCGGTGATGATGGCCCACGCCCTTGGGAACCCCTTTGATCTGGCGGCCACCCTGGCCTTCTGCCGCAAGTACGATCTGTGGCTGGTGGAGGACAACTGCGACGCCCTCGGCTGTAGTTACTCAATGCCGCGTGAATTGGCCGAGAGTCTTGGCCTCACAGACAACAGCCCAGGGCTGGATGAAGGTCCCGATCGGGTGGTGCGCTGGACCGGCACCTGGGGTGACATCAGCACCCAGAGCTTTTATCCCCCCCATCACCTCACGATGGGCGAGGGCGGCGCCGTCAATATCGTCCGAGATCAGAAGCTCAAGGTGATCGCCGAGAGTTTCCGCGACTGGGGCCGCGATTGCTGGTGTCCCAGTGGCATCGACAACACCTGCAACAAGCGCTTCGGCTGGCAGCTCGGTGAACTTCCCGCCGGCTATGACCACAAGTACACCTACAGCCACCTCGGCTTCAATCTCAAACCCCTCGATCCGCAGGCCGCCATCGGCCGGGTGCAGCTTCGGCGCCTACCCGAGTTCATTGAGGCGCGCAAGCGTAACTGGGATACGCTGCGCCGCGGTCTCGCCGGCCACGAGAACGTGCTCGAATTCGCCCTGCCAACCCATGCCACCGCCTGGGATGCCCAGCGAGGTTTCTCCTGGGACAGTAGCGGCTGCCGCAGCGAATGCTCTTGGTTCGGGTTCAAGCTTGCTGTTAAGCCAGAGGCTTCCTTCAACCGAACCGAGCTGGCCCAAGAGCTCGATCGCCATCAGATCGGCAATCGCATGCTCTTCGGCGGCAACCTGTTGCGTCAGCCTGCCTTTGTTCAGCTGCGCCGCGACCGCCCTGAAGCCCTGCGTGTGGTTGGGGAGATGGAAGGATCCGATGAGATCATGACCAGTACACTGTTCCTGGGCACCTACCCAGGCCTCACCGATGCGATGTTGGCGCGTGAGATTGAGGTGATTCGCGCCTTTGTTATCCGCTGACTTGATGACTTAATTGTGTCTATGTCCCAAGAACATCTTTCATGAAGTATCAGCACATTATCTTCGACCTTGACGGAACCCTGGTTGATTCTGCGAGTGAAATTCATGAAGCCGCCGCCCACGTCTGTCGTGAGCAAGGCCTTGAGCAGCCCAGCTTGCGTTACATTCGCGAAAAGACAGGCAGCCCTCCAGTCCAATTCTTCCTTGATCATGGATGCAATCCCGCCGATGCTGAGCAACTGGTTGCCAGTTTTCGCCAGCGCCTAGCCGATCATGCTGGCGATCCCGAGTGTGTTTATCCGGGTGTCCTGATTGTCTTGAATAGAATAAATCAATTGGGGGCAAGGGTTTCGCTCGCCACGACCAAACCTACTGCTTTGGCGGCCCTTTTGTTGGAGCGCTATGGTCTGCTGCCCTATTTCAGTCATGTGCAAGGTACGGATCCACCTCTGAAGCACAAGCCGCACCCCGATATCCTGCTCGCTTGTCTTTCTCACGATCCAGCCCTGGCTGCTGTGATGGTTGGCGACACGGTCTTTGACATGGAGGCGGCCAGCCGTGCAGGGATCGATGCCATCGGTATCAGCATCGGTGCCCATGGTAGAGATCGCCTTAGCGAGGCGAAGCCTGCTTTCATTATTGACCAGATGATTGATTTACTTCCAGCCATGGGTTGCATGTCATGACCAGTCAAAAACTTTCCGATTTCCTCGTTGATAAGCTCGTCGAGCTCGGCTATCGATATTGCTATTTCGTTGCAGGCGGCAATATCATGCATATGCTCAACAGCGTGCGTACTCGTCTGATTTGCATACCGTTTGCTCACGAAGTTGGTGCTGCCATCGCCACCGAGTACCACAACGCCTCGATTGACGACAGCGAAGGTCGTGCTTTCTGTCTTGTCACCGCAGGCCCTGGCCTCACCAATGTTCTGACCGCTGTGGCAGGAGCTTGGCAGGAGAGTCGTGAACTTTTGCTGATCGGAGGTCAAGTCAAGCTGTCTGATTTGGCCCGAGGTGATGTGCGCCAACGTGGCATCCAGGAAGTCGATGGCGTTGCCTTAACGCAATCGATCACAAAGATCTCGATCCGCCTCGAGGAGCCAGGCCAGCTGGTTGATGCTCTGAATGCCGTGCTCGTCGGGCAGACGGCACGAAAAGGTCCTGTTTTTTTAGAAATCCCTCTGGATGTTCAGGCCCTTGCGCTCGATTCTCAGGCGGCTCTACAGATTGGTGCTGATATTCAATCGCCACAGCCTTTGGCTAGGCTGGATAGAGACTCTATGACCGGCCTTGTGGAGAGATTTAGAGAATCAAAACGACCGGTCTTGCTTATTGGAGGAGGAATATCACGAGCTCTGGCTTGGAATCTTGCTGATTCCCTGCAGGCAGCCAGGATCCCGATGATGACAACCTACAATGGAACTGATCGGATCGATAGTCAAGCTCCCAACTACTTTGGAAGACCAAATACGTGGGGAATGCGATACTCTAATCTTCTGCTTCAGCAAGCTGATTTTATCTTGGCGCTTGGAACTCGCCTGGGCTTGCAACAAACTGGCTTTAACTGGCAGGAGTTTGCTCCCTTCGCACACCTAATTCAGGTTGATATTGATCCGGCTGAACTGAGCAAGGGTCACCCTCATGTTGATTGCGGTCTTTGTTGTGATGCCAATTCATTGCTAGACCAGTTGCTTATGGATGACGCATTTCAACTGACTCCTGAGCAAGAGCCTTGGCTTGCCTTCTGTACGCGGGTTAAAGATGAGCTTCCCCTCAGTGAGCCGATCAACTCACGTCATTCTAACTCTATCAATCCATACGAGTTCTGGCAACAGTTATCTAAATACATGCCTGAGCGCTCCGTACTGGTCCCTTGCAGTAGTGGTTCTTCGTTTACGTCTTCTTATCAAGCCGTCTCTTTGCCGCATCAAGCTCTGATGTTGAGCAATAAAAGCCAGGCTGCAATGGGCTATGGTTTGTCTGGGGCTTTGGGTGTAGCCCTAGCTCATCCTGACCGCCCGGTCTTTCTAGTGGAGGGTGATGGGGGGTTTCTTCAAAATCTTCAGGAACTTGTAGTTGCTTATAAGCATGTATCTAATCTGCGAATATTCTTGTGGGTTAATCGTGGTTACGCATCCATTCGTCAAACACAGCGTAACTATTTTCAGGGCGCTTGGCTTGGCTGCGATGAAGACTCAGGGCTTGCTTTCCCTGACTGGCAGAATTTGTTTGCCAGTTTTGGCATCGAGTGTGCTATAATGACATCCGCTGGTTTTGCCGACCCGGATTTACTCGAATTTCTAAAGAAGGATCAGGCTTGTGCCGTTCTTGTTCCGATTCACCCGGAGCAAACATTCTTCCCCAAGATCTCATCTCGTGTTACGAGTGCTGGCAGCATGGAGTCCAATCCACTACATCTGATTGGTCCTGATCTGCCCGAGGATACGTTTCGGCGAGTAGCCCCTTACTTCTCAACGCAAACTCTCACGGAGTAGTTCCGATGAACGCAACCGAAAAAAAGCTGTGTGAGCTTGTTAATCGTATTAAGTCCCGCGGTCATCTTGTAAGTATTAAGGCTGAGTTTGAAGCAGAAGGAACTCGAAATGACGAATTGTTGCGGTTATTGGATATTATCCATACTCACAATGTTCCACTGACCTTGAAAATTGGTGGTTGTGAAGCCGTCAAGGATCTATATGAAGCTCGCCAGTTCGGTGCCCGTTTCATAGTGGCACCGATGATTGAATCGCCATATGCCCTTGAGAAGTATGCGGATACAATTGTTAAGGTTTATCCGGAAGACGAACGTTCCGAAGTCCGTTTTTTATTTAATGTGGAAACCATTCAGGCCTACAGGCTTTTTGACGATCTCTTGTCGGCAGCATTGCGCAATCAAAGTATCGCTGGCATTGTTTTTGGGCGAACCGACTTTTCTGGTTCTTTAGGAATTAAAAGTGATGTTCAAAATTCTGAGGTGACTGCTGCAGGTGTTTCAATGGCCAGCAAACTCGCTGCCACTCCACTTGAGTTCGTCGTCGGTGGTGCTGTTTCCATTGCTTCCTTGCCTGAGCTTCAGCAGTTCGCTAAAGCCAAGCTCAATCGCTTTGAAACTCGAAAAGTCGTCTTTGCATCTTCGAGTCTCGGTGATAGCTCATTGCCTGAATCGTTATTGGATGCTGTTCATTTTGAGATTCTTTGGTTGATTAACAAAAGTCAATACTATGGCGCTCTTCATCGCGAAGATCAAGCGCGTATTCATCAATTGGAAAGTCGTTGGGGAGTGCTCGAGAGGGAAATCCTGCTCTAGGTTTTTGAGACTTGGCCTGACATGGCTATCAACTCTGGCTGGCGGCGGCTGTGTTTTGCATTCAAGCAGGGGCTGTCTAGCCGTTGACACCTCGATCTTCGTTTCATTGTTATCCACCTTATGACGCCTAGGCTCCTGATTACTGGAGGTACGGGATTCTTCGGCAAATCTCTGCTGCGCTACCAGTATGTCGCCGGGTTGAACAAGAGGTCGATGGCTATCGATTGGCCGATTGTTCTGCTCAGCCGTGATCCGGCTCGTTTCCAGGATGCTCATCCTGAGCTATGCACCCATCCAGGGATCTCTTTTCACCAAGGTGATATCCAGGATCGTGACTCCCTTCCCTGGGGACAGAGCTTCAGCCACGTCTTGCATGCCGCCACCGATTCCACCTTCGGACCCCGGCTGACGCCGTTGCAGCGCTATAAGCAGATTCATGATGGCACCATCAACATTCTGGATCTGGCGGTGGCCAGTGGAGCACGCCGTTTCCTGCTCACCAGTTCCGGTGGCATCTACGGCCCCCAGCCCGCCGATCTTGATGCCATCCCCGAAGACTGGCCCGGTAGTCCTCCCCTCGCCGAACCTGCCACCGCCTACAGCCAGGCGAAACGTGTAGCCGAGCATCTCTGCGCTCTCTACCGCGATGCCCACGGTCTTGAAACCGTGATCGCCCGTTGTTTTGCCTTCATTGGCCCTGATCTGCCGCTGGATGTTCATTTCGCCATCGGCAATTTCATCCACGATGCACTCAGTGCCGACGCGATCACGGTGGCGGGTGATGGCTCTCCCCTGCGCACCTATCTCGATCAACGTGATCTCGCCCACTGGCTCTGGACCCTATTGCTGGAAGGCAAGGATGGCGAAACCTATAACGTCGGTTCCGATCAGGTGATCAGCATCGCCGAACTTGCCCATCTCGTTCGTGATCTGATTGCTCCGGCCAAACCTGTGCATATCCTCGGAGCTTCCCAGCCCGCCGCCGCTCGCAACCGCTATGTGCCAAAGATCGAGAAGATCAAGGCAATGCATGGGCTCGGTGTTGCTGTGCCCCTCGACCAAGCAATTCTAAATACGGTGCAGGCCCACCTCTGAGCCGATGTGAACCGAATGGTTCCTGGAGCTGCCTTCCCGCTGGTTGGCTCCAGACCAACGTAAGCAGACCGCAACGGCCAGCATCGGACCCAGCATGTGCTTGTTGATCAGTGGACCAGAGAGAGATGAGGGCTTTGTCGCTGTCATCTCCGCCCACGTTCCCTCTTGATTGGCAAATCAGCTGCCCTGAGGATCTTGGACAAGTGCAGGCCCAGGGCAGGGAAATGCTTGGGCCGCTCTGGAACCGCGGCAACAATGCGGCGAAAGCAGGGGGCTGTTTTATCAGCACACCCCCCTGTCAGGAGCGTGGCTGGCCACGCTCCTGAGTCCATTCACCGCTGTTGCTCTTCCTGGCTGGCGTCAGCCGTGCTGCTCAACCCAGCGCCTTCGCCTTGGCGACGACGTTATCGACGGTGAAGCCGAACTTCTCCAGGCACACGGGGCCTGGGGCCGAAGCACCGAAGCGATCGATCGAGACGGTGTCGCCATCGAAACCGGTGTACTTATGCCAGCCGTAGGAGCTGGAGGCTTCCACCACCAGCCGCTTGCGCACGGCGGCAGGAAGCACCGATTCCCGGTAGCCAGCGTCCTGTTCTTCGAACAGCTCGACACAGGGCATGGAGACCACACGTACATTGGTGCCTTCTCCGCGAAGCACGGCGGCGGCCTTGGTGGCCAGTTCCAGCTCGGTACCGGTGGCGATCAGGATCAGATCGGGGGTTCCGTTGCTGTCCTCAAGGATGTAGCCACCCTTCGCCACGGCAGCGGCGGTGGACCCTGGCTGGTTGGCCATGGCCTGGCGGCTGAGGGCGAGCACGGTCGGACGCTTGCGGTTGGCGACGGCCACCTGGTATGCACCCATGGTTTCATTGCCATCACCTGGGCGCATCACCAGCAGATTCGGAATCGCCCGCAGGTTGGCCAGCGTCTCGACGGGCTGGTGGGTGGGGCCGTCTTCACCGAGACCGATCGAGTCGTGGGTGAGCACATAGATGCAGCCCAGCTCGCTCAGGGCGGAGAGGCGCATCGCGCCGATCATGTAGCCCGCGAACACCAGGAAAGTGCCGCCATAGGGAATCAGGCCGCTGCCGTGGTAAGCGATGCCATTCATGATCGCCGCCATGGCGTGTTCGCGCACCCCGAAGTGGAGGTAACGGTTGGCTTCGGCACCCTTCTGGAAGCTCTTCTCACCCTTGATGTCGGTCAGGTTGGAATGGGTGAGGTCGGCGGAGCCGCCGATCAGCTCAGGCAGGCTGGGGCCGAAGGCGTTGAGGGCGTTGTAGGAGTGCTGGCGGGTCGCCAGGCCCTTGTCGGCAGGGGTCAGAACCGGCAGGGAGGCGTCCCAGCCCTGGGGCAGCTCGCCCCTCAGCCTGCGCTCGAATTCCGCGGCCTCAGCGGGATAGGCGGCACGGTAGGCCTCCAGGGCCCCATTCCATTCGGCCTCGGCGGCGGCACCGCGGGCGATGGCCTGGCGCCACTGGTCGTAGGCCTCGGCCGGCACCTCAAATTCGCCGTAGTTCCAGTCGAGGGCCTTGCGGGTGAGGGCGGCTTCCTCGGCACCAAGGGCGGCGCCGTGCACGCCGGCGGTGTTGGCCTTGTTGGGCGAGCCGTAGCCGATTGTGGTGGTGACCTTGATCATGCTCGGCTTGTCGGTGACCGCCTTGGCCGCCTCGATCGCCCTGCGGATGCCGTCCACATCATGGTTGCCGTCGGTCACGTGCTGCACGTGCCAGCCGTAGGCCTCGTAACGCTTGAGCACGTCCTCGGTGAACGACACCGCGGTGTCACCGTCGATGGTGATGTGGTTGTCGTCGTAGAGGGCGATCAGCTTGCCCAGGCCCAGGTGTCCTGCCAGCGATGCCGCTTCGCCGGACACACCTTCCTGATGGCAGCCATCGCCCATGATCACGTAGGTGTAGTGATCGACCAGGGTGTGGCCTGGCTTGTTGAAGGTGGCTGCCAGGTGGGCTTCGGCGATGGCCAGGCCCACGGCGTTGGAGATGCCCTGGCCGAGGGGGCCGGTGGTGACCTCAACCCCGGGGGTTTCGAAGGTTTCGGGGTGGCCGGGAGTCTTGGAGCCCCACTGGCGGAACTGCTTGATGTCCTCGATGGTCACCGAGTCGTAGCCGGTGAGATGCAGCAGCGCGTAGAGCAGCATGCAGCCGTGGCCGGCGGACAGCACGAAGCGGTCGCGGTTGAACCACTTCGGGTTCTTGGGGTTGTGCCGCAGCACCTTGTCCCACAGGGCAAAGGCCATGGGTGCCGTTCCCATCGGCAGGCCCGGGTGGCCAGAGTTCGATTTGTTGATCGCATCAACCGCCAGGAAGCGGATGCTGTTGATGCAGAGCGTCTCGACCGAGGTGGTGGGAGCGGCGACCATGGGGGGCTCGGGGGTGGGGGTCTTAAGTGGTAGGGGAGGGAGGGTGTCCCGGGGATGCGGCCGCGGAGCGGCGCTCAGGTCATCCGGCGGAACGCCAGACAGACGTTGTGACCGCCGAACCCAAACGAGTTCGATAGCACGACATCGACGGCGACTTCCCTGGCCTGATTAGGCACGACATCCAGATCACAGGCGGGATCGGGCGTGTGGTAATTGATCGTAGGCGGTACCAGGTTCTGGCCGATCGCCAGAACCGAGGCCACGGCCTCGATGCCACCGCTACCGCCCAGCAGATGGCCGGTCATCGATTTGGTGGAACTCACCGGGATCCGCAGGGCATGGGCACCCAGGGCGGACTTGATGGCGGCGGTCTCGTTGCTGTCGTTCGCCTGGGTGCTGGTGCCGTGGGCATTGACGTAGCTCACGGACTCAGGCTCCAGGTGAGCATCGGCCAGGGCCAGGCGCATCGCCTGAGCGCCGCCGGTTCCGCCCGGTGAGGGCGCGGTGATGTGGTGGGCGTCGCAGGTGGTGCCGTAGCCCACGATCTCGGCCAGGATCGTGGCGCCCCGGGCGATCGCCTGCTCGAGGCTTTCGAGCACCAGGACGCCGGCACCTTCTCCGATCACAAACCCATTGCGATCCCGGTCGAAGGGGCGGCTGGCGCTGGCTGGGTCGTCATTCCGGAAAGACAGAGCCTTGGCGCTGGCAAAGCCAGCCACCCCGAGGGGGGTGATCGCCGACTCGGCCCCACCGCAGACCATGGCATCGGCCATGCCCAGCTGGATCAGGCGGAAGGCATCGCCGATGGCATTGGATCCGGCCGCGCAGGCGGTGGCCACGGCGCTGCTCGGACCCTGGGCGCCAAGCGCGATCGCCGCCAGGCCGGTGGCCATGTTCGGGATCATCATCGGCACGCAGAACGGGCTGACCCGATCCGGTCCACGGTCGGCCAGGACATGGGCCTGACTTTCCATCATCAGCAGGCCCCCCACCCCGGAGCCGATCGACACCCCCACCCGGTGGCGGTTGCTGTCATCGATGCTCAGCCCGGCATGGAGCACCGCCTGCTTGGCGGCCACCACGCCGAACTGGCAGAAGCGATCCCAACGCTTGGCCTCCTTGGGCTCAAGCCAACCTGCCGGATCAAAATTCTTGACTTCTGCCGCGAAACGGCAGGCATGGCGTGAGGCATCGAACAGGGTGATCGGCGCTACCCCATTACGGGCACTACGCAGACCCTCCCAATAGGAGGCAACGTCGTTGCCGATTGGTGTGACCGCGCCCAGGCCCGTGACGACCACGCGGCGGAGACCCTCGACCATGGAAGCCTCAGGCCTGCTTCTCATGGATGTACGTGACCGCGTCGCCGACGGTGGTGATACCTTCTGCGGCCTCATCGGGGATCTCGATGTCGAAGGCCTCTTCCAGGGCCATCACCAGCTCAACGGTGTCGAGCGAGTCAGCGCCGAGGTCGTTCTGGAAGTTGGATTTGAGAGTGACCTCCTCGGCGTCGACGCTGAGCTGTTCGGAAACGATCGTGCGCACTTTCTCGAAGATCAGATTCTGGTTGTCTTGGGACATAGCCGCGCTGCGGGAGGTCGCATCCTACGGGTCGGCCCCCATCCTCCCCTGCCTCCCCCGGGCCGTATGAACAAGGGTGACGGGCTGGGCGGCCCTTGCCCTGCCGCCGCGTCGGCCTCGGTACGTTGACGCCACGCCGGCTTCTACGAGCGCCCATGTCCCACGCCGTCAAGATCTACGACACCTGCATCGGTTGCACCCAGTGTGTGCGGGCCTGCCCCCTCGATGTGCTGGAGATGGTGCCCTGGGACGGCTGCAAGGCCGGCCAGATCGCCTCCTCCCCCCGCACCGAGGACTGCGTGGGCTGCAAGCGCTGCGAAACCGCCTGCCCCACCGACTTCCTCAGCATCCGCGTCTACCTCGGTGACGAAACCAGCCGTTCGATGGGCCTGGCTTACTGACTCACGGCCCGATCCGCGCCGATCCGCGTCCGCCGGTCCATCGGGTTCTCCCGTTCTCCGGTTCGCTCCTGTCCGGGTTTCCCAGCCCAGCTGAGCCGGCCCAGGCGACCTCAAACCCCTCAGCCAGGCCTCCGGGCCTGGCTTTTTGTCTTGGCCGTCTCCCAGGCCCCCATCCCCCCGGGCCACAGATGGCGGCGTCCGGCACCGACCGGTCCCTCAGGCCGCCGCCCTCCTGCTGCTGGAGAGTGCCTCTGCCCATAAGCTCAGCTAGCGCCGGCCCCCCGCCCGCTCGCGGCGCTCCTCCTCTTTCTATGTGCGGCATCGTTGCCCTGATCGGTTCGCGCGAGGCCGCTCCCCAGCTGCTCGAAGGCCTGCGCCAGCTCGAATATCGCGGCTACGACTCCGCTGGCATCGCCACCGTGGAGCAGGTCGGAGCCCACGGCCAGCTCCATTGCCTGCGGGCCGAAGGCAAGCTCGTCAACCTCACCGCCCGTTTTGAGGCCCAGGGGGCTGCCGGGCTCTGCGGCATCGGACACACCCGCTGGGCAACCCACGGCAAGCCGGAGGAGCGCAATGCCCACCCCCACCTCGACGGCAGTGGTCGCCTGGCGGTGGTTCAGAACGGGATCATCGAGAACCACCGCAGCCTGCGAGAGGAGCTGCAGGGCCAGGGGGTTGCTTTCCTTTCCGACACAGACACCGAGGTCATCCCCCACCTGCTGGCCCGGCGGCTTGAGCAGAGGCGGGCCGCCGGCGAGATCCCCAGTGCCACGCTGTTGCTCAGCGCCCTGCAGGATGTGCTGCCGCGGCTCCATGGGGCCTACGCCCTGGCGGTGGTCTGGGCCGAGGTGCCAGGAGCCCTGGTGGTGGCGCGCCGTCAGGCGCCGTTGCTGATCGGTCTGGGGGAGGGTGAGTTCCTGTGCGCCAGCGACACCCCGGCCCTGGCCGGTTTCACCCGCACGATCCTTCCCCTGGAGGATGGGGAGGTCGCCCTGCTGACCCCGCTGGGCATTGAGCTGTACGACAGCGCCGGCAACCGGGTGCAACGGGCACCGAGCCTGTTGAGCGGCACCGAACACGTGGCGGACAAGCGCAGCTTCCGCCACTTCATGCTCAAGGAGATCCATGAGCAGCCTGAGACCGCCGCGCTCTGGGTGGCCCGTCATCTACCCCCGGAGGCCCTGGTGGCCCTTCCCCTCGACGACGGGGTCTACGAGGGGGTGGAGCGCATCCAGATCCTGGCCTGCGGCACCAGCCGCCATGCGGCCCAGGTCGGCGCCTACCTGCTCGAGCAGCTGGCTGGAATCCCCACCTCGGTCTTCTACGCCAGCGAATTCCGCTATGCGCCGCCTCCCCTGGCGCCTTCCACCCTGACGATCGGCGTGACCCAGTCCGGGGAGACGGCGGACACCCTCGCCGCCCTGGCCATGGAACAGGAGCGGCGGTTAGCCCATGGCGCTCCGGCTTTTGCCCCCAGGCTGCTGGGCATCACCAATCGCCCGGAGAGTTCCCTGGGCCGCCTGGTGCCGCACATCCTCGACATCGGCGCCGGCATCGAGGTGGGTGTGGCGGCCACCAAGACCTTTCTGGGCCAGCTGCTCGCCTTCTATGGCCTGGCCCTGGCCTTTGCCGAGCGTCGTTGCCTGGCGGCGGCCGCCCAGGAGGCCGGCGCCCCGACGCCGCCAGGCAGCCCCGGCCGCTCCGAAGCCCCGCTGCGCTCCCCCGCCGAGCTGCGCGCCCTGGCCGATGGCCTGCGCAGCCTGCCGGCGCTGCTGCAGGGGCTGGTGGAGGACCACGACCAGCGCTGCGCTGGCCTGGCCCATTTGTTCGCCGAGACCCAGGATGTGATCTTCCTGGGGCGGGGCATCAATTACCCGATCGCCATGGAAGGAGCCCTCAAGCTCAAGGAGATCAGCTACATCCACGCCGAGGGCTACCCGGCCGGCGAGATGAAACATGGTCCGATCGCCCTGCTCGATGCCCGGGTGCCGGTGGTTTCGATCGCGGTGCCCGGCCCGGTCTTCGACAAGGTGCTATCCAACGCCCAGGAGGCCAAGGCCCGCGATGCCCAGTTGATCGGCGTGGCCCCGGACTGCGCCGATACCGAGCTGTTTGATCTGCTGCTGCCTCTGCCGGAGGTTGATGAGCTGCTCACCCCCCTGCTCACGGTGATCCCGATGCAGCTGCTGAGCTATCACATCGCCGCCCATCGCGGCCTGGATGTCGATCAGCCCCGCAACCTCGCCAAGAGCGTCACGGTCGAGTAAGGGCCGCGGCTCCGTCGGAGGGGCGGCGGGGCGGATGGCTGTCGGCCCCCGCCACCGGCTCAGGACACGGCCAGGATGTCGCTGCGGCCATAGCGATCCTCAAACCGCACGATGTCGTCCTCGCCCAGGTAAGGACCGCTCTGCACCTCGATCAGTTCGACCGGGATCTTGCCGGGGTTGCGCAGGCGGTGCCGCGAGCCCAGGGGGATGTAGGTGCTCTGGTTCTCACCCACCAGCTCTTCGACACCGTCCTTCTCGACGACGGCGGTGCCTTTGACCACCACCCAGTGTTCGGCGCGATGGTGGTGCATCTGCAGAGAGAGGCTGGCGCCGGGCTTGACCGCGATCTTCTTCACCTGCCAACGCTCCCCTTCGACGACGCCGTCGTAGTGGCCCCAGGGCCGGTAGATGCGGCGATGGGCCTTGCTCTCGGGGGCGCCCTCCCGCTCCAGCCGGCCGACGATCGCCTTGATGTCCTGGGCCCTGTCGCGGTGGGCCACCAACACCACGTCGTCGGTTTCGACGACCACCAGATCCTCCACCCCCAGACCCACCACCAGGCGGTGCTCGCTGCGGAGATAACAGTTGCGACTCTGCTCGCTGATCACGCGGCCGCGCAGCACGTTGCCGCTGGCATCGCGGCTGCCGGTCTCCCAGAGGGCGCTCCAGCTGCCCACATCGCTCCATTCGGCGTCGAGGGGCAGCACGGCGCCCAGGGATGTCTTCTCCATCACGGCCACATCGAGGGCCACATTCGGACAGTTGAGGAACGATTCCCTCTCCAACCGCAGGAATTCGAGATCGGAGCTGTCGTGGGCCAGGGCCGCGCGGCAGCCGCTGACCACCTCGGGTGCCAACCGTTCGAGTTCCGCCAGGATGGCGCTGGCCCGGAACAGGAACATGCCGCTGTTCCAGGTGAAGCGTCCGGTGGCCAGGAAGGATTCGGCGGTGGCCAGGTCGGGCTTTTCAACGAAGCGGGCGATCGGTACGGGCTCGGCCGCATTCAGCGGAGCGGAAGCTTCGATGTAGCCGTAGCCGGTTTCCGGCGCCGTGGGCACGATGCCGAAGCTGACCAGTCGTCCCGCTTCGGCTGAGGCGATGCCGGCCACCACGGCGGTGCGGAAGCGGTCGGGTTGGTTGATCACATGGTCGGCCGCCAGCACCAGCAGCAACGGATCGGCGCCGTTGGCGGTGGCCTGAAGGGCTGCGACCGCCACCGCCGGAGCCGTGTTGCGACCCATCGGTTCGAGCAGGATTCCGGCGGGTTCGACGCCGATCTGACGCATCTGTTCGGCCACGATGAAGCGGTGGTCCTCGTTGCAGATCAGCAGGGGCGGCGCCAGGGCCGGTAGCCCCTCAAGGCGCTGGTGGGTGAGCTGCAGCAGGGTCTCCTCGCCGCTGCCGGCCAGAGCCCAGTATTGCTTCGGGTAGGAGGCCCGCGAGAGGGGCCAGAGGCGCGTGCCGGTGCCGCCGCAGAGGATCACGGGGACCAGAGGTGTCGGAGCCATGGTTGCCGTGGGAATGGGCTGTGACGCCAGGGGGCCATTCAATCCCGCCGCCGCCGGCTTGCGTTGCCGCTGCGGGCACGTTTGCGCACCGGAACGGCGAGACGACCTGATCCGCACCGTCCCGTCTGCCGCTCGGGCCGCTCAGAGATCGAGCAATCCGGGCGGAGGTGTCAGTCCGATCCAGCCTTCCTCGAGCTTCACCACCGGCACGATGGCGGCCACGAAGGGCACGTACACCCGCCGACCCGGGCCCTCTGGTTCCGCCGCCAATAGCTCCACCTCGAGCAGGTCGTTGCCGGCGTGGATCAGGTCCCGCACCGTGCCGATCGGCGCCGCCCCAGGGGCATCCAGCAAGCGCACCTCCAGCCCCACCAGGTCGAGCAGATGGAATTCGCCGGGGGCCAGGCGGGGACGATCCGAGGCGGGCACCAGCAGCTCGTGTCCCACCACGGCCTCCGCCGCACTCCGGTCGTCGATGCCGGCCAGCCGCACCACGAACAGCTCCCGGCCCGGCAGCTGGCGGCCGCGGCTCAGGGTCACCGCAACGGCGGGTTGCCCCTTTCCCTGCAGCCAGCGGGGGCCAGGCCGGGTGAAACGCTCGGGGAAGTCGGAGAGGGGCAACACCCGCAGCTCCCCGGTCAACCCCTGGGCGGCCACCAGGCGGCCCACCACCAGCAGATCCGGCGGCGGCGGCAAGGCGGCGGCAGCCGATGGTGAGGATGGCGGATCGCTCATGGTGGCGGCAGCAGACAGGCTGGGGGACGGGGCATCGCTGGCACTCGGTGGGGGCTTCCGATCAGGGGGTGGAGCCGGCCGGGCCGTGGCGGGATCTGGGGGGCTCTCGACGCTACGTCGCCCGATCCGCCCCTTCGAAGCGGCTGGGGCGCCGCCGCCAGCCCCTGGCCGCGCCACGGGGGCTCCAGTGCTCCGATAATGGCTGGGCAAGTCACACCCGGCACCCCATGGCTCCCGCCCCCGCCGCCCTGATCCTGCCGGGCTCCACGGTGGTGGTCCGCGATCCGGTTTCGATCTACAACGGCTACCGCGGTTTTGTGCAACGCATCAGCGATCGCCGGGCGGCGGTGCTGTTCGAGGGCGGCAACTGGGACAAGCTCGTCACCCTGCCCCTGGCGACCCTGGAGGCTGTCTGAGCTGGGCCAGGGCAGCGCGGGCCGCCTGCTGTTCGGCTTCGCGGCGCGAGCCGCCCCAGCCCTCGGCGCTTCCGCTGCCAACCCCCTGCACCTCCGTCTCCGGCAGGCAACCCCAGCTCACCTGGGATTGGAAGCGTCGGGGATCGCCATGGCGGCGACTGATCTCCGCGGTGGCATAACGAGGCAGGCCCAGACCCTGGCCCTGGGTCTTCTCCTGGAGGGCCGTCTTCCAGTTGTGGCGTTCGGGATCGGCGAGCAGCTCGGCGCTGGCCCTTTCCCAGGCGGGGGCCAGCCAGAGCAGAACCGCCTCGATGCCGCCGCAGGGGCCTCCCCAGGCCTGGTAGATGGCGCCGACCAGGGCCTCGCAGCTCTCCGCCAGTACGGTGGCGCGGCCGCTGCTGTCGCCCAGCGCCATGGGGCCGAGGTGGATCAGGGGCGCCAGGTCGAGGGCCTCCGCCTGCTCCGCCAGCCAGCGGTCGCTGACCAGCTGGGCCCTCAGGGAGGAGCGCCGCCCCACCGCCAGGGAGGGATGGCAGCGCTCCAGAAATTCGGTGGCTGCCAGGCGCAGCACCGCATCGCCGAGAAATTCCAGCTGTTCGTGGTGGCGGGGTCGGCCTGCGGAGGCATGGGTGAGGGCCTCCTCGAGCGGAGCCAGGGCGGTGCTGGTGGCTCCGGGACCCCCGGGGGCACGGGGATCCAGGCCCAGGCGTTTCAGCAGGCCGATCAATGCGTCGCGGCGTGCGCTGCTGAGCGAGGGAACGGGGGACGCCTGACCCATGGCGGCGGCGGAGGGTGGTGAGGAAGGAGCTTCATCCTTCCATCCGGCCCATGGCCCATGGGCCTGAAAAAAGGGGAAAGCAGGACGTAAGCCGGGTTCTGTTCACCACCGCAGGGACAGACCCAGCGGTGGGGGTGATCATCTGTCTGGGACCGCCGTTACCGGCGGCCTCAAGCGGCGCTGGTGGAACGGAACGGGATGATGACCAGCCCTTGTTCCGCGGGCCGAAGCCCTGGCCTTGCTCCCGGCCGGGGTTTACCGAGCCGGCACCTCTCGATGCCGCTGGTGCGCTCTTACCGCACCTTTGCACCCTTGCCTGTGCGAGCGGCGGCCAACGGCCGCCGTTGCCATCGGCGGTGTGTTTCTGTGGCACTGTCCTCACGGTCACCCGCACCGGGCGTTACCCGGCAGGCCTGGCCATCGGGGAGCCCGGACTTTCCTCAACCGGCCGAAGCCCCGCCGCGGCCGAAACCCGCCGTGACCTCACCGATCGCGATCACCTCGCCTGCTTTTCCTGGAGCATGGTACGCCGTGTTGGTGAGGTCAGTTGTGCTGAGGTGGGTTGCGCGGGCGACCGAGAGCCGAATCAAGGCATAACCAGGGCCATAATCCGGGGAAGGCCCGGGACTGTGGCGCTCAGTCAATGTCGGCCTCGCCGTGGCATCTGCTGGCATGGCCTGATGTCTCCAATGGAGGAATCAAGACCTGGGAGCTGTCGCAGAGTGGGCCCGATGCGATCAAGGCAGTCGAGCGCGAAGGAGCCTGAAAAGATATTGGGGATCGGCGGAACAGCTGATCAGGCTAGAGCCTGAAGAGAGCGAGTACCGTTATCGCTATCAAGCCATAGCGACCGCTGCCAACGGCGCTGATCACGGTGAAGGCCGTTGACAGAATCAGGCACTGGATGCTGTTTCGCGTGCATTCCAGAATGAAGGTTTGCATGGCGCTGGCTTTTTGAGATCTGGAATCATTCAGCGCTTTGTTGATGATGCCTTCTATGTTTTCCAAGACCATTTGCTTGACTTGTGGAAATGGAAAATCAAATTTGGGTGGCAGACTCGGGGCGTTCGGCAAAGTGGCCACATAGAGCCTCAATTGTTGTTCGTTATTGGTTGCCTGGATCCTTCTGGCAATGGCCTTGAGCGTCTTGACCTCATCAAGCACTGTTTGAGTTTTTGAATCCAAGGCGTTGAGTCCAGAGTATATCTGGAATGGAATGGTCAAGAGAAGCATCAACGCCAGGGCGGCCGATAGTCTGGCAATAGTATTGTAGCGATTGAGCAAGATCTCGCTGTTGGGGGTGAAGCCCAGCGCAGCAATCGCCAACAAAAAAGAAATCAGAATGGGAATGCTGGCGGTCAATATTGATGCGCTGAGGCCAAGCTGCCAGAAAGGATCAAGTAGTTTTAAGGGAAAAAGGGAGAATACAAAGGGGGTGAGATTTGCAAATGCGACGAGAATCGCACATGTATTGAGGCACTGCGCCACTCGCTGGCGAACATTGCGAGAAGACCGAAGAAGACTTTCTGCAGAGCCTTCCATGTCAAACATTGTCATCTGAAATTGGCTTGGGATAATAGACAATCACGGCAGAGAAGGTGGCTGCCAAGGATTATCTAAGAACAAAAAAGCCTCCCTAATTTAGGGAGGCCAAAAGCTGAGTAGGCGCAAAAATTATGCCGCCATGGCCCGACGACGAATCCGGCGTGAATAGGCGAAAGCTGCACTTGCACCCAGAATAGGCAGAGGGCCCGGCGTTCCAACAGGAATTAGAGCGGTATTGAAAGATGATGTGAATTGGGTGATTTGACCTCCAGATACGGTCATGACACCAGTGAAGATGTCGGAGTAAGTGGTGGTGGTGCCGTAAAACTTGTTAGCGGTTACGCCATTGGGAGATACGTAGGTGCCGAGGGCTTGTTGGCCAGTCGCGGCACTTGTAATGCCCCAAGTGCCAGCATCAGCAGGAGAAACAGAACTCGTGATCGAGGATGAATATTTGGTCATATACCTAGTGGGAGGGGCAGTTAGACTGAAATTATAGTTGTAAGTACCAGGCGAAAAGGGATTAGGATCACCCTGAAGGCTCAAGGTCGCTATCGACGCCGAGCCGGAGAATGTGAACAGAGTCGTCAGCGGGAGAGTGGTTGTCGGTTTGTAGGTAAACGTCCAGCCACTCGAAAGAGTGCAGCTTGCGCCGGATGCAGCGGCGAGGTCCCCAATAGTGGTGTATGTGTTGCACAGAGCGGCCTGCGAGGGTGTTGCTGCTCCCATGACCCCTGCTGCAGCAAGAGCGGGAAGAAAAATTTTGTGCAAATTGCGCACCATGAAATGAAAACCTCACTTTCACCCTTATTGTCGCACATCTGGCCCCGAATGTGGCGATTGCCGGCGAATGGTCAGCGTTTTCGAGCCCGAGGCGGAGCTCGCCTGTCTTGCCTGAGTCTCGCTGCGCCTCTCGGAGCTGGTGGATTCGAGGGGGCCGCCATGCCGCCCATGGCAGGCGCGGGCGTTTCCAGCAGCGTCCGCATCGGTTCGTGCATGGCGCTCTCAGGCCCTTGCAGCTGCCATCGTGCCTGCGGGCAGCCAGCGTGATGGGGTTTAGCTCGGCCCCAGAGGATGCCCGTGGTGAACATTCTGGGCCTTGCCCATTATGATGAGGCTGCGAGGGGCTGTAGCTCAGCCGGATAGAGCGACGGTTTCCTAAACCGTAGGTCGTGGGTTCGAGTCCCGCCAGCCCCGTGAACCGAGACCGTGCCGATCTGGTTGCCGACGTGCAGGGAGTTGATTCTGATGGCTCCGCGCATGGTTTGGCTGTTCTGCGCAAACCCTGTTGATCACTGCGATCGACAGGGTTTGCAGGCTGCTTGGACCCCGGCCAGACGCCTCTTCCTGGAGCTGCCGGGAATCGCCGAGGCTTGATCCCGTTAGAGGCGGAGCATGGAGATCAAGATGCTATGCAGACCGTAGTTTTCGTTCTTGAGAGCAGCCACGGCGGCAAAGCCGGTTGAAAGAATGATTGACTGGATAGCGTTGCGGGTGAATTCCTTGATGTAAGTCTGAATATTCTTGGATTTCTGCTGGCTGGCCTGTTCCAGGGCGCGATTGATGTTTCCCTGCAGTCTTTCGCCGATGCGCTGCTTGAATGCCTCAAACGGAATATCAATCTTGGCGGGAAGATTAACGGGATCAGGGAGCGTAGCCGCGAAGGCCCTGAGCTCTTGTTCATTGGTGGTGGCCTTCACGCCTTTGGCTACCCTGCTGATGACCTGCACCTGCTCCATCACTGCCTGATTCTGGATCTTGATGGCCTGGGTGCCCAGATAAAGCTGGAAGGGGATGCTCAGCAGGAGTATCAGGCTGAGCCAGCGAGAAAAAATGGAGAGGGACGTCGCTCTACGGTTGATTTGCTTGTCCCTCTGGTTCAGTGCCGAGGCTGCCAGCACGAAGAGACAGGCAATGAGCAGGAAGGGGGAATTGCTGAGAATCGATGTGCAGAGATTGAGTTGCCAAAGCGGATCAACCAGCTTGATCGGAAACAGGGAAAAGGCAAACGTGTTGATGCCTGCCAGAAAAAGCATGATCCCTGCGATGTAGAGAGACTGGGCAGTGCGATGCCGTCCATTGATGCTGGCGCGCGGGTCTGTGATCAGCTCATCAAGACGGGCCGTCATGCTTTTGGTGCTCAAGAGGATTGTGGATCAAGCGTCTTGCTTGGAACCTGTTCAAGTCAGGAGTGGCGATGAATAGACAAACAAAAACCCCCTCTACACAGTAGAGGGGGTAACGGGAATCTGAGGATCAGATCGCAGCCAGACGGCGACGCAGCCTGCGGGAAGCGCCGAAGGCAGCCGTAGCCCCAAGAATGGGCAGAGGGCTGGGGGTGCCGGTAGCCGGGATGGTCTTGAGGGTGACTGTGCCGCTGACACCAAGCATGTCGTTGGCTGAGCTGAGTTTCCCAGCGAAGGTATCCGTGCTGAACACGTTGGAGTAAGTCACTGAGCCAGTAGAAGTCGTTGGGAAGCTGATCGCTGCTACACCCTGTCCGATCGCATCAACCTCCCAATTGCCGGCGGCACCAGGAACAGAGCTTTGGGCTGAAGCGCTGTATGCTTTGAAGGCGTAACCAGTCGGAGCCGTAAGAGTGTAGTCAAAGGTGTAATTTCCGGTGGCTACCTGCCAGCCGGTATTAGATTGAATGCTATAGGTGAAGGCTGGCAATCCACCCACTGTCTGGGCAGAGAACGACATGGCATCGGTGCCCGAGAAGCCCGTAAACCCGGTCAGGGTGAAGGAGTACCCGTCCTGGGTGCAGGTGTAAGGCGTGGACAGTGAACCCAGTGTGATACCGGCGCCGCCAGGGCAGGCGGCGGCCTGAGCTGGCGCAATGCCGGCGCCCAAGGCGAGGGAGGCTGTGGCGGCCGAGAGCAGAACGGCCTTCAGTTTGTGACTCAGTGTCATGAATGCATCAAAAAGGGAGTCGGCTGCATTTTATCAGCCGTTTCCAGGGTGCGCATCAGGTTGCAGGATTGTTTCCGTGTTTGGTGCGCAGATCCTCAAGCCTGGCGCCTGCCGGCCTTGCCGGGGCCTGCTCGCCACCCCTGGGGCCCTTCTCCCTTGCGATCCCTGCCGCTAGCGTGTCATCAGTCGTCAGGCACCGGATGAGCCCGCTCCACGGCAGCCAGCTTCACGATCTGCGGCTGCGGCTGCTGGTGCAGCAGGAGAGCGAGCGGATCGCCGAAAGTCAACCCCAGGAGCTGGATCTCTCGGTGGTCCAGGCCCGCACCCTCTGCTGGCTGGCTCTGCTGGCCGAGGCCCATGAGGATCAGGCCAGCGATGCGGAGCAGCGTGGCGATGTCGAACAGGCCATGGGCTGGTTCGCCGATGCCATGCGTCTGAGGGACGTGATCCACGTGGTCAGTTCGATCGAGATCCCTCTCCCCGGCTGCCGCGAAGAGTCCGAGGACGGGGATGGCGACGGCGATTGCCCCGGCGCGGACGGGCCCTTGGCCGCCTGAGGCCCAGCACCGGGCAAGGTTTCCGGTTCGGTGCCATGATGGGAATCAATGCACAGAAGGGAAGCGGTGCCTGAAGAGCCCTGCCAATGCCCTGATTGCCAGCGGTTCTATCGGGAACACGATCGGCTGATCCGGGAAAACGCCAGCCTCCGCCAACAGCAGGAGCTCAACTGGGCCGCCCTTCAATCGTTCCGTACCCTGGCCGGACGGGTGCTCGAAGAGCTTCAGAAGCAGTACGGCGACGGTGAGCAGCCTGCTCCCGATTCCGCTCGCGCCGCCAGCTCACCACCCGCCGAGCCGGCCCGGGCTGGGGCCACCGCTGCCGCCGACTCGCCCGAAGCCGAGGCGATCCAGCAGGCGATGGCCGATCTGGAGAACATCAATGCCCACCTCTTTTCGATCGAGGTGCTGATGGAGCGCATTTTTGACGTGCGCGTGCCTGAGGAGGTGGAGCAGAAGTTCCGTGAGGTGGCCGGTGAATTGGCTCCCGACCCCCTCAATGCCGATCGGCTCCGCCTCAATCGTCTGCTCCACCAGACCCCGGATCTCCCGGATCGGGGCTGAGATTCCTGGATCGGCCGGCCCGTGCTCCGTTCTTCTGGGGGCGGTCATGGCCCTGGCTCACCTGCGGCCATGGCCAGAACCCGCTCCGGTTCTGCCTGAATCGGGGTTTTTCATGGCGGAAGTGGCCCACCAAAGGGTTGGCGTTGTCGCTTCAGCCACTCTTGTCTTGTCTCCCTGCCTGGGGATCCACAGGATCGATCGCCCGTGGACCCCTGCTGGCTGTCTCGGCCTCAGTCTCAATCGTCGAGGTCGCAGGTGATCGTGACCGGGTACTCCTCGGCCTGCCAGATCCTGCGGGCATAGTCCAGGATTGAGCGGTCCGAGGAGAAGAAGCCGGTGCGAGCCGTGTTCAGCAGGGACATCCGGTTCCAGTCGCGCTGACCCGGCTGGTTCCATGTGGCATTGACGGCATCCTGGGCGCGCAGGTAGTCGGCGAAATCGGCCAGGACGAAGAAACGATCATTGCCGGTGAGGTTTTGCAGCAGCGGCCGGAACATCTCGCCATCACCATGGCTGAAATGCCCCTGCTCGATCAGCCGCAGCACCTCTGGCATCAAGGGCAGGCTGGCAATCAGCTCCCAGGGGCGATAGCCATCGCGTTGGAGGGAGGCGATTTCGGCGGTTGTTTTGCCGAACAGGAAGAAGTTTTCGGCGCCCACCTGCTCGCGGATCTCAACGTTGGCGCCATCGAGGGTGCCGATCGTCAGCGCTCCATTCATGGCGAACTTCATGTTGCCCGTGCCTGAGGCTTCCATCCCCGCCGTCGAAATCTGTTCGGAGAGATCGGCGCCGGGGTAGACGCGCTCACCGAGCTTGACGTTGTAATCGGGAAGAAACACGACCTTGAGCAGGCCATCGCACTCCGGATCGGCATTGATCATGTCGGCAATGCCATTGATGAAGCGGATGATCAGCTTCGCCATCGCGTAGCCCGGTGCCGCCTTGCCGCCGAAGATCACCGTGCGCGGCGCCATGCCGGTGGTGTCGCCATTCTTGATGCGCAGGTACTGGGCTACCACCTGCAAAGCATTGAGATGCTGGCGTTTGTACTCGTGGATGCGCTTGACCTGCACATCAAACAACGAGTGCGGATCCACAGAGACGCCCGTGTGTCTTTGGATGTAGGTGCTCAGGTGCTGCTTGACGGCCAGCTTGGTGGCGCCCCAGCGCTCCAGGAAGGCGGTGTCGTCAGCGAAGCGCTCCAGTTGGCGCAGTTCAGAGAGGTCGCGCACCCAGCCCGGCCCCACCACTTCATCGAGCAGGGCGGACAGCCGCGGATTGGCCAGGGCAATCCATCGCCTGGGGGTGACGCCGTTGGTGACGTTGGTGAACTTCTCCGGCCACAGAGCCGCAAATTCCGGAAACAGTTCGCTCTTGACCAGATCGCTGTGCAGCGCCGCCACGCCATTGACATGGTGGCTGGCGATCGTCGCCAGGTTGGCCATCCGCACCGCCTTGCGACCCTCCTCATCGATGATCGAGACCTTGCGCAGGATCTGGTCGTTGCCTGGATAGCGAAGCCTCACCTGCTGCAGAAAGCGGCGGTTGATCTCACAGACCAGCTCGTAATGGCGCGGCAGCAGCTGGCTGAACAGATCCACGCCCCACTTCTCCAGCGCCTCCGGCAACAGGGTGTGGTTGGTGTAGGACAGCGAGCGGGTCGTGATCGACCAGGCCTCCTCCCATTCGAGGTTGCGGTCGTCCAGCAGCAGGCGCATCAGCTCGGCCACCGCAATCGCCGGGTGGGTGTCATTGAGCTGCACCGCCCAGTGTTCGGGAAACTCCTGAACCGGGATGCCGCGATGGTCGAGGCTGCGCAGCATGTCCTGCAGGGAGCAGCTGACGAAGAAATGCTGCTGCTTCAGGCGCAGGCGGCGGCCCTCATCGGTGCCATCGTTGGGATAGAGCACCTTGGAGAGGGTCTCGCTGCCCACCTTCTCCTCGACGGCGCCGTAATAATCGCCGATGTTGAAGGCATAGAAATCGAAGCTCTCGGTAGCGTCGGCTCGCCACAACCGCAGTCGGTCGCAGGTGTTCACCCGATAGCCCAGCACCGGCACGTCATGGGGCACGCCGATGGCGTGCTCGCCGGGGATCCAGCGCACCCGGTAGGCGCCGCGCTCATCGCGGTAGGTCTCGGTGCGGCCGCCGAAGCCCACGAAGCACGCCTGGTCGGGATGGGGGATCTCCCAGGGCCAGCCCGCTTTGAGCCACTTGTCGGTGATCTCCACCTGCCAGCCGTCACGGATCAGCTGGTCGAAGATGCCGAATTCGTAGCGGATGCCGTAGCCCGTGGCTGGAATCTGCAGGGAGGCCAAGGATTCCAGGAAGCAGGCCGCCAGCCGACCGAGGCCGCCGTTGCCAAGCCCTGGCTCCTCCTCCACATCCAGGATCTCCTCGATGTCGGGGATCCCGAAGCGGCGCAGCGCCTCGGCCGCCTCCTCGCGGATGCCCAGCATCAGCAGGTTGTTGCCCAGCTGGGGGCCGATCAAAAACTCGGCCGACAGATAGGCCACCACCCGGGTCGGACTGGCGGCGATCGCCTCGATGCCGGCCAGGTAGCGGGTCATCAGCCGGTCGCGGACCGCATAGCTCAGGGCCATGTACAGGTCGTGCCGGCTGGCGGTGGGGGCCAGCTTGCCGAGGGTATAGAACAGGTGATCTGTCATCCCGTCAAACACGTGCTCGGCCGTCAGGCCGCTGCGCACGGGTTCGGCGTAACAGCCCGGAGTGGGCAGTCGCAGATCGCGGGGTCGGGGTTCGGTGGTTGTCATGGCGCTCCGGCCGGGGCCCTGGCTGCTTCGGAAAAAGCCAAGGGGCGCCTGTTCCGAACGTAGCGGTTGATGCCGAGATCGCCCAGCTTCGTGGTCATCCCCAAGCGGAAGCGCCACGGTCGCGCCGCGGTCTTAGGGTCGCTTCCATCCCTGGCCAGCCATCGATCGACCGGTTCCCGAATCCGGTCCTGGGCGGTGGGTTGACGCTGGGCTCAACCCTTTCTCCCCCGTGCTGATCGCCCTGACGCCACCCCCCGATCTCCTCGCCGCGATCGGGTCGATCGCGCTGCCCCTCCAGCTCCTGACCGCCCCACTCGCCCCTGCTGCGGACACCGCCGCCAGCGCCATCGGCAACCACAGCATCGAGGTGGCCGAGACCCTCATCCAGGTGGGTCGCTTCCTGGTGATCTTCCTGGCCGCCCGCACCCTCGCTGAACTGATGGTGCGGCTGCAGCTGCCCACGATCCTCGGTGAACTGCTCGCCGGGGTGTTGATCGGCGCCTCGGGGCTGCATCTGCTGGTTCCCCCCGAGACCGGTGCCCGGCTCAACCACTGGCTGCTCGACCTTGTCGCCGCCCTCTCGGGCCTCGGGGCCGATCAGGTGCAGAACCTCTACGCCGAAAACTTTCCGGGTCTCCAGCAGGTGTCCCTGCTGGGTCTCTACGCCCTGCTGTTTCTCACCGGGCTGGAAAGCGAGCTCGACGAGCTGATGGCCGTGGGCCTCCAGGCCACCACCGTCGCCGTCACTGGCGTGGTGTTGCCCTTTGCCCTGGGCACCGCCGGCCTCCATCTCCTGTTCGGGGTGCCCCTGATGCTGGCGGTCTTCGCCGGTGCCGCCCTCACCGCCACCAGCATCGGCATCACCGCCAGCGTCTTCGGGGAGCTGGGCTGGTTGCGGCGGAGGGAGGGCCAGATCGTGATCGGCGCCGCCGTGCTCGACGACATCCTCGGCATCGTCATCCTGGCGGTGGTGGTCAGCCTGGCCGGCGGCGGCTCCTTCACCCTTGCCCCGATCCTGCGGCTGGTGCTGGCCGCCCTGGTGTTCGTGGCCGCTGCCCTCTGGTTGAGTCGCACCGCTGCCCCGGTCTTCGACTGGGTGCTCGATCGCCTCAAGGCCCCTGGCGAGGTGGTCGTCGCCGGCTTCGTGGTGCTCACCCTCTGCTGCTTCGCCGCCCAGGCGATCGGCCTGGAGGCGGCCCTGGGGGCCTTTGCCGCCGGCCTGATCCTCAGCCGTTCCCGCCATACCGAGGCGATTCAGGAAACCGTCAAGCCGCTGGTGGCCCTCTTCGCCACGGTCTTTTTCGTGCTGATCGGCACCGGGATGGATCTCTCGGTGCTCAACCCCTTCAACCCCGCCAACCGCGAGGGGCTGGTGGTGGCGGCCTTCCTGCTGGCGGTGGCGATGGCCGGCAAGGTGGCGGCCGGCTGGAGCTACTGGAGCGCCGAACCCACCCGGCGGCTGGTGGTGGGCCTGGGCATGCTGCCCCGCGGCGAGGTGGGTCTGATCTTCCTCGGCCTCGGCAGCCAGGCCGGCATCCTCACCCCGCCCCTGGAGGCGGCGATTCTGCTGATGGTGATCGGCACCACCTTCCTGGCCCCGATCCTGCTCAGACTGGTGCTTGCCACGTCCCCCGAGGCCAGCGTTGCCGAGCCCGCCTCCTGAGCTCGCCCCACTCCCCGACGCGCCTGGAGGCCCGGCCTCCCTGTTTCGGCGCTGGGGATTCACGGCGGCCGGCTGGCGCGATAACCGCCACGGTGAATGGTGGTTGGCGGCCCAGCTGTTGCTGATCGGTGCCCTGCTGCTGCCCGCCTGGCCCGCTCCGACTGCCCTGGGCCTCGCCTGGCCTCTACCCGCTCGGCTGGTCGGGGGTGCCCTGGTGCTCCTGGCCCTGGTCGGCGCGGTCCGCTCCCTGCTCCAGCTTGGCGCCAGCCTCACCCCCCTGCCCGAGCCGATCGCCGGGGCTGCCCTGATCACCGACGGTCCCTACGCCCGCTGCCGCCATCCCCTCTACCGCCAGATCCTGATCGGCGCCCTCGGCATGGCCGTGCTGCTGGGCAGCCCGCTGCATCTGGCCCTGCTGCTGGCGCTGGCGGTGGTGTTGGGGGGCAAGGCGCGGCGGGAGGAGCGCTCCCTGCTGCGTTTGCATCCCGCCTACCCCGCCTACCGGGCTGTCACCCCCGCCATCGTTCCCCACCTGCCCTGGCTGGACTGGCGCTGAGCACAGGCCCCGCAACCTCTGCCGGCGGACAGCCTTGGCCGAATCTCCAGGCGGCAAGGCCTTGAGGCCAAGCCCCTGCGCTCTGCCGAACCCTGCCTGAACCGCCGCAGCGGCAACCGGCTCAGGCCCTGCGGGCCAGGGCCAGGAACAACCCCCACAGGGCGGCCACCAGGCCGAGGCTCGCCCCCCAGCCCGGTCCCAGGGCCCAGCCCAGCAGCAGATCGGCCAGCAGCCCGGCGATCAGGGCCACCACCAGGCTGATCAACACCAGCACCAGGCTCTGCAGCCCCTCCGCCAGCCCAGTGGCGGCCAGCCTCTCCTCCAGGGCCGCCAGGGGCAGGCTCAGGGGCAGGTAGAGGGCAAGGGCCCAGAGGGCCACCCCCGGGAGCAGGGGTTGCCAGTCGGCCAGGGATGTGGATAGGGGCATCGGGCGGGCGACCGGGCGAGATCTCTAGCATCGACCACCCTTGCCATGCGGCCAGGGTGCCCCTGCGACGATCCCTCCCTTGACCCCCCTCCGTACGGCTCCGTTGCCCACGCCATCCGCCGTCGCTGAGACCTGGCCGTGGCAGGGCCATGGGGTTCATTGCCTGCGGGTGGCGCCTGAGCGCCCCGAAGGGCCGGCCATCCTGCTGGTGCACGGTTTCGGGGCCTCCACCGACCACTGGCGCCACAACATTCCCGTCCTGGCCGAGCGCCATGAGGTCCATGCCATCGACCTGCTCGGGTTCGGACGCAGCGCCAAGCCCGCTGGCCTGGCTTACGGCGGTGCCCTCTGGCGCGATCAGCTGATGGCCTATGTGGCCGAGCGTATCGGTCGCCCCACCGTGCTTGTCGGCAATTCCCTGGGGGGGTATGCCGCCCTGGCCGCCGCCGCCGCCCTCGGGCCCGATGCCGCCGGGGTGGTGCTGCTCAATGCCGCCGGTCCCTTCGCTGAGGAGCAGCGCAGGCCGCCGGGCGGCCTGGGGCCCATCGCCGTTCGGACGATCGGCTCGGCCCTGCTGAAGAGCCCGCTGGTGCAGCGGCTGATCTTTGAGAACATGCGTCGGCCCGCCACTGTGCGCCGCACCCTGGCCCAGGTGTACATCGATCGCACCAATGTCGATGAGGAGCTGGTGGCTTCAATCCTGCGCCCTTCTCAGGATCCTGGGGCCTTCGGCGTTTTTCGCACCGTCTTCGACATCCCCAGCGGCGAGCCCCTCGATGCCCTGTTCGCCTCGCTCGACTGCCCGCTGCTGCTGATCTGGGGCCTCCGTGATCCCTGGATCCGCGCCGGCGCCCGGCGTGAGGCTTTCCAGCGCCATGCCCCCGTCGACACTACCGAGGTGGTGCTGGAGGCGGGCCACTGCCCCCACGATGAGGTGCCCCAGCCGGTCAACGCCGCCATGCTCGACTGGCTCGCCGGTTTGCAGGCCCCTGTCGCCACCGCTCCAGAACCACTGAGCGGACAAGCCGCCCCGGTCGATGGCACCGCGGCCTGAGCTGGCGGCCCCGGCCTGATCCGCGCCCCGGCCGCGGCCGGAACCTCTCGCTAGGTTCGGGCCGCGGCACCCCTCGCCTTGGCGCTCCAGCGGCGCACCGAGCCCTGCCCCCACTGGTGGTTCGGGGATCCCGGCAGCGGCGATGGCTTGCGGCTGGTGCTCCTGATCGCCGCCGCGGCCACGGCGGAGCCGTTGGGGCGGTTGGGGGAGGGGGGTGATCTGCCCTGGGTCGGCCCAGGCGCTGCAGGGGCCGGGCCGGTGCGACTGCTGGATCCGGCGGCCGGTCAGGCCGTCAGCCTGGAGAGCTCCGCGCCCTTTGATTGCGTGCTGATCTGGAGCGAACCGCCCCGGCCGATGGTCTGCCTGGAGCCCTGGACCGGGCCCCGCGGTGCCCTGGTCAGCGGTGAGCGGCGCCTGCTGCTGGCGGCCGGTGAGGAGATCACCCTGGACTGCTGCTATCGGGTGGAGGCCCTGGGCTGAGGGGAGGGGCCACTCGGGCTGGGCGCGCTTCAGGTCAGATCAGGGGCTGGCAGGGGCCTGGGCCGCCCTGGCGGGCCGGGCGACGCCGGGGAGACGGCCTGGGGCGAGCTGCAGTTTCGGATCGAACCGGGACTTGACCGCTTCCATCAAGGCCCGCGAAGGGGCATCCTCCCAGGCGGTGAGAGCGTTGTCGGCCGCGGCGGCCTCCGGGGGCTGGCGGAGCACCGTCAGGTGTCCCCCCAAGGCCCTGCAGTGCTGCCGCAGGGCCATCACTTGGGCTGGGCTGAGGGAGGTGGCCGGACCCCAGGCCATGCCCAGGCCGCTGGAGGCAGCCAGATCCACCGCCAGGGACTCGAGCTCCTGGCGGGCCAACAGTTCGGCGACGCGGTTCGGGGTCGCCCCGAGTCGCAGCAGCCAGGCGGCGGGATCCGGGGTTCCGGGGGCAGGCGGCTGGGGCCGCGCCGCCGCCAGCAGCGCCGCCAGCTCGTTTGCTGCACAGGGGCGGCTGGCCAGTTCCTGCAGGCCGCTGCCCCCGATCGCCGCCAGCTGCTCGGCCAATCCCTCGGCGCTGACGCTGGCCACAGCCACCAGCAGCTGGGCTTCGGCCTCCAGGCCGGCGGCGGCCGCCAGGGCGGGATTCCAGAGATCGAGCCGCTCCGGGGTGAGGCCAGCTCGAAGCAGGGCGTCGACCCGGGCGACGAGCAGCGGAGCGGGGCCCTGCAGCAGCAGGCCGGCCCGGTGCTGGGGCAGCGGCATGGCGCGCAGGGTGAGTTCGCTGATCAGGCCGAGGCTGCCCCAGCTGCCGGTGAACAGCCGCATCAGGTCGTAACCGGCCACGTTTTTGACCACCTTGCCGCCGGCCCGGGCCGCCACGCCGTCGGCCCGAAGCACCCGGATGCCGATCAGCTGGTCCCGCACGCCCAGGTAGCGCTGGCGATAGCCGCCCGCCAGCCCCCGGGCCACCAGGCCACCGATGCTGCCGCCAGCTGCGGCTGGGCCATTCATGGTGGCGGCTGGCGCCGTGGTCAGGGGTGGGTCGAGGGCCAGCCATTGGCGGTGCCGGGCCAGCTCCTCCTGGATCTCCTGGAGGGGGGTGCCGGCGGCCACGCGCACGATGAAGTCGCCGGGGCTGTGCTCAAGGATGCCGCGCAGCCGGGCGGCGCTGACCACCTCGCAGGGCTGGCGCAGCGGCGCACCCCAGTCGAGGCGGCTGGCCAGGCCGGCCGGCAGCCAGGGGGTGGACTGATGGTGCAGCTCCCGCACCAGATCCTGCAGGTCGCCGGGGTCGGGAACGATCACGGCACGATGGTGCCACGCCGGCTTCCCCGCCGTCGCCCCCCGCCCAGCTCCCTTGGACCCCGTGTCACCCTCCCCCATCGCCCCTGCCGGGTCGGCCCTGGAGGGATCCCGCCCGCCGGAGCCGCCTGGCGATCGGCTCAAGGTGATCGTCTTCGATGACGACCCCACCGGCTCCCAGACCCTGCACGGCTGCCCGCTGCTGCTGCGCTGGGATGGCGACACCCTGGCGGCGGCCCTGCGCCATCCCTCCCCGTTTCTGTTTCTGCTCGCCAACAGCCGCGCCCTGGCTCCGGCTGCGGCCCGGGAGCGGCTGGGGGCGATCGTCGCGGCCCTGGGGCCCGCCCTGGAGGAGGCGCGCTCCGCCGGGATGATCGACCGCTGGCTGCTGGTCAGCCGTGGTGATTCCACCCTGCGGGGCCATTTCCCCCTGGAGATCGAGGCCATCGCCGAGGCCCTCGGCCCATTCGACGCCACCCTGCTGGTGCCGGCCTTTCTGGAGGGAGGGCGCACCACGGTCGAGGGGGTGCATCGGCTTCAGGGCACCCCGGTGCATGAGACACCCTTTGGGCGCGATCGTCTGTTCGGGTATGGCACGAGCTATCTGCCCGACTGGGTGGAGCAGAAGAGCGGCGGACGACTGCCCGCCGCCGGGGTGGCCCGGTTGAGCCTCGATGACCTGGAGCGGGGTGGGGACCATCTGCGCCGCCGACTCGTCGCCCTTGCCGTGCCCCAGGTCGGCGGGGCGGCGGCGGCGGCGGCCTGGTCGGCGGGTCGACTGGTGGCCGTCGATGCCTGCAGCCACCGCCAGCTGGCTCACCTGGGGGAGGCGGTGCGGGCGCTGGCTGCCGTCAGCGACCCCGCCGCCACTGGTGCCGCCCCCCCTGGCAGGACCGGCCCTGATGCCGGCGACGGTGGCGCGGCCGACCACCATGGTCCGGTCCCCCTTGGCCTGCCTGGCGGCGCCTGCAGCAGCGGCGGGCCCGCTCCAAGTGCAGGGCCGCGGCCGCGGCTGTTGGTTCACTGTGCCGCCAGCTTGCTC
Source organism: uncultured cyanobacterium (assembly GCA_903935205.1). Taxonomy (GTDB): domain Bacteria; phylum Cyanobacteriota; class Cyanobacteriia; order PCC-6307; family Cyanobiaceae; genus Cyanobium. Next base: position 17,938 of record CAIZQU010000169.1, on the reverse strand, counting down.
AACGCCCTGGCGCCGTTACCTCCCCAGCCCCGGAGTGCCGCTGAGCTGGCGGCCCTGCGCCGCCGCGGGACTGGCGGTGCTCCCCTTCCGGGGCTGGTGCTGGTGGGCTCCCATGTGCCGCTCGCGGATCGGCAGCTGGCCCGGTTGCTGGCTGAACCCTCCTGTGGGGCGGTGGATGTGCCGGTGGAGAAGGTGCAGCGGGTGTTGGAAGGGCCCCTGCCGGATCGGCTGTTGGCTTCCCTGGAGGCGGCCTGGCTGGAGCGGCTGGAGGGCCTGCTGGTGGCGGGCCGGATTCCGGTGCTGCACACCAGCCGGGGCGAAGTTCCCTGCCGGCACGATCGCGAACGGCGCCACCTGGGCCTCAGCCTGGCCGGGGCCATGGCCCGGCTTGTGGGGCGCCTGGCGCCGCGGCTTGGCTACGTGATCAGCAAGGGCGGTACCACCAGCCAGACCCTATTGGCCGAAGGCCTGGGGCTGGCGGCGGTGGAGCTGCAGGGGCAGCTGCTGCCCGGTGTGTCTCTGGTGCTTGCCCCAGGGGGGGGAACCCAGGCGGCGGGCGGTGTGGCCGGAGCCCTCGACCTGCCGGTGGTGACCGTGCCGGGGAATCTCGGCGGTGAGGCCACCCTGGCCGAGCTGCTGGTGCTGTTCGAGGGCGATGGCGGCCGGGAGCCAGGGGTCTGAAGCGCCTTTCAGGGTCGATCCCACCAGGGCTCTGCCCTTGGGGGATTCAGGTTCGCGGGTTCCGCTGCCGTTGCAGAGGCGCTGCCGGCGCTTCCCGCGCTGCTGGTCGGTAGCTGCAGGCTGACCACGGTGCCCCGGTCCGGGCGCGGCTCCACCGTGGCCCGACCCCCCATCAGGGTCAGCAGCTGGCCGCAGACCGAGAGCCCGAGATCCTCCAGCGGATCCGGGTCGTCCAGGCAGGCCTGGGGGCCGGAGGGGGACAGGCAGCGCCGCAGCCGCTCGATGTCACCGTCGCCGCCGCCGTCAACGATCCGCAGCAGCAGCCAGGACTGGCCGGTTTCGCGGGGGGCTGAGCCCTCGATCCAGATCTCCCCCGGCCCGCCGACCCGGATCGCTCGGGCCAGGAGATGCTCCAGCACCTGGCTCAGCCGTTCCCGGTCGCCGTGGAGCAGCCGCGGCGTGCCGGTCTCCAGCCGCCAGCGCAGGTTCAGGCCGCGGCTGCGGGCCGCCGGCTCGAGGATCGCCACGGTGCTGCTCAGCAGCTGGGTCAGATCCACCGGTTCGGAGCGGAGCACAACCGTGCCCTTCGCGATCCGGGCCCGGTCCCGCAGGGACTGGGCGAGGCGCTCCAGGCTGCGGGCCGCGGCGTCGAGGCGGGCCAGCTGGATGGCCAGGTGCCCGGCGTCCTGTTCGCCCAGGGCCAGGCGGGTGGCGCCGCGCAGATCCGCCACCGGTTGCAGTAGCTCCCGCCCCAGATGGCCGAGGAACCGCTCACGGGCGGCACCGGCCTCCAGCGCCTCCTGCTCGCGCCGGCTGGCGCGGTCGAGGGCCGCTGCCTTCTGCTGCAGCTCCCGCTCCAGCCGATTGCCGCTGCGCCGCAGGGCGGCGACCATGCCGTTGAAGGTGCTGATCAGGTTGTCCAGGGCATCGCCCAGGACGGTGATCTCCTCGGCGCTGCCGCGGACTGTCCGGGGCCTGAGTTGCAGGGAGGCTCCGGGGGAGCGGCGGATCGCCATCCCCAGCTGGTGTGCTCCGCCACTGAGCTCCCGCAGGGGGCTGAGGATCCAGTGGGTGATGCGATTGGAGAGCAGCAGCAGCACGATCAGGCTGGCCAGGCCCAGCAGGCTGGTCAGCAGGGTCTGCTGCCGGATCTCTGCGGTGAGGCTCTGCTTGGGGATGATCACCAGCACCAGCCAGTTCAGGCCGTGGCGGTCGCTCCAGGGCAGGGCCTCGATGAAGGTGCCGTCGGTGCTCAGGCCCCCGTGGCTGCCATTGGTTTTGCCACGCTGAATCAGCGCTTCATCCAGCCGTAATCCCTGGCCGGCGGTACGGGGCCGGAACAGCAGGCGACTCGCCTCCAGCTCCAGGGGGTTGCGGCTTTCATTGATCCGCCGCCTCCGTGGTGGCTGGCCCGGGCGGGTCTCGACGGTGTTGCCATTGGAGCTGGCCACCAGCATGCCGTTGCGTTCGGTGATCAGCAGGGCGCCGGGCCGGCCGCCCCAGATCCTGGCCAGGCGGTGGTTGAGCTGGTTGATGGTGAAGTCGATGCCGATCACCCCGCGCAGCCGGCCATCCGGGTGCAGCACGGGTTGGTTGTAGGAGATCGAGAGCACCTCGGGCTTGTCGTCCCACTGGTAGATCGAGCTCCAGGTGGCATGGCCCGCCTTGACGGTCTCGCGATACCAGGCTTCCTCGGTGGCGGCCGGGATCGGGTCGATGATCTGCAGCGGCCGGGTCTCCGGTCCGTCTGGGCCGATGGCATAGACGAACTGGCGGCTTGGACCCAGTCGTCGCTGGGTGATGTTGAGCTGGAGATGGCCGTTGTCGAGTCGCTCGATCCCGATGTAATCGCCTTCCTGGCTGCCGTAGTTGATGTAGCCCACCGGAAACACCTGCATCTGGCTGATGAAGGTCTGGCCCATCTGGGCGAAGTCGTCCGGGTTGAGCCGCCCATCCGCGATGGCCTGGCTATTGAGGGTGTTCACCTGGCGCGGCGCGGCCAGCAGTTCGTCGAGCTGCAGACGCACCTGGGCGCTGATGGCGGCTCCCAGCCCGAAGGCCAGGGTCTGGGCGGATCGTTGGCCGTTCCACCAGTTGAGCGAGCCGATCGCCACTGTGAGGGCCAGCAGGGGCGCCGCCGCGGCCAGCGCCAGCACATTGATCAGCCGCATCGGGCGGCGGGTCGTGCCCTGCGCCGACGTCGTGGCCACGGCGGCTGCCCTCATCCCCCCCGGAGGCTGCGCATCAGCACTTCGACCGGATGGAGCACCGGGATCGGCCGCGGGCTGTCCTGGAGGTGGCGGCGGATCTGGAGCGTGCAGCCGATGTTGGCACTCACGGCCAGATCGGCGCCGCTGCCGCTGAGATCATCGGCCTTGATCCGGCCCAGCTCGGCGGCCTCCTCGGGCTGCACCAGGTTGTAGATGCCGGCGCTGCCGCAGCAGACGCCGGCTTCGCTGGCTTCGACCAGCTGCACGTGGGGAATCAGACGCAGGAGGGCCCGCGGTTCGCGGCGCAGGCCCTGGCCGTGGAGCATGTGACAGGCGTCGTGATACACAATCCGCAGTGGACGCTCTGCCGTGGCCGGCAGCCCGTCGTCGTGGCGCAGGGGCTGGAGGGCAGCGCGAAAGGCTTCGCTCGGTCCCACCCGGTCGAGGAATTCCTGGATGTCGGCCACCTGGGCGGCGAAGGCGCTGCCATGGGCGGCCACCAGGATCGTGCCGTAATGCTTGAGGGTGTGGCCGCAGCCGGAAGCCGCCACCAGCACCGCGTCGAGGGGATCGGCTCCGGCCGGCCGGCCCTCCCCCAGCACCGCCTCAAACGAACGAATCATCGCGCTGGCCAGCTCCTCGGTCTGGGCCAGTTCCCCCTGGTGGTGCGTCACGGCGCCGCAGCAGCCCTGATCGGGGGGGATCACCACCTCGATGCCGTTGGCGCTCAACAGTTCGATCGCAGCCGCGTTCACCGCCGGATCGAACAGCCGCTGCACGCAGCCCAGCACCAGGCCCACCCGGTAGCGGCGAGGGCCCTGGGCCGGCACCACCACCGGCAGGCCATCGCGGAAGGCCTCCGGCACCAGGGGCGGCAGCAGGCTGTCGAGGGCTTCGAGCTGGGGGCCGAACAGGCGGGTCAGGCCGCTGCGCCGGGCCAGGGCCTGGAGGGGGGTGCCGGCATAGGCCCGCAGCGGGGTGAGCACTGCCCGCAGCCGGGCCGGGTAGGGCAGCAGGCTGAACAGCAGGCGGCGGAAGGCCCGTTGGGCGGGAGTGCGCAGCTCCGGGGCGTTGAGCTTCGGGCGGGTGGCTTCGATCAGCTGGTCGTAGCGGACGCCGGAGGGGCAGGCGCTGACGCAGGCGAAGCAGCCCAGGCAGCTGTCGAAATGGCGGGCCACCGTGGCATCGAGGCTGAGGGTGCCGGCCTCGATCGCCTTGAGGGTGTGGATGCGGCCCCGGGGGGAATCCATCTCCGTGGCCAGCACGCGGTAGCTGGCGCAGGTGGGCAGGCAGAAGCCGCAGTGGACGCAGGGATCGGCGGCGCTGATCTGGACTGCTGCCGCCGTCGGGGAGGGGGAGCTGGCAGAGGTGCCAGCCAGCCCACCGGCGGCGGGGGCTGGGGTGGAGGGTTCAGCACGGAAGACCATTGCTGCAGTCTGCCTGCCCCGGTCACGCCCTGTTGATGGCCTGGGGCACCAAGCCTTCGGCAGGGCGTGACCGGCTGCCCCGGGCTGCGGAGTCCTGGCCAGGCTTGCTGCAGGCCGGCTCCGATCCCGGCCAGTTGTTGCCAGTTCTTCCCGGTCAGCTGGCGCGACCGGGCGCATCACCGGGCCGCCATGGCGCCATGGCGGCCCGGATCCGACGCCGGTCCTGAGCGGTGTTGCCGGTGAGCCCTGTGCTGGGCGGGCTGTTTCAGCCCCCGAAGTGGCGCACCACCGCCTCGGCGAAGCCGCTGCAGCTCACCGGCTCCACCCGGGGTTCCATCAGCCGGGCCAGGTCGTAGGTGACCTCCTTGTTGGCGATGGCGGCGCTGAGGCCGGCGGTGATCAGATCCGCCGCCTCCTGCCAGCCCATGTATTCGAGCATCATCACGCCGGAGAGGATCACCGAGCCCGGGTTGATGCGATCGAGGCCCGCGTGTTTCGGGGCGGTGCCGTGGGTGGCCTCGAAGATGGCGGCGCTGTCGCCGATGTTGGCGCCGGGGGCCATGCCCAGGCCACCCACCACGGCGGCGGCAGCGTCGGAGATGTAGTCGCCGTTGAGGTTGAGGGTGGCCAGTACGGAATAGTCGGCCGGGCGGGTCTGGATCTGCTGGAAGATGCTGTCGGCGATGCGGTCATCGACCATCACCATCTGCTTCCACTGGCCGTTGCCGTGGCTGGCGCCGATCGCCTCGAGCACCCCCTTCACCTCCTGGCAGATCGCCTCCTTCTTCTCCGGGGTGAGGGCGTCGTAGCCGGGGTCGACCATGCGGGCGTTGGCCTCGATGCTCAGGCCGGGGTTGCTGTCGGCGTTGTCGAGGATCCAGCTCTCGCGCTCGGTCACGCAGTCGGCGCGGAATTCCGTGGTGGCCAGCTCGTAGCCCCAGTCGCGGAAGGCGCCCTCGGTGAACTTCATGATGTTGCCCTTGTGCACCAGGGTCACGTGGCGCTTGTCGCCTTCCAGGCGCAGGGCGTGCTGGATCGCCTTGCGGATGTGGCGCTGGCTGCCGTGCTTGCTCACCGGCTTGATGCCAATGCCGGCCCCGGCTGGGATCTGGCGCTTGCCGAGCTTGCCGTTGGCCGGGATCACCACCGTGTTGAGGTGCTCGATCAGTTCGAGGCAGACCGGATCGCTGGCCTCCCATTCGATGCCCATGTAGATGTCCTCGGTGTTCTCCCGATAGACGATCACGTCGAGATCCTGGGGACGCTTGTGGGGGCTTGGGGTTCCTTCGTAATAGCGGCAGGGACGCACACAGCAATAGAGGTCGAAGATCTGGCGCAGGGCCACGTTCAGGGAGCGGATGCCGCCACCGATCGGGGTGGTGAGTGGACCCTTGATCGCCACGCCGTACTCGCGGATGGCGGTGAGGGTGTCCTCCGGCAGATATTGATAGGTGCCGTAGAGCTCGCAGGCCTCATCGCCGGCGTACACCTTGAACCATTCAATCCGGCGCTCGCCGCCGTAGGCCTTGGCCACCGCCGCATCCAGCACCCGCTGGGTGGCGGGCCAGATGTCGACACCGGTGCCGTCGCCGCGGATGAAGGGAATGATCGGATCGTTCGGCACCACCGGCAGACCGTTTTCGAAACGGATCGCGGTGCCCTGGGAAGGGGCGGTGAGCTTCTCGTAGCTGGCCATCGGGCGCCCAGGCGCAACGGAATTTCGAGCCTATGCCGGTGGCTGACACCGGAAGGTTTGCGGTGATCGGCGCCTGGGGAACCCTGTGTGCTCGCCCAGTTCCTGCTTGCCGTCGGGGCCGTCGATGGGCCGCTGTCGCCGCGCTGCCTGTGCGCAACTGCCGATCGGCCTGTCACAGCGGCGCCACTGGCCTCAGGATGGCTGTCATGAACGCCGCGGACCAGGCCCGGACTCTGCAGCTCGCCCAGGCGATCGCCTCGGCGGCCAGCCTGTTTCGCGATCAGTTCCCCGATGCTCGCGCCAATCTCAACCCCTGGCGCGACGATCCCCAGACCCGGGCCTTCGGCGAGCCGGAGACGGTGGACCTCTCGTTCCATTTCCCCGGCTGGAGTCCCCGCATCCAGTGCCGCTCGGTGCTGGTGCAGCTGCGGTTGGCCGGCCCGCCTGGCGGGGTGGGCGGTCCCGCGAGGCCTCCCCTGCTGGGGGTGACCCTGCGGGGTCTCACCTATGCCGGCGAGCGCTGGTCCCTGGCCACGGTGGGGGACTGGCGGGCCAGCGGCCCCCACCCTCCCAGCCCCGCGGTGGAGGACACCCTGCGCACCTTCTGCCGCCAGTTGTTCGAGCTGTTCGGCGACGCCGATTCCCAGGTGGCCTGAGCGGTTGCGCCAGCAAATCAGGGCTCTGGATTCTGGAGCTCCGAGGGCGTTGAGGCTGCACGCGGAGGATCGGTTTTTCTTGCTGGCGACGAGTCAGGGGGCGCCGCCGCTGTGGCGCTGGCCTGGGCAGCCCGGGAGTGGTGCGGGGCCGCCCCCGAGTCCAGCCCGATCCAGGGCTGTTTCAACGTCGAGATCTCCCCTGCCATGGCGGCGGAACGACGCTGCAGCGTTTGATCAAGCCCTGTCGACGATGCAATCCCTGAGGCAGAGCAGCCTTGGGTATCCCCGTTTGGGAGGACTTTCAGGCAGCCCTGCACCCCGATTCGAACGGACCCATGGGCTGCCCTCGCCTGGGGCTGGAGGGGGCGCCGCCTCGGTCCGGTGTCCTTGTTGGCCCCAATGCTGTCCGGTTCCAGAGGCCAGGGCCGCGGCGGCCGCCTTTGCGAGCGAATCCAGGGGCCTGAGGAGCCCTGGGCAACCATGCCGCTTGGCCCGTTGCGTTCGGAGATCCAGGCGGTGGCCATGGGCTGGCCGGGCGGCTGATCGGCTGGTCAGCGCTTCCCCAGGCGCGCGGACCAGGCTCTCGATGGGCGCGACCTTTGCGGGACGCCGCACGGGCCCCTGCGGCCCCAGGGGGCTGCCCATGCTCGGCCTCCGGCCGCCCAGGCCCAGCCCCACAGGGCCGCCCCAGCCGTAATCCTTCGCAACCTTGAACCCTTATCCCACCAGGCCCCGCCTAGCCTTGCCTTCCGCTTCCGCTGACCGCTCGCCTGGCCATGCCCGTCGCTCTTGCCTCCCAGCTCCGTGAGGGAACGAAGAAGGCCCACACCATGGCCGAGAACACCGGCTTTGTGAGCTGCTTCCTCAAGGGTGTGGTCGACAAGGCCAGCTACCGCACCCTGGTGGCCGACCTCTGGTTTGTCTATAGCGCCATGGAGGAGGAGATCGGCCGCCTCAGCGACCATCCTGTGGTCGGTCCGATCCACTTCCCAGCCCTCAACCGGCGAGAATCCCTTGAACAGGACCTCGCCTTTTACTTCGGCCCCGATTGGCGCAACCAGATCCGCGCCACCCCCGGCGCCCAGGAGTATGCGGCCCGCTTGCGCCGCGTCGCCAAGGAGGCACCGGAGCTGCTGGTGGGTCACCACTACACCCGCTACATCGGCGACCTCTCCGGCGGCCAGATTCTCAAGAACATCGCCCAGAAGGCGATGAATCTCGGCGAACACGACGGCCTGCGCTTCTACGAATTCGACGCCATCCCTGACGAGAAGGGCTTCAAGACCAACTACCGCGCCGTGCTCGACAGCCTGCCGATCGATCAGGCGATGGCCGATCGGATCGTCGAGGAGGCCAATCAGGCTTTCCACTGCAACATGAAGATGTTCCAGGAGCTGGAAGGCAACCTGATCGCCGCCATCGGCAAGGTGCTGTTCGGCTTCCTCACCCGCCGCCAGCGGGCCGGCAGCACCGAGGTGGTGCCGGCCTGAGCCAGGCTCCGGCAGACTCCGCAGCGACCGCACCGTCGCTGCGGACACCCCCGATCCCATTGACCAGCTGCCTCGCACCGATCCGTTTCCTGCTGCCGGGCACCACGGGCCGGTTCCGCTGTGGCGGCCTTTTGGTGGAGCTCCAGACCGCCAGGCTGGTGGCCTCCCTGCCCGCCCGGACCGTGGAGCTGGTCACCTACCGGCAGCGCGAGGCCGATCATCCTTTTCTTGATGATCTGCTGGCCCGGGAGCGGGCCCCTGGCCAGTGCCTGTGGGTGGTGAGCTGGGGCTTTGATGTGCCGGGTCTGTTGCGAAGGCTGCAAGGCCGGCCCGTGGCTTATCACGCCCACAGCAGTGGCTACGGATTTGATCTGCCCCCCGGTGTTCCCGTGCTGGCGGTGAGCCGCAACACCCTCGGGTATTGGGGGGACAGGGCCCCTCGCCATCCCCTGTTGTTGGTTCCCAATGCCCTCGACGGCAAATGGCTCCGGCCCGCGTCGGCGGCGGTGCCCTGGAACGATCCGCGGACCTTGGTCACGGACGAGGCTACTCAGCAGCCACCCAGCCGGCCGATCGATGTGCTGGTTCAGGCGCGCAAGAACAGCCGCTATGTGCTGGAACAACTGGTGCCGGCCCTGCGGGATCGGGGGCTGCGGGTCGAGCTGCAGGAGGGCTGGGTCGATGACTTGGTGGACCTGTTCCGCAGCGCCACCGTTGTCCTCTACGACTCTGCCGACTACTGGCGGGGCCGTGGCGTCAGCGAGGGCTTCGGTCTGCCGCCCCTGGAGGCCCTGGCCTCTGGATGCGTGCTGTTCAGCAGTTTCAACCATGCCCTGGCCGATAGCCTCGATCCCGGCCACCTGGGCCATCAGATCGGCTGCGGCAGCCTGCTGGCCGACCTGGAGCGGATCGCTGCGGCGGTGGCCGAGCCGGCTGCCTGGCGGGCGGATCCCGTCAGGTTGGCGGCCCTCTTGGAGCAGAGCTCCGAAGCGGCCCTGGCCCGGCGTTGGCATCGGGCCCTCGAGGAGATCGAGCAGCACTGGCAACGGCTGCTGGACGGGACACCGCCCCTGCAGGAGCCACCGACCTGGCGCCTGCGCTGGGGGCAGCGCCTGGAGCGGGGGGCGCGGTTGTGGGCGAGACTCGGTGTCTCCAGGAGATGGCGATGCCGCTCCCCCGGAGCCTCGGGCTGATCTCTGGAGTTGGGCTGACGTTTGAGGGGACGATCCGACGCTGTAAGCGGTGCCGTGATGGTTAGGCGTTAGGCTTCCTGCAGCGATTAACCAGCCGATTGTCGATCATTGTCTAGTAACTCTCAAGGCGAGAGGAGGTCCAGATCTTCATGATCTTGGTTCGCCTGATTCTGGAGCTGGGCATGGCCCTATCGAGAGAGTTCTTGGTTCACTCTTAGGAAAATGCGCTCTTGATGATCGGGGTTTTAGCCGATCTTGGTGACCGATTCAGGACGCGGGCGATGGCAATCGCGGCACGTCGGTCGATCGGTTGGAAGGCTGGCCACGCTGGCCTCGTTTTTGCTGCTAGCTCTGGGTAGATTGCGTCAACTCCAAACCCTCCAATGGGTTTGATCGTGGTGGAGTCGACTGTGCAAGGCCGCAAGGGAGCCAGCCCCCCAGCCAAGCTGCTCAATAGTCAGACACTTGCGCAGCTTTCGCAGCTGCTCGCTTATTTGCCCCGCCAGCGGTTGCGAGGCTTGCTGCTGCTGCTGTCTGTATCCCTTCTGGTAGGGATGTTTGATCTGGTTTTCGTCGGACTCTTGGCGCGGCTGGTTGGCGCCATGAGCGGCTCAAAATTGTCTGATAAAATTCCTACCATCTTCTTTTTTGGAGGTGGTCCTACTGATCAGGGCATGTGGATCGCTGCTCTGCTGATGCTGCTGGTATGGCTTTCGACGCTGCTGAAATATGGTGCAACCTTGATCCAGAGCTTGTTGAGTGCCCAAATCTGGGCTGATTACGGTGAAAAGATCTACTCCAATGTTTTGCTCCAGTCGTATGAATATTTTCAATCTCAAAGCACCATTCACGTGCTGGCTCGTCTGAATCGAATTCTCAGCCGAATTTCAGATGATATCGTACTGCCCATATTGACGGTCGTCTCCAGCTCCTTATCAGTAGCCGTTCTGACCATTGGCATCGCCATGGCGTTCGACTGGCGTGCTCTTGCCATCTTTGCATTCTTATTTGCCGCTTATTCGATGTCTTCGCTGCTTATTATACCACCCCTGCGATTTGCGACCAAGCAAAAGCTAGCTTTTTCCTTACGCGTCAATTCACTTTTACTGGAGTCGACCCGATCCATCCGTGATGTTCAGCTTTATGGAGCCGAGCCGTACTATCTGAACGAATTTGAAAAAATTGGTACAAGTGGTAAAAAATATGATCGGATTTCAAAGCTTCTTCCTGAATTGCCGCGCTATCTCATTGAGCCTGCCGGCATCACCATCTTGTTCCTGATCGGCCTCTTGCCAGCCTTGCTACAAAAGAATGCAGATAGGAATATCCAAGATGCTATACCTACGTTGGCGGGCATTATGTTTGCCGGATTGCGTCTCTCAGCCCCGATTCAAGCAATTTTTCGAGCCATTAACAAACTGCGTGGTGGATTGCCTGACATTACAGATGCTCTGGAACTGCTTCAGCTCAAACCGCAGCGATTGCTGCTGGGTTCTGCCTCTACACCGTCTCCCAGCGGCGTGATGCCCCGAAGCTCAATTCGTCTGGAGAATGCCTGGTATCGCTATCCACAGTCCAATCATTGGGTCATCCAAGCCGTCAATCTTAATGTTCCTGTTGGTGCTCGTGTCGCGCTGGTTGGTAAAACTGGTGGTGGCAAGTCAACGGCAGCCCATCTTCTGCTTGGTCTGTTGCAACCTCAGCAAGGTCAGCTTCTGTTGGATGGAATTCCATTAAGTCCTGCCGAGCAGCCAGCATGGCAAGCCTGTTGCGCAATTGTACCTCAGAATATTGTCTTATTGGACGCAAGTGTACGCTCTAATGTGGCATTCGGAATTGAGGATGATGATATTAATGATAATCGAGTCTGGGATGCACTTGAGATGGCTCAGCTTGATGAATTTGTCTCTGAGCTGCCTTACGGCATTTATACCGTTGTTGGAGAAGATGGCATGCGTCTTTCAGGCGGCCAACGACAACGATTGGCGTTGGCTCGTGCTTTTTACAAACAAGCCAAGGTTCTGATCCTGGATGAAGCGACCAGTGCACTCGATAACAAAACGGAAAATGAGGTACTAGAAGCCATCGAACTGATTGGACGTCGCTGTACAACAATTGTCATTGCACACAGGCTCTCGACAATTCGATGTTGCGACCGTATCTTCGAGTTTGAGCGCGGCCGAATCAAGGCTCATGGGGATTACAAAGCGCTCCAGGATCGCTCTGCAACCTTCCGAGAGTTGGTGGCGTTGCAGGAGGAATGATGTCCATGGCTGATATCACCCTACTCGCGACTGCAGACTGGGACCACCCCCTCTGGACGAACAAACAGCACGTTGCCTGCAGCTTGGTTGCCTTGGGTCATCGTGTGCTTTACGTTGAATCACTTGGCCTTCGCTCGCCACGGCAAGCTGCCCATGCTCCGGTGGCAACACAGGCACGATCGGATTGGAGTCGTATCCGTCGACGTCTGTGCCATGGAGTGCAACCTCCACGCCAGGTGAGACCGGGTTTATGGGTGTGGTCACCCCTTGTTTTTCCGGGCGCCCTCGCTGGGTGGCGATTGGCCATCAATCGCTTTGTCCTGCGTGTTGGCTTGTTCGTATGGAGTCGAAGCTTGCATTTGCAAGCTGATTGGCTTTGGACCTACAACCCAATGACGCTATCAGTTCTGGATCCGCGCCCTTGGAAGCGATTAATTTATCATTGCGTTGATGCCATTCAGGCCCAGCCGGGAATGCCTGCACGTGAGATTGAGCAGTTAGAGAATCGCTTATGCCACAGGGCTGATATTGTATTTGTTACATCTCCAGGCTTGTATCGTAGCCTTGGCACCCTCAATCCACAAACTTATTTCTATCCAAATGTTGCTGATGTCAACCATTTCGGCCACGCTCTCAATCAAGCTCTTCCTATTCCGGATGATTTAGCAGCAATACCAACTCCGCGATTGGGATTTGTTGGGGCAATTAGCAATTATAAACTTGATGTGCCAATGCTAGTGTGCTTGGCTCGCAATCACCCTGAATGGTCCTTGGTTCTGATTGGTCCCGTGGGTGAAGGTGATCCAAGCACAGATGTGACCTCCTTATTGCAGCTCAAAAATGTTCACCTTCTTGGAACCCGCTCTTATGGCGAACTGCCTGACTACCTGAGAGGCTTTGATGTAGGTCTTTTGCCTTTACGTCTTAATGCTTATACTCAGTCCATGTTCCCGATGAAGTTCTTCGAATATCTCGCGGCTGGTCTGCCGGTTGTTTCATCGGCCATAGATGCTCTTCAGCCTTTTGCTGATGTGGCTTTTCTTTGTGATACAACAGCAACAGCATTTGCTTCCGCAATAGCCGCTGCCTTGGAAAAGGAGGGCCCAACCATTCAAAAAAGACTGGCAGCTGCTGCTGCAAATACCTACAATAAGCGTACGCAAGCCATGTTGAATGATTTGGCTAAGTTAGAGATGGGGAAGACTGTGGACCCTGCGACAGATCTAACTGGTTATCATTCCTTTGATTCTTAGCCATGGCATTTGAGTTTGATCATGGTTACTTCTATTGGCGAAGCCAGATCGCACGGCCTAGCATTGTGTTACAAGCCATCCTAAGTGCCAATCCCTACCATCGACCGCCGTGCTGAAGTCTATGCTGGATGTAGTTCGAATTCGCCAACAGATTCTCGGCATTCTTTTTGTCTCGGGCCTTGGCTACTATGTCAGTGCATCAAGGGCCTACCTATTGTTCAGATCGATGTTGCGTCTCCACGATTATGAACGTGCTAAGAGTATTCTTAAAATTTCCTCCCGTAGATACACTATAAGTCCAGATGTTGATTCGATGCGATGTACTCTAGCCATCAGAGATGGGAATCTCAACTATGGCATGGCGCTTTTGAATGCAAGCATAGCGAAGGGTGATCAGCGTGCGATCGAGCTCTTGTTATTCCGCAAAGGGGTCAGACCTCGCGATCTTGCGGCATGCTTGAATGTTCTCCGAGCGATCGCGGATCATGAGAAGGTTGAACATACCCTTCGCTGCTATGCGCTCATTGCCATTGCCTATCAGGTGCTTCGCACGGGTGATCGACAACAAGCGCGAGATGTGCGCTTACAAATAAATGAGTGGATTGCCAAGATCCGTGATCATCCGGATGTGTATTCCTGTCAACAACCCAATCGGAAGAACACGACAAAACTCTTTGTTTCTCTCTGCACGACTGGCTACCATCTTTCGATGATGCTGGATCATATTGACGATTGCTTTTTGTATTGGCATGAGGCTAGCACTCTGCTTGCACGAATAGACTATTCCCGTATCAATCCGGGGGCAGGCTTGCGTATGACCAGCAACCTAAGTCGCTGCCTTGCTCTTGGTGCGCTTTTGGCTCCCCCTGTCGAGCATGAAGCACTGTCGCGACGTCTCCAGGCATTCGACAGGCTGCGTCAATCTGTTCAAGTGCACTGTCTTGAGCAAGATCAATCGACGTCTCGATTCTACGATGAAAATCGACCACAAGAGAATCATCTCATGTTGCTTGACTCTTTACAAGAGGCCTGTCGGGACTTGATGTCTCAGGAGCTTGCTATCCAAGCACAAGCAAGGCAACGCTACGCCAAGCTCATCAATCATTCTTCAAGCTCTGCTATTCGTGAAGTCATTTTGAACTGGTTTTCTCGGCATCCATCTTCCCTGCCATTGGACCATTCTATCGCCATGATGGATAGGGAATGACGTTATTGTCTTCATCGATGTTTGCGACTGAAGTTGCAAAAGCCCCAAGGGCGTTGCTCTTTATTGATTCACTGAAGGCGGGAGGCGCCGAGCGTATTACGTTGCGATGGGCTGAATGGCTTCAGAGCGCTGGCTGGGATGTTGTACTGTTAACATCTAAAAATATCGATCATGACTTTTATCCGTGCCCTACCGAGATCCAAAGATGGATTGAGCCTCCTGCTCCTAGCAAGCGTTTGCGGTGGCTGGTTTGGCCTAAACGGATCCTCACGCTCCGCCGCCTGCTCAGTAAAGGGCACTTCTCATTATTGATTGGAGTGACTACCATCCCCGCCATTAAACTGACCTTGGCGGCTCAAGGTATTGGGATTCCAGTAATCGTCTCAGAGAGAAACTATCCACCTGCTCGCCATCTCTCTATCCCATGGAGAATCCTACGCCGAATCGCATATCCGCGTTCGACACTGCACCTTGTGCAAACGGAAAGAATCGCCCGCTGGTTGAGACGCCATCATTTGGCAGTGCGTACCGCATGTCTCTCTAATCCCGTCAGCTGGCCCTTGCCATGCCATGACCCCGTTGTCGATCCGAATCACTGGCTAGCCCCTGGTTCTAAGTTGTTGTTGGCAGTCGGCACAAAACTCTACCAAAAGGGATTTGATCGACTGGTTGAATCATTTGCACTGATTGCCGATCGGTTCCCATCATGGAATCTGGCCATTGTGGGATTGGACTCCCATCTTTATCATGGCATTAATCAGATTGACTATCTTCGATCACTCGTCGGCAATCCCGCACTTCAATCGCGCATTCAGTTTCCAGGTAAGATTGGCAATCCTTCCGACTGGTACAAGAAGGCTGATCTCTTCATTCTCAGCTCTCGCTATGAAGGTTACCCTAATGTATTGCTGGAAGCCATGGCTTCGGGTTGCTCTTGTATAGCCTATGATTGTCCGACAGGACCTTCTGAATTGATGGAGCATGGATCCAATGGATGGCTTATCCCTGCTGAGTCCACTGTTTCTGAGTTGGCTTCATCGATGAGTGTTCTTATGAGCGATCATCAACTTAGAGAGCGGCTTGGTATGGCCGCAATGGCTGTCAGGGACCACAACTCGGCAGAGAGAATTGAATCTCAGTTTCACAGAATCGTTGCATCCATTTGCCCATGAACGCAGCCCTTCCCGAGGCTACTGACCTTGTGATTGTCTTGCCCCATCTGGGTGCAGGCGGAGCTCAGAAAGTTGCCTTGCTTGCTGCGGAACATTTTCAGAGTCAAGGTTTAAATGTTGTTTTGGTGACGCTGTTGCCAGGTAAGGCTTTGGCCCATCGTTTGCCTGCCAATCTTGTTTGGCTCGATCTGGGTCCGATTGTCGCATCCACATGGAAAGACCGTGCTCTTATCGCAAGGATACGCCGGTTTAGCTTGGCATATTCGTCCAAGCTTTTATCTTTGAGCCTTCTCCTCTGCAGCTGGCCCTGGCTGAAGACCTTAAGAGCACCGGCCCAGGCCGCTTTGATTCAATGGCTCGTGATTAGCCTCTCAGGCCCCCAGGCAGCGCTGCTTCGAGATCTGTTCAAAGAGAGGCCTCCGCGAATAGTCCTTTCCATGCTTACAAAAACCAACTTGTTGTGCTGCCAAGCCCTGTGGAACTTACCCTCTCATTTGGTTATATCTGAGCGAAATGATCCGGGTCTGCAGCGACAGACCTTTGCGTGGAGAAGCCTGCAGAGCTTGCTCTGGCATCGTGCCAATAGAATTACTGCCAACACAATAGGTGTTCTCGGCCCATTGAAAACGATCCATCCTGAGCTTGCTGCAAAGATTACATTGCTTCCCAATCCACTTCCGAAGTCTTTGCCTCAAAACCCACCGATATCTGGAGATGTTCATCCCTATGGAGCTACATATTTGTTGGCTGTCTGTCGGCTGGTGCCCCAAAAGGGTATCGACCTATTGATTCAAGCTTACGCCATGCTTGATCTCTCATTACGTCAAAACTGGCCCCTTTTGATCGCTGGTGATGGTCCTGAGCGTGCAGCCTTTGAAAGCTTGGCCGAACAATGCGGCGTTGGAGATTCGGTGCACTTCCTTGGCTTTGTACCTGATCCGTTCAGCCTTTATCAGAAGGGATCTGTTTTCATATTGTCATCCCGATTTGAAGGTATGCCGAATGCCTTGTTAGAAGCGATGAGTCAGGGTCTTGCTGTGATAGTAAGCGATGCCTCACCTGGTCCCCTCGAAGTTGTTGCACATGAGCGTACAGGTTTAGTCGTTGCCAGTGGTGAGGTATTGCCACTGGTCTCAGCACTTATTCGGCTCATGTGTGATCAGAGCTTGAGAACCAGACTGGGACAAGCTGCATCACTGAGGATTTCAAACCATGACTGGCCGGTGATAGAACCGCTATGGCAGGATGCCCTCAATCTGAACAAGGTGCTCACTCCCAACACTAACTAATGGGCTTCGATTCTCGCCAAATACGCTTAGTCGTCTTTGCTCCCTCGCGTCGTAATTCCACCGAAACATTTGTTCGTGCCAATCTGAAAGGTCTTCCCTTTCATATCTCCGCCTACTTTGGTGATGAGTATCCGTGGCGAAAACCGAATCTCAGGCTGGCATATGGTTTATCGGTATTTATTAGCAAAGTCCTGACTTTATTGGGGTTCTTGCGCGTTGCGAGCTGGTTGTCTTCTAAAGTCGCGACTGCAATCTGTCTTCATGAAAAGCCGGATGTGGTTCTTGCTGAGTTTGGCTTTCATGCCGTCAGAATTATGGAGCTTGTGCCAGCCACGAAACTGCCATTAGTCGTACATTTTCGCGGGGCAGATGCATCTTCAAACCGTTATCTCAAGCGCCTTGGAGAGCGTTATCAGAGATTATTACACCTTGTCAGTGCTGTCGTCGTTAAAAGCAAGCCAATGGCCACGACGATTCGAGCGCTTGCTGGTGCTAAGTCTGAATCCTTACGCGTGCTGATTAGCCCTTCAGGAGCTGATCAGAGTCTTTTTTATGGGTCTGATCCCGCCCTGGCCCCTCCGACCTTCCTCTCCGTCGGCAGATTTGTTCCCAAAAAAGCGCCTCTTGTCACCCTGGTCGCCTTTGAACTGGCTGCGCGCCATCGACCAGATTTGCGTTTGATTATGGTCGGCGAAGGACCCCTCTTTCCCTCTGCGCAGCAGAAGGCTTGTGATCTCGGTATCGCCGATCGTGTTGATTTTGTCGGCTTTCAACCTCCGACGGCAATCGCTGATCTGATGAGAAAGGCCCGCTGCTTTTTGCTTCATTCATTGACGGCTCCAGATGGCGACCAGGAGGGAGTGCCTGTTGCCCTGTTAGAAGCACAGCTCAGCGGTTTGCCTGTGATATCAACTTCTCATGCCGGAATTCCAGAGGTGGTCATTCCTAATCAGACGGGGATTCTTGTGGGTGAGGGAGATATCTCGGCCATGGCTGATGCTATTGGCATGATGGCAGATCATCCCGAGCTGGCGGCTATCTATGGGGCGAATGGACACATGAGGGTGGCTCAACAGTTCACTGTTTCGCATCATCTGGCTGACCTTGGCCAATTGATAAAAAACATTGCCGAGACAGCCAAGAATCCTCTCAGTCCTAGGCACTGAACGGCATCGACTGCATGTTTAAACCCTAGCATCATCCGACGGTTACCCGCGCACTTGTTTCCGGGGTATCAACTGCTTGTCGATCTTTATTTGTCTTGATTACGCAGCAAGCTCCGCAACCGGCCCAGCCAGGCCGTAGAGTGGTACACAAATACCATCCGGGTTATGGGCCGAAATGCCATTCAGTTCCAGAAAGGGCTCTCTGTGCCCGAGTTTCTGAAGCTTTACGGAACG
>CAIZQU010000168.1 GCA_903935205.1 uncultured cyanobacterium | reverse complement strand
GGCGGCAGTGATGGAGGGGATCAAGGAGCGGATCGCTGCCGATCCCTACGCCTGCCGCTTTGCTCTCAGCGGCCCGCTGCGCCGCTATGGCCGGCTCAAGGCCCTGGGACTGCCGGATCGTAACCGCCTGTTTTTCCGCCCCTTTGAAGCGGAGGGCAGGCGCCTGCTGTTGATCCTCTGGCTGGGCTTCCCCCGCAAGGACGGCGACCGCAACGGCTGCTACGCCGTGTTCTCGCGCCTGGTGCAGCGCGGCGAACTGCCGGAAGATTGGGAGAGCCTGCAGCGCGAGCTCGAAGCCGGCTGAGGGGATGACGTCTGGCAAGGGAGGTCATGACCCAGCCGGCAGCGCCTTGCGGAATGTCGAGCCCCCTCTAACGTCCGTTGCAAGCAATCCGGTGCCTATTCACTGGGTCCCAGTCGGACCGTCACCCGGGCCAAATGAGCTCCATATTCCTGGCTTTACCGGCCCCATGCGTTTAACAAGGTCGGGAGGATTGATCCGACTCATCGTCCCCCATGATCCCAGCTCATCCCCCACAAGTCCGGGAATGGCTGGTGCAAGTGGTGGTGTATTTGCCAAGCTTCCTCGCCAATAAGCCAGTGTTCGCAGGTATTCTCAAAGTCGGTTCAGAGGACACCCCCTCCGTTCTTGCAGGATCCGAAGGGATCCGCGGAAATCCCAAAACTACATCAGTGCAGCCGATCTGCGCTTTTGGGTCGTCCAGACAGATCCGCTGAGAGCCGGCTACAGCCGCAGGGGATGACGGTCTATTGACGGTATAGCCAGCCGGGACCGGGTCCGAACCGTCATCTGGCTTGCTGAACCGCTGACATCCCCTCCCGCGCCAGCGTTCCGGCGCTGTCCGCCATGCTCAGTGACAAGGCGATCGAGGCCCTAGGGCCCGACCCGGACCGGCCTGGCACCAAGAACCATGACCGTGACGGCCTCTACCTCTGGGTGGCGCGCTCCGGCTCCAAGACCTGGCGCAAGGACTACTGCTGGCAGGGAGCACCCCAGGGTTTCAGCCAGGGCAGGCGAGATGAAGATGGCACTGACCATCAGGCCGGCACTGAAAAGGGCAAACTTGCGCTTGAGAGACATTGGCAACATGAACATTCAGGCAAAGCCCAAGCAATGCTGGCTGCGTTGACACTGTTGGCGAAGTTGACAAAAAGCCAAAACTTGCGTTTTGAAGACATTGGTGTGTGCGGCTAGGTTTCTGCCACTTCCGTGATCAGCCGCTTTGCGGTCCTCCCTCCGGCCAGCACTTCGTCATCCACTGCAGGGGAAGGGTTTGAGCCTCCAGCTGGACACCGATGATTTCAGTTGCTGGGAGGCCGCCGCAGGCTCCACCCTGGGGCACCACCGCAGCGACCTTCTGGCCACCGATCAGCCGTTTCAGGCCCGCTTCCGCATCGGCCAGCTCGGCGCATACACCGTGCTGCACCTCAAGGGGCAGGGAAGGATGCGGCTGAGCCGCGAACAGCGTCAGCACAGCGTCTTGTGGCTGCCCCTGCGCGGCATGACGCTGGAGACCATCAACGGTGAGCCCTGGCTGGCGGAACCGGGCACGGGCCTGTTGCTGTTCCCCGGTGATGACTTGCTGGGCGAAACCAGCCAGGAGTTGGAGGGCCTCTCGATCCTGATTCCTGAAGCCCTTCCCCATTGCCCGGCTCGACCCGTCCAGCGGTTGCTCTCGGCAGGTCCCCTGCAGCAGGACATCCTCACCCGTGCCTGGCAATTGGCTGTTGCAGCAGCGGAGCAGCCGCCGGGGGCTGGCCATGCGGCCGATCAGCTCACGGAGGCGCTGCGGGCCTGGAGAAGCTGGCAAGAGCAGCCCGTCCAACGGGAACGCATCACCTGCCGGCGACGGCGTGACACGGTGCAGTGGGCAAGGGAATGGATGGCGACCCGACTTCAGGAGCGCTTTACGCTGGGGGAGCTGAGCCGTGCGGTAGGAGTATCGCCGAGGCAATTGCAATACAGCTTCCTGCAGGAGCTGGGCCGCTCGCCGCTGGCGGAAGCCAAACGCTTACGCATGCAACGCCTGCGGACACTCCTGCTCGATCCCAGCCAGCACCACTGCTCCATCGCCGAGTTGATGGCGGCAGCCGGGCTGATCGCCTCTGGGGCCTCCTCGGCGGACTATCGCCATTGGTGCGGCGAAAGCCCTCGGCAGACGCGCCGCAACGGCCAAATCCGGGGGGCCAGCCTCGTCCTGGATCGAACGGTTGGCACTCACTGGTAACCACTGCCGATGCGGGGAACGCCTGAGCTCCAGTCAGCGACGAGGAGCGGTTAAGGCTTCTTTGGCAGCTGGTTGATGCGCGGGCACCAGTCGCGCGCCACCGCCAGGGCCACGGGATCGTTGAGCACCGGCTGCCAGCCGCGCTGGTAGTGGCCGGGCAAGCGCACATCGCCGATGCGATCGAAGCTCTGATCAAGGCAGTCGAGCTGATAGCTGAAATAGTGGCGCAGCGAGCCGGCGGGGGTGCCGCCACGCAGGCTGGGGGCGACGTAGCCCTCACGCCAGCAGGTGTTGCCGTTGCAGCGGATTGTGCCGGGGTTGCCGGCATTGAGCTGGGCTGGTACCGCTGGCCACTCGATCACGCTGTGGCCAATGAAACCGATGTAGCGGCCCCAGCTGCCGCGCAGGTTGCGTTGCCGCAGGGTTGCGGAGTCGTAGCTGTAGGGGCTGGGCACGGGCACCACCACCACATCGGCCACGGCTGCGGCCGGCCAACTGATGGCGGCCAGCAGCAGGGGGATCGTCCTGAAACAACGCTGACTCGAAACTGGCATGAAAAGGAAAGACCCGAGGGGGTTGGTTGCGACGGCACTGAGCAGACCACGGGCGCAGATAATAAAACCTCTCAGCAATCAAGGCGAACAACGCAGGATTGCCTCGACCTGTCTTGGCAAGAAACCTTCCCTGCCGATTTCGCGACGGCATCGCAGAATCGGCAGGTCCACGAACAAAGGCCGATGACTAATTCCCGCAGAACGTGGCGCCGGATGGTGGCGGCAGCAGCCTGCCTCAGTGCTGCCTTGCTGTTGCCGCTTCGGGCCCAAGCGGAGCCGCCCCAGGCCCTGGCGATCCTGCTCAAGCAGCTGCAGGCCAAGCCCATGGGGCTCTACGACGGTGTTCGCTTCTTTCGGGTTGCCCAGCCCGGCGGTGGCTCGCTCACGCTCACGGTGAGCTGTGAGCGCGAGCAGTGGCGAGTTCAGAACAGCGACAGCACCAAGGGACAGCCAAGCTTCTACGACGCACCTTTTCTGCCGGCCAAGGGCATCGCCCGCTCGTGGGTGTGCACCGCACCGGCCAGGGTTATGGAGTGAGGCTCCAGGCTCCAGGCTCCATCTCCCTGGCCCGGGGCGGAGCCTGGCTTGTCGGAGGGGATGAGCAAGGCGCTGGCAATGTAATCAGAACGCAAGTTTTCAGCAAATCATCACAATCCCGCAAGCATGCGGTCAGGGTTCTAGATTAAACTAGGTAAGCTTTGGGTAAAAATGAATCCCAAATTCAAGTCTATTCTTGCGTCTCTCGGTCTCTCGGTTTCTTTTCACCTGCCAGCTTCCGCGGCCGTCTTCACGGTCACTGACCCCATGTGGGGTGCAGTAGCAAACACGAACAGCTTTGCCTGGGCGGTAGCTCAGGCAAACATGACCCCAGGAACCGACACGATCGATGTCCGGGTGCCGGGCGGGCAGATCAACGTTGACGGTTTCAACGGATCGCAGCTGGTCGAGCAAGTCTACCTGGCCGAATTCACCGACTCGGTCGTCATTAATGGCAACGGCGCGACGCTAGTGGGTAACCCGCAATGGATAAGCGCTGCCGGGAGGCTTATTGACAAAGACAATCCACCCGGAACCTTATACGGTCCCCAACCTCCAGCCCTCATCTTGCAACAGGGGGTTGGATTCGCCATTGTCAACGATCGTCTGCAAGTGGCTGTCGACAACCTCAACGCCAACGGGCTTGGCACGATCGCGATGATGCGGGGCGCGGGATTGCTCCAACCGGGCACGGCGACTCTGACCTGGTCGAACTCAAGCTTCGGCCAGATCATGAGCTTCTTCACCAGCGGGAAAACGCCCTATCACATTTCGGCATTCGAGGCAAACGGAACGTTGAATCTGACTAACGTCCAGCTCGACCGCGTCAATGGATTCGAAGGGCCACTCATACTTGGCGCCGAATCCTTGTTGTTCCAGGGAGCCATCACCGGGCAAGGCAAGCTCAACATGGCCAACAGCCAGATCGGTACATGCACAGGCCAACATGCCGGGTGCACACCCACCGTCAACTACTATGGCTCTTTTCCCGCGGGCGCGATCCGTTGGACTGAAGGAATCGCCAACATCGTGTCGTCGATTATCCAAAACTCGGGCGGCATTCAGGCCGTCGGCGCAGGCACCGTGATGAACTTCGTGAACAGCATCCTGTACATGCAGCCAGACGGTAGCGGTTTGGATGATCCCTTTTACAATGAGGGTGAAGACATTCATCAGACGAATCGTGTTCTGGCCTCCTCTGATGGGGTGGTGAACCTATGGGCGTCGAGCGTGATCTCCAACGGAACCTTGACCAACGACGAAGTAGGGAAGCAGCCCTACGAATTCAGCGGGATGCCTCTGACGGCTGGGGGGGATGGCGCTGGGGGAATGATCAATGTTCGATCCAGTGCAATCGCACCCCTCCCCCTGCAGTTCGGACCCTTCAACAAAAATGCGTACGACGAGTTGGGCGGCGATATCACATCCGACGACTACTCCTACTTCGCCACGGTCCCCGCACAGGATTCGGCCGCCATCAAGACGCTGGTCGGCAACCCCAACATTCTCACCAGCGACCCCACTGACGGCTCCACCTACCCGACGAGCACGAGCCTAACCACCGATGTGTACCTGCTGCTTCCCAACGGTGGTTACCCGCTGAACCCTGGGATTCTGGTCAATGTCGTGCCCGATGCGAACACGGTCAACGCTTTGATCAACCCGATCGATGGCAGCGTCATCACCACTGACGTGTTCGGCAACCCGCGTACCGCCTATGGTCGCCGCGACATCGGCGCCGTTCAGTCGACCCAGGAGGTGCCGGTGCCAGGGCCCCTCCCCGTTCTCGGTGCGGGTGCGGCCTTCGGCTGGGCCAGGCGGTTGAGGAAGCGTGTGCGGCAACACTCGCTGGAGAATGCCACGATCCCGTTGCCTCGCGGCTGACATCCCCGGAGTAGCGCAACTGGTGCGGCGAAAACCCAAGCCAGAACCGGCTTCGTCGTCTTGGTTGCGATCGATCGTGATTTCGCTGATCAAGCGGGAACACCTCTGGTAGATCGTGCACCTCGGGTTCGGGCTGGCGTGGATCGCGCTACTGGCCAGCCTTGCTCCGGGCGATTCCGGGATCGGGGCGACCGGGGCCCAGCTGTTCACCATGCTGATGACCGCCTGCTGGCTGCCTTCGTGGGCCCTGGCTGCCTGGCAGGTGAGGCACCGCCGCTGGCTATCTCTGATCGGCAGTGATCTACTTGGAGCCGGAGTCTTGGTCCTGCTGGCCTGGACCGCCTACGTGCCGCTGTTCTTCTTCAACGTGGTCTGGTTCCTGCCGGTGGCGCTGCTGCCGCGGGGGGTGCTGAGCGAACTGCTGGCAAGGCGGTGGCTTGGCCCCAGATCCTGAACAAGAGACAGACGCTGGACAATCATGGACAAGACCGCCGTGGAGGTTCAAAAGGCTGGTTGACCATCCGGATGAACCTCTCCAGTTCAGGCCCGATCCTGGGCATGCCGCCACGCGATGGCCGTGATCCCCGTGGCCGCTCCAGCACCCGCGAGCAGAAGGCCAATCGGCAGCAGGAAGAAGGGCTCGCGCAGCACCCCTTTTCTGTCCACATGAGATCCGATCAGCCGAAAGGCCAGCAGTGCACCCAGCGAGCAACCTAGAAGCACCAGGCTGAGCCGACCCAGGATTGTCTTCATGGTTCTGGTTGTCGGCCCAGGGATTCATCCAACCTATGGTCGTCGCGAGATCATGGTGATGCCAGCTCCAATGGCTTGCTCCAGACTCAATCAATCAGAAGCAGAAACACGCCATGACCTACCGAGCCATTGCTGAGCGATTTGGGGATCGCGTTGTCAGACAGGATTATTCAGCCGCCTGGGATCTGCTCGCCAAGAAAGCACAAGCATAAATCACGCCAGAAGCTATCCAGCCGCAATAACGATTTAGACCGCGTACCCCCCCGCCCCCGGGAGAGGCCCACTTTGAATGCCAGGCCAAAGCAACAAGCAATCCACCAACCCTGAGGCCAGTACCCCATCTCAGAAGCCGCACAGAGGGAAGACCATGACTATCGCCCTACAGGAAGAGAGTGCTAGCATTCGTTACGGTCACACCAAAAGACCCCAGCACTAACGGCGTGCAGCTTCAACGGTAATCACAGACCTTGAGCTGGGTGGCGCCCCTTCAGAGCCGCTGATCCCTCCCATTCTTCCCACCTAACCTCCATGGGCAACCCGCGTCTTGTTGCCAAGCCAGGCATCCAAACCTACTTCGCTTACTTCACGGCCGCTGGCAACACCCTGTTCTTCGTATCGGAAGGCGGAAGCAGCGGCAGAGAGCTCTGGAAAAGCGATGGCACCACTGCCGGCACATCCCTCGTCAAAGACATCTACCCAGGCATCTCAGGCTCCTTTCGCTTTGGCGCCAGACTCGCTGCGATTGGCAACACTCTGTTCTTCTT
Source organism: uncultured cyanobacterium (assembly GCA_903935205.1). GTDB lineage: Bacteria > Cyanobacteriota > Cyanobacteriia > PCC-6307 > Cyanobiaceae > Cyanobium. The sequence goes on along the minus strand of CAIZQU010000168.1, from coordinate 733 downwards.
CGCCAATGACGGCAGCAACGGCAATGAGCTCTGGAAAAGCGATGGCACTACTGCCGGCACATCCCTCGTCAAAGATATCTACCCAGGCATCGCAACCAACGGAAGCCATGGAGATAGTCTCACGGCCGCCGGCAACACCCTCTACTTTTCAACCGATGACGGCAGCAACGGCAACGAGCTCTGGAAAAGCGATGGCACTACCGCAGGCACAACCCTGCTTAAGGACATTCTTCCAGGGCCATGGCCATCAACACCGCGCTATCTCACCACAGCAGGCAACACCCTCTACTTTACAGCCGACGACATTAACAGTTGGCTCTATGGCTACGGCGGCAGGGATCTATGGAAAAGCGATGGCACCAGCATGGGCACCTCTCTCGCCCTAGATATCCTCCCAATCTCCAGCCCCTCAACAATCAGCGAGCTCACGGCGGCTGGCAACACACTTTTCTTTGTTCTCGGAGATTCCCTATGGCCCCGGGAGCTCTGGAAGAGCGATGACACCGGCACAACCCGCGTCGCCAACATCTCCCCTGGTAGCAGCTCGTCATACAACAGCTTGCTGACAGCTGTTGGCAGCACTGTTTTTTTCGCAGCCAGCGAAGTCTTCGGCGAAGACAGAGAACTCTGGAAATCCGACGGCACAGCCGCAGGCACCGTGCGCGTCAAGGACATCCGCCCAGGCAGCGCAAGCTCCTACCCAGATAAGCTCATAGCCGTTGGCAACACTCTG
>CAIZQU010000167.1 GCA_903935205.1 uncultured cyanobacterium | reverse complement strand
GGTCCTGATGGCCTGTTGCTGATGCCCTGTTCCTGATGCCCTTGGTCTCAGGCTGAGGCCGCGATCGGCGCCCGATCGGCTCTGTCTCTGTTCAGGGACTGGCCTGTCGACCTACGCGCAACAGGCTCCTGGGAGAGCTGTCGGGGGAGGGATTGCCGCGGCAGCGCTGCGCCGCCGCCGCGGCGGAGGCATGCTGGGGCGTGTTCCGGTGTGCCCCGATGGCCCCAGACGACCCCCTGCCCGCCCTTGACGTTGCGGAGCTGGAGATTCTGATGGCCGCTCTCGATCCCTGCCTCGAGGGCTTCGGCGCCGGCGCCTCCTGCCTGGATGACGCCCTGGCCTATCTCGCCCGCCTCGGGATTCCTTCCGCCCCCACCCCGGCCGATCCTGCCGATCGGGCGATGGTGGACCCTGCTCCGCCGGGCAGAGCGACCGAGACCCATCCCCTGCTGCGCTGGATCGAGGGTTGGCGCTCCGCAGGCGGCGACCGCCGCACCCTGCGCCTGATGGTGGCCACCCTGCTGGCCCAGCAGGAGCGAGCCGATGCGGCCTGAGAGAACAGGTCAGAGCCGGCTCAGGATTCAATCGCCCCCCGGTCCGCAAGGGACCTTCCGCCGATGGCAACACCGTCCCGCCCCAGCCCCTACCAGCCCTCGCTCCTGCGCCTGCTCCATGGAGCCAGTGCGGCCCTGCTGACCCTGGCCTGGTTGAGCGGCCTGGTGGTGTATAGCCGCCAGGACGGCCGCTGGGGACGCCTGCCCTGGCAGCTGGCTGGGGACTGGATCGACATCCATGGCACGATCGGCGTCTTGCTCTGGCCCCTGGCCCTGCTGTTCGGCTACTACGCCCTCACCCTGGGCCGGCCGCGGTTGCGCCATCCCACCAATGCGGTGGCGCTGGTGGCCCTGGCCCTGGCGGTGGGCAGCGGCAAGCTGATGCAGGAGGACTGGCTGCGGCAGGGCCAGCTCAGCCATCCCGTCTACGCCATCCATCTGCTGGCCTGGCTTCTGATCCCGGCGGTGCTGGTCGCTCATCTGGTCGGCGTGATCCGACGGGGTGGGATGCCGCTGGCGGCCTCAATGGTCAGCTCCACACTCCGCGCCAACGACGGCCCCCGCCATTGGCCGCGTCAGCTGCTGCGGCCCTGGCGCCTGGGCCGCTGAGGACAGCAGCACGGACTTCAGAGACGGGTCGGCACCCGAAGGGGAGCGCCGCTGGCATCCGGATCCACCGGCAGCCGGCGCCATCCCAGCGCCGCCCGGCGGGCCAGCAGCAGCAGCGGATAGAGCGCCTGGCTGCGCCGTGAATCGCCCAGGAGTGGGGCGAGCAGGTGCAGCAGGGCGGCACTGGGCGCCATCCGTTCACACAGCCAGGCGATCGCGGCGGCTCCGTGGAGCACCTGCTCGCCATCCAGCACCATGGCGCCATCGCGCAGGTGGTAGCCACGACGGGCCAATTGCTGTCGCAGGGCGGTCTCGGCGCGGCCATCGCGGATCGTCAGGCCGGGGATGCCGCTGCGCAGCTCACTCAGCTCGGCGAAGTGGCGGCAGAACGGGCAGCCACCATCGAAGATCAACACCGGCCCCCTGGAGCTGCCGGGATCGGGCCCCGGCGCCGCACCCCCGGATCCCGCCCCTGCGGTTGAAGCCGCGGGTGTCGCGGTCCCGACCCCACCCGCTGTGGCCGAGCCGACCCGGTTGTCGCTGCTGTCCCCGATGGGTCGCGTCATCGTCTCGTCGTCTCCAGGGCCCTGCCCCTGGTCTGCATGGCCTCCCTGATCCTGGCGGGCCTGGCCGACTTCGGTGAGAGGCGCTCCCGATGGTCTCGTCTCCTGATCCGGTCAGCATTCCGTTCCCATGGGCTCCGCGAGGCGGTGGGGCGTGATGGCACCGCAGCGCCTGGGATCGATCAGCGCCCAGCTCCGGCCAACACCCTGGATCCCCCAGGATTTCCATCGACACCCCCGTTGATCCGGCTCCCGCCATGGCATCGCCTCCAACCCTCCCGCACCCCTTGCCGCCGGGGTGGCTGGCGTGGCTTCGCCGGGCCAGCCGGGCTGTGCTGGTGACGCCCCTGCTGGGGCTGCTGCTCTGCCTCGGTCCGCTGGCCGGAATTGGAAGCGCCCTGGCGCTCACGCCATCAGGGCCTCCCGATCCCCTCCCCGGCGCCAAGCGCAGCCTCTACCGCTGCGATGGAGATCCCCTGGCCGCCGACCTGGTGCGAGGGGCGGTGGATGACCCAGCGATCCCCGATCCCAGCAGCGGTCCGGTGCCGGTCGGTGGCTTCGTGGTGCTGCACTGGCGCGATCTGAACCTGCAGCTGCCGCGCACGAACAATGCCGGTGCAGCCAGCTTCACCGATGGGCGGTGGTGGTGGAGCCTGGAGACGCCGGACCATCCCCGCTTTCGGCTGCGCCGCTCCCGCGGGGATGTGCAGGATTTCAGTTGCGATCCGGCCTGATCGCCATCGGTGGGCCGGCCTGATCGGTGCTGCTTCGCGACGGTGGGGAGCCGGGGGCCGGGCCGATCCCTTGCCACTGTCGATGGGCGATGGGCGATGGTTCGGATGGTGAAGCCGACCAGAGAAGGATCCAGCTGAGGCCGTCCAGCGGGTCCAGCGCGCAAGGCCGGATCCGCTGGACGGGCCAGGGTGCTCAGGAGCGCCCGAGGGTGGCCTCCATCTTCTCCAGCACCTGCTGCACCGAGAAGCTGGCCGCCTTCTGACGCGGTGGATAGTCCTGGAAGGTCTTCAGGAACTGGGCGACGAAGGTCTGGGCCGGGACCAGCAGGAACACGTGATCGAAGATCCAGTCCCAATAGGTGTTGGAGGTGATGTCGGCCCGCTCATAGGGATCGGTGAGCAGGTTGAAGATCTTCGGGACCCGCAGCTGCACGAAGGGCTCAGCCCAGATCTGGCAGGTGCCCGCGGCACGCTGCTCGGCGAAGACAAACTTCCAGTTGTCGTAACGCAGTCCGGTCAGATCACCATCGTCGGAGAAGTAGAAGAATTCCTTGCGTGGACTGCTGTTGCTCTTCCCGGTCCAGTAATCGAGCATGTTGTAGCCGTCCAGATGGATCCGGAAGGTCTTGCTGCCCACCTGGTGGCCGGCCAGCAGCTTCTCCTTGATTTCCGGCTCCCCTGCGGCTGCCAGCAGGGTGGGAAGCCAGTCGAGATGGCTGACGATGCCGGTGAACAGGGTGCCGGGGGTGATGTGGCCAGGCCAGCGGACCAGGGCCGGCACCCGGTAGGCGCCCTCCCAGTTGCTGTTCTTCTCATTGCGGAATGGGGTCATGCCAGCATCGGGCCAGCTATTCATGTGGGGGCCATTGTCGGTGCCATACATGACGATCGTGTCATCGCTGATGCCGAGTTCATCGAGAAGATTGAGCATCTCGCCGATGCATTCGTCGTGATAGATCATCACATCGTGATATTCCGACTGCCAGCGGCCGCTGCGGCCGATGTCCTGGGGTCTGGCATAGGTGCGGAAGTGCATGTGGGTGGTGTTGAACCACACGAAGAACGGCTGGCCACTGGCCACCGCATCTCGGATGAAGCGCTTGGCCTCAACCATGAACTCATCGTCGGCTGTCTCCATTCGCTTGCGTGTCAGCGGGCCGGTGTTTTCGATCCGCTGACTGCCATCGCCATTCGCCCAGCAATGGAGCACACCACGGGGGCCGAAGCGCTGGCGGAAGTTGGGGAAGTCTTCCTCCGGTGGATAGTCGCGTAGTTCCGGCTCTTCTTCGGCATTGAGATGGTAGAGATTGCCGAAGAATTCATCAAAGCCGTGCATCGTTGGCAGATGCTCATCGCGATCACCGAAATGGTTTTTGCCAAACTGACCGGTGCGATAGCCCAGGGGTTTGAGCAGCTCGGCGATGGTCGGATCCTCAGCCCGGAAGCCAAGCTCTGCTCCGGGCAGGCCGACCTTGCTGAGGCCGGTTCGGTAGACGCTCTGGCCGGTGATGAAGGCGGCGCGACCGGCGGTGCAGCTCTGTTCGGCGTAGTAATGGATGAAGCGCCCTCCCTCCTTGGCCACGCGGTCGATGTTGGGGGTCTGATACCCCATCAACCCGTCGCTGTAGCAGCTGAGATTGCTCTGGCCGATGTCGTCGCCCCAGAGGATGAGAATGTTGGGTTGACCGTTGGGCATGGCGAGGGATAACGCGAAGCGAATCCCCTCCAAGCTGGCCAGGGAGTCGGGGCCTGTCAGCCCCGACCGACTCCCGGGCAGCGGATTTGCATTGCGCGATTTGCAAAATCATGCGCGATGCTTCAGCTCGAGTGGCTGGCATCAGCTGCACTGGATGCAAGCTTGTGCGCCAGGCTTGCTGTCAGCGGCTCAGGCTGAGGCTGATTGTCAGGGGCTGCTGGGTTGGCGATGGTGCAGGTGCAAGATAGCGTGCCAAAGTGAGGTGGTTGCGTTGCTCTGGTCGCCATCCATGCTGATTTCCTTAGGGACATTTCCCCATTGACACTGCCCTATTGACATTGCTTCGGGGCTGCATCCATCTCCCGACATTCTTTCTCGCCAATCGACCTCTGTCGCCGGCCAGTCATCGCGGCGGGCCCTGCCGGAGCTGCGATGGGGCCGTTCTCAGCAGTGGCAGCGTCATCAGCTGAAAACGATGGATCCACCTCGGATCCAGCCGCTGGTGTTCTCGGCCTTGGTCGTTGTTTCGTCCTCGCCAGCCCATTCCTGTTGTCGGCCTATGGATGGTCATCCAAGCCTCGTGCCCTTCAGCCGCAAACCCGATTCCCAGCACTCCTGCATCCCTGCATTGTCTCCATTGTCATTCCCTTGCTTTCATCGCTCAGGCCGCGATCGCCCGCGCTGAGGCATCGATTCATGGCCCAGCCATCGCCTTGCTGATCTGTTCTCCTGGCTCGCAAGGCGGCTCGGATTCACCAACAGATCATCCCCCATCCCTGATCCAGGTCCTCATCCACCTTTGCCCCTGTGAAGATTCCGGTTGCTGATCCCGCCGTCGCCTCGCTGCCCCTGGTCTTCCATGAGAGCAGCGCTCGCATCGATCGCGATCCCCAGATCCTGGCCTCGCGACTGGCTCAGCATTATTCGCTGCTCGATTTCGGTCCCCGTCGCGGCTGGGAGTGCACGTTCCTGCACCGGTCGTCCAGTGCCGCCGCCGGCAACCTGATCCTCACCTGCGGCTACACCTCGCCGATTCAGGGCATCATCGGAGAGCGTGAGGGCACCGGTTCGATCAATATCTGTCTGGCCGGGAGAACCACCTATCAGGCTGAAGGGCGCACCCTGGAGATCACGCCGACCAACCCGCTGTTCTTCGCTCCGGGTCAGTCTTATCATTATACCGTGGACCATTTTAATGGTCTGGCCTTTGATCTTGATCTCCAAAGACTGCGCCGCACCGCCGCGAGCATGGCAGGGTTTGGTGTGTCGGAGCGCCGCTTTCATCCCGATCTGCAGATGGTCCGCACCATCAGCATCCAGAACGAACGCAACGCCAAGCTGCTCAAGACCCTGCGCAAGACCATCGCCCTGGTTGATGAAACCAGCCTGGAAGCATCAGGTTATATGGCGCTGCTGCAGATCGACGATGTGATTTATCGCATCCTCTCCTTGATGCTCTTCCCAAGACTGTCGCAGTTGCTGGAGGAGCGTGGTGTTGATGGCCCCTCCTCCCGCTCCCGCATCTTTGAGGAACTCCTGGAGTGGATTGTTGCCAACCTGCAGCGCCCGATTCATCTCAGCGAGCTGGAGCAGATCAGCGGCTATTCGCGCCGCCATCTGCAGGCGGCTTTTCAGCAGCGTTTCGGCTGTGGACCAATCCAATGGGTGCGTCGCCAGCGGCTGGAGGGTGCACGCCTGGCCCTCCTCCAGCCCGAGCCGAATGAGACGGTTTCCGAGATCGCGATGCGCTTCGGTTTCAGCAATCTGGCGGTGTTCAGCCGCGATTTCCATGGCACCTTCGGCCTGCGGCCCTCGGAGCTGCTGCGCGAAGGCCGCCGCCATGGCCGTTGAGCGGCGCGATCCCCACGCTCAGCCAACCAGCCGCTTCCGCCGGGCAACCAGCGGCAGGCTGAGCAGCACGGTGATGAGCACATAGATCAGCAGGGCTGGCTTCAGCTCGGGTAACCCCTGGCCGTGGCGATTGGCGAACATCAGGGCCAGGCCGGGGTTGCGCATCGCCGTGACCAGGGATGCGGTGAGGCCCTGGTCAGAGCCGGGCCCGGCCAGCAGCTGGCCGATCAGGAACGAGGCCCCCACCAGCAAGGCCATCATCACCAATGCCAAGCCGTTGCTGGGCAGGAATGCCCAGAGCTGGGGAGCGGTCTTGATCAGTACCAGGCTGATCAGCAGCAGCAACAGGCCGTTGGCCAGGGTGCTGAGCGGCCCCTGCAGCCGATCCGCCAGCGAGGGCTGCCAGCGGCGCAGCAGCAGCCCCAGCAGCAGGGGCAGCACCTGGGCTTTGCCCACCTGCAGGGCCACATCGAGGGGATAGGCGTCCCAGCCGAGCACCCCGAAGCGCTGGCGGAACAGCCAGCCCAGGGCCGGCACCGTCAGGATCGCCAGCAGCGCCGCACCCACCTGCACCAGAGCCGCCAGCTGGTAGTCGCCCCCGACCTTGCGGGCCTTGCGCATCGCCAGGGGGGCGCTGGGGCAGAGGGCCATCAGGGCGATGGCGGTGCGTCCGTCGCGATCGATCGCCAGGCTCAGGGGGGTCTGCAGCAGCAGCAGGCCCGCCAGCGGCACCAGCACACAGGAGCCCAGCAGCAGGCGCAGGGGCAGGCCGGGTCGGCCCAGCCAGCCCCTCAGGGCCTCCGGCTGCAGGCTGAGCCCAAGGGCCAGCATAGTGCTGAACAGGGTGAGGGTGATGAACAGGCCGACCGGTGCAGGCATGGCAGGGGCTGCGGCGCAGCGGGCGAGCTGGCTTCAGGATTGGTCAGCCTGAACGGATTGGCAACGGCTGGGCCGGGGGGGCCGCCGTCGCCATGCTCTGGTGGGATTCAGCTCAGCAGGGCGCCCACCAGCAGCAGTCCCAGGGCGCCCAGGCCGATCAGGCTGATCATCACGGCGGTGGCCGTGGCGATCGAAGGATCGGCGTGATAGGTGAAATCGTCTCGCAGCAACCGCTTCAGGTTGCGGCGGTGCTGCTGGGTGGCGGCCGCCATCGCCAACACGCCGGTGAGGATGAAGGCGATCGACACCAGCCGCACCCCCAGCTCGGCATGGCCGCTGCCGCCCATCTCGCGGGCGTTGATCGCCGCCACGATCTTGTCCAGTCCGAAGCCGAAGCTGATCAGCGACAGGCAGGTGCGGATCCAGGCCATCAGGGTGCGCTCAGCCGCGTCGCGATTGCGTTGGCGCGCCAGGTGGTCGGCGAGGGGAAGGGCCATGGTGCTGGGGGGAGGCGGAGCCGCCCGTCCATGCTGCCGAGCCGATCAAGGCAGCAGACCATCCCGTTTCGCCTGGCTGATCGCCCGGTCGATGCGCAGAACCAGGGCCGGCTCCAGCCGTGGGGAGAGGCTGAAGGCCTGCGACTCCTTGCGGCTTCCCTCCATCGCCAGCTGCAGCCTCAGGCGCTCGCGGGCGGTCGCCTGCTGCCGTATCCAGCGCAGCTGCTGTTCATCCGCCAGGAGCGCATCCAGTCCTCCCCCCAGCAGCAGCGCCGGCCCCTTGGAGAGGTCGGGGAGGGGCACCGCCGTGATTCTGTGCTCCGCAGGGGCATCCTCCAGCCAGCGGGCGCTGATGCTGCCGGGCCGCACCCCGATGTGCAGGCCGGCGAGATCCGCCAAAGACCGGGGCTGCGAGCCGCGGGCGGAGGGGTTCTGAAGCACCTCCAGGGTGATCGTGCTGACGATCAGGGAGGCGCCGATGATCCGCACCAGCCAGCTCAGCAGCACCAGCCCATGGCCGCGGGTGCGGGTCACGATCACATTGGTGCCCGGGCCGGAGGCCAACACCTGGAACACCAGGGCGTAGCGGCGCAGCTGACCGCGCCAGTCGCCCGGGCTGTCGTGGCGGTGTTCGTCCCACCAGACCAGGGCGCTGAGCAGGGCGATCACTAGCAGATAGCCGAGCACCACCCGCAGCAGCTGCGGGCTGAGCACGGCCTGGAGCATGGCCCGGCCGGCCCCGAGGCGGTCGGTGGGCAACAGCACCGCCAGCCCCGCTTCCTGGAAGGGAAGGCTGAAGCGGTAGATCCCAAGCCGCTCCGGGGCGATCGTCAGGCAGCCGACCCCCACATCGATCTCATCCCGGCGGGTCGCCTCCAGCAATGCCTGGGCCGATGGGTAGGAGCGCAGCAGGAAGGGCAGCTGCTCGCGGCTGGCGATCGCCTCCCAGAGGTCCAGGGCCCGTCCCTGCCACCGGCCACTGCTCAGCTGGTCCGAACAGGGCGGTGAGCCATCGAGCACCCCCACCCGCAGCAGGATCGGGGTCGGCATGGCGGTCGCCGTGGCGGCAGCCTCAGGCCGCCCCTTCGTTCCGGCCGGAACGACAGCGGCGGCTGCCATCGCCGGTTTCTCCCTCGTTGCCGAGGTCGCTGCGGTGGTTGGCAGCGACGTCGAGCTTGCCCCGGCGGCGGCGGTCGCTGTTGCAGGCAGCGCCAGGGCCAGCAGCAGGCCCAGGGCCTGACGGCGGAGGGGCATGGCGGGGCGGAGGGGGCTGATCGCAGCGATGAGTTTGGCGGGGACCGTTGGTCAACGGGGGGGAGGCGCCGTGGGAATCGGCGCTGGGCTTCCGATGGGCTCGGGCCGCCTGCCGGTGGCGTCAGCGGTTTCTGAAGCGCACGGTCGCGCGAGGTGTGAAGGGGGTCTGGAGATGGGCGCAGGCTTCGATCGAAGCCACCAGGGTGGTGACCAGCAGGATGAAGGCCCGCTCCTGGGCTGTGAGCCCCGCCTGGCTTTGCAGCAGTGGCGCCAGGGCGATCCATAGCGGTGAGGGTTCCGCCTCGGGGTAGACCCGCTGGAGGCGCTTCTGGTGGCGCGGTTCCGCCAGGGTTGGTTCGCCGGCGCTGTGGGCGAAGTCGTTGCGCACGCTGCGGATGGCGTGCAGGGCCTGCTCGATCGGCGCTTCGATCAGGCCGAGCCGTGCGGCCAATGAAATCTTGGCGCCGTAGCTGCCCAGGGATCGATCAGGCGTGAACAGCTTGTCGTCAGGGTCAGCGCTGGGGGCCATCACGGCCTTGAGCAGATGCTCCAGGGCCAGATCCAGCCGAGCGGCACCCACCAGCACCAGACCCCGACCGCGCTCGGTCATCATCTGCACTGCCACATTGCGCGCTTGTTCCGCAGCTGCGAGGGTGAGTGGATCGGGGCTCATTCCTTCAGACCTTGATCACGAAGGTCTTCGTAGAGGTTGGTGTGGTTCAGGAGGATGTCGATCATTCCCTCACGCACGTCTTCTGAGTTGAGTGCCTGAGTGCTCATCAGTTGATGGGCATCGAGAGCGCCGATGATCGCATCGAGGAGCGCCTTATTGAGATCCGGTGAATGGGAGAACTGTTCCTTGCTGTTGGCGGCAGCCTGCTGACGCAGGGTGGAGGATTCCAACAGCTTGCCGCGAATCACCGAGCAGACATAAGGAAGCTTGTCGTGATCACTGAGCTCCCCGCTGAACAGCTCATTGAGCTTGGCGATGATCTCTGCCAGCTCCACTTTGTTCTTGTCCTGCACCCCGCCACCACCAGGGGCCATGCCTGGGATGGCCGGATTTTCCCCCTGCTTGAGATCGAGTGTTCTGGTGCCGAGATCGCGCAGATGGTGGTGGGTGAGCACCACCTTGGAAAGATCAATCGTATTGATCTCACGCTCGAACTCCAGCAGCGGCAGCAGGGCCTTGTAGAACATGGCCCGCTTCTCCAGGCCGGTGTTGGCGTAATCAAAGATCTGCGAGAGGAATGTATAGAAGCGTCCATAGGTGCCCATGTCGCTGCGGAACAGCGTCAGGGCATCGAGTTCCTCCTTGGCCCGCTTCAGGGCATCGCCATCGTTGCTGTCTTCTGCCTGCCGATAGGCCAGCCTGGCTTCCTTGTAAAGCGTCATCAATCGCTGGGCGACCGGCTCGATTGCGGCCATCAGCTGACTCTGCCGCACCTTATCGCTGTGGCGTTCATCCAGCAGCACCTTCACCACCCGGTCGATCTCGTATTCGTCGTAATGACCCTGGGCATCGAGCTTGGTCTTGAGATCGAGGATCAGGTTGGGATCGGTGGCCTCGGCCAGCTCGGCGGTGGCGTAGTAGGTCTTGAAGGCGGCCAGGATGTCGTTGGGGTCATTGACGAAATCCACCACGTAGGTGGTGTCCTTGCCCGGGTGGCAACGGTTCAGGCGCGAGAGGGTCTGTACGGCCTGGATGCCATCGAGGCGGCGGTCCACGTACATGCCGCAGAGCAGCGGCTGGTCGAAGCCGGTCTGAAACTTGTTGGCCACCAGCAGGATCTGGTAGCCCTCGCTCTTGAAGGTCTCGCGGATGTCGCCCTTGAGGTTGGGGTTGAGGGTATGGCTCCGTTCGGTGAACCCATCGGGGCCGATCTCCGGATCGCTCACCTCGCCGCTGAAGGCCACGAGGGTGCCAAGGGGATAGCCCTTCTCAGAGATGTACTTGTCGATGGCGAGCTTCCAGCGCACCGCCTCCTTGCGGGAGCCCACCACCACCATCGCCTTGGCTTTGCCATCGAGCAGCGGCCACACGAATTGGCGGAAGTGTTCCACCACGATCTCCACCTTGCGGGCGATGTTGTGGGGATGGAGTTTCACCCAACCCATCAGCTTCTTGAGAGCGGCATTGCGCTCGACCTCCTCGCTGGAGAGGCTCTGGCCTTCCTGAGCCAGCTGGAAGGCCAGCTTGTAGGAGGTGTAGTTCTGCAGCACATCAAGGATGAACCCCTCCTCGATCGCCTGGCGCATCGAGTACACGTGGAAGGGCGCGGGCAGGTTGCTGGGGCCTGTCGGTTCGTTCGGATTCGGTCGTCGACCGAACAGTTCCAGCGTCTTGGCCTTGGGGGTGGCGGTGAAGGCCACGTAGGTGATGCCGCCGCTTCCGGCCCGGGTGCCGGCGGCCCTTGCGCTCATCTCTGCGGCCAGCACATCCTCCATCGTCAGCTCACCGCCATCGGCGAGCTCGGCCAACTCAGCAGCGGAGAGCACCTTGCGCAGCTTGAGAGCGGCGTCGCCGGCCTGGGAGCTGTGGGCCTCATCGGCGATCACCGCGAAGCGTTTGCCGCTGGTGGCGGTGAGCTCCTGCATCTTCTTGATCAGGGCCGGGAACGTCTGGATCGTGCAGACCACGATCTTCTTGTCGCCCGAAAGCGCGGCGGCCAGCTGCTCACTCTTGATGCCCTTCTCGCTGGTGATCGAGGCCACCACCCCCTTGCGCCGCTCGAAGTTCTCGAGCGTTTCCTGCAGCTGGGAATCGATCACGCTGCGGTCGCTCACCACCAGCACCGTGTCGAACAGCTTGCGGTCGTTCGCGTCGTGCAGATCGGCGAGCAGGTGGGAGCTCCAGCCGATCGAGGCGGTCTTGCCGGAGCCGGCCGAGTGCTGGATCAGATAACGCCAGCCGGGCCCCTCCTCCAGCACCGCCTGGAGCAGCAGCCGGGTGACGGCCAGCTGGTGGTAGCGGGGAAAGACCAGGCGGCGGATCTGCTTTTTCTTGTCGCGCTCCGCGATGCAGTAGCGGCCAAGGATCTCCAGCCAGCTGTGTCGCTCCCACACCTCCTCCCAGAGATAGGCGGTGCGATGGCCGGCGATCACAGGGTTGCCGGCACCGCAGTCGGGGCCTCCAGGATCGGAGCCGCGGTTGAAGGGCAGGAACTGGGTGCGGGGGCCCTCCAGGCGGGTGGTCATCTGCACCTCACGGTTGCTGACGGCGAAGTGCACCAAGGCGCCACTGGGGAAGGAGAGCAGCGGTTCGGGGGCCTGGCCGGCGGCCTTGGGCAGTCGGTCGGTCTTGTATTGCCACACCGCATCAGCGATGTTCTGGGTGTTGTCGGTCTTGAGCTCGGCGGTGGCGACCGGGATGCCGTTGAGGAACAGCACCAGATCGAGGCAGTTCTCGTTGCGGGTGGAGTAGCGCACCTGCCGCATCACCCGCAGACGGTTGGCGTCGTAGCGGGCCAGGATTGCCGGATTGAGCCCGAACGCTGGCTTGAACTCCGCGAGCCTGAGGGCCTTGGGCAGCCCCAGCACCTCCACGCCATGGCGCAGCAGATCAAGGGTGCCGACTTGATCGAGTTGCTGCCGCACCCGTTGCAGCAGGGTGGCTTCCGCCTTGGCGCCATGGTTCTTCTGCAGCACCTCCCACGCCTCGGGCTGGGCCTGCTGGACCCAGGCGATCAGGTCCGGCGGGTAGAGGGCGAGCTCGCGGCTGTAGGCGGCAGCGCTGCCTTCCTCGTAGAGCCAGCCGTTGGCGCCGAGGTGCTCGCAGATCTCGCGCTCGAAGGCGATCTCGTGGTGGAGGCTCATGGGCTGCGGAGTTGCGCCAACAGTGGGCTACCACTACAGCCTAGGAGTCTCCACTGCAGCAGGGCTGGGATTGATGCAGCCATTGCATAGCCAGGCCGGGGGATCTGGGTGCTATTCAGAAAGGTTCACGCTCTGCCTGCTCCTGAGAGGCGCGTTCAGCCAGGACGTCAACGCTCACGCAGGGGACATCGAGAAAGAAGCTGTTCCAACACAGAGCTGGCGTGGATTCTGTCTCCTGCTCCGAATCCATGGGATCACCATCCGTCATGCCGCAACGCTATTGTACTCCAATCAAGTCGTATTTAGCACTGATGTTAGCCATCAGATGCTAACCAGCGTTTCCACCTGATCCCCATTGGCAAACTGGAGCCTGGCTCCTGCCTTCTCCTGTTTTTTAACGAGCATGTAAAGAGCAATAGCACGACGGAACACATCCGTTGTGGTGCGTCCTTCCGCAGCGGCAAGGGCTTCAGGCCGTTGGTTGACCTGGTCACTGAGGAGGATCTCAAGACGCGTCGTGGCCATAGCGAAGGATCGGGGACATGGCAGTTCTACGGCAGTTTCCCGGGAGAGGCCGCACCTCCAGGCTCCCGTCACCTCCACCAGACGTGGGGCGCCAGGGCCGGCTCTGCTGGCTTATCTGCGGGCGTAACCCGGGTCCAATGGCGTTGATGGGTTGCTGGGCGTTGCGGGAATCACCAGCGTGAACTGGGCTGAGGTGGTGCAGAAATCCCTGGCGGCCCGAGTGGAGGTGGAGGGCCTGCGAGAGGATCTTGAGGCGCTGGGTTTGGTGGTGGCGCCGTTTTCTGCTGGGGACGCCGACACGGCCGCCTGAGCCTGGGGTTGCGCCTCAACCTGCCGCTGACAATCCAGCTGCTGCGCTGAGCGTGAGGGATCCCCATGACACTGACAGATAACGGGCATTTATTGCAGTGGCTGGATGGGTGCAGGCGATTCCCGCAGGGCTCCGCTGAGATATTTATGCAAGACGCTGCTGATCAGAGTCTGATAGGGCATGCCCTCCTGCAGGGCTCGGGTGCGCAGGGCCTGGAGGTCGATGCTGGAGAGGCGGATGTTGATGCGCTGATCCTTCAGACCTGTGGCCCGGGCGGCAGCTCGGAATCCATCCAGGAGCTCGGGTGACGCCACAGAGCGCAGGGATTCGGTCTCAACGTCGTCGAGGAGTTGTTGCTCCTCAGGGTCGAGATGATAAGAGGCTGTCATGATCACGAATCAGCAAGATACTGGCGTGTGGCCTTGCGGCTGGGAATGATGGTCTTGAGAAAGAAGCCGCTGTCTGTTTCCACATATGGAACGAGATAGGCATAAGCGTTCAGGCAGACCACCAGGATGCGTTGGCCGGGATAGCGGTTGGGGTTGGGATGCTCCAGCACATCAAGCAACCCGTCGGCTTCGACAGCGGCGACAATGGCCTCAAAGCAAAGGCCCCGTTCAGCCATGAGCAGAGCGTTCTTGGCATGGCTCCAGACGAATGGGCCCATGCCGCCATCCTAACCAGGCTGTGTGCCTGATGTCATCACCTGCGCGGTGGCGAGGCCTCGCGGCTCGATCACCTGCACGATGCGGGTGGTGATCTCGGCGATGCGGATTCCGTGTGGTTCGCCGCTCGGCAGGAAGATCTGGATCGTCTTGGGGGTGCTGCTCATGCGGCTTCAGCCTCTTGCACCCGGCCGCGCACGTCGATCTGGCCGGTGACGGCGGCGGAGATCAGGGCGGAGCGGCGTTCTTGCAACAGAGCTATCGAATTGCGAGATGCACCAAGCAGTGGGTCAAACTCGGCGATTGCTTCTTGGATTCGCTTTTGGATACCACTTTTCTCAGCCTCTTCTGGTGGCGCAGCGACTATGAGATTCATCAGCGCTTCTGAGGTTAGCTTTGGCTGAGCTGAACCGGTCACAAAAGGCGCTATTTGAAGCGATTCAATCATTTCGCTCCAGAAAGTTGGCATCCCATCTAAGGGCTTAAGAATGTGGGCATGATTGTTGACCCAGTACTTCCCGCTCGCGACGAAGGCTATGGGGGTTGATCGCATCAGCAGGTTCGCTCCATCCTCGGAGACCAGTACCAATGATTCTTCAAAGAGGAAGTCGTCGACGGAATCGATGACTCCAGACGCACCATAATAGGGATATTCGCCTTGTCGTGTTGATCTTTCTTCCGAGCTGAGGGGAATTCGTTTGTGGTTCATGGAGGCTAGGAACCTCTTTACTGGTCCGACTTCCCAATGCTCCGGCACCTCCCCCAGCCACTCCACCCCCGAATCCTTCATCGGCGCGTCCGGATTCAGCCCCTTGGTCACGGCATGGGAGATCACGGCCTGACGCTTCTCCTGAAGCAGCTCGATCAGGCGCTGCTGCTCGGCTATCAGGGCGTCGATCTTGGCGGTTTCGTGTTCGAGGAAGGTAGCGATGGCTGATTGCTCGCCAGTGGGTGGCAACGGAGCGATGAAGGAATGGAAATTGTCCTGGCTCAGGTTTTGCATGCTTGAACTTGTACCGGAGCATGCCAGCTGAACCTGACTTCGATAAGACGCAGACTTACACCAGTAATTCATAAACCGAGGATCACAGACTTGGAATCTCACTTGCCAGAGCCGATCTGGTAAGAAAAGGGAAGGATCATCGTTCCTGACGAGCCCAGCTGCGCCAACCAGGTCGGGCGTATTCATGCGACTAACAATCAGCGAGCCTGCCTCGATATGGCAGGTTGCGCGGTCAAGTTCAGATTCAAGTATTGCTTTATTCTCTTCAGGTCGAAATTCACCTGTGTAGACACAGCTTGTCTTCAGTACTCCTGCCTGTCCTGGTCCCGCTGGCTCGTCAATTGCATTAACACTTGTACCGGATGTCACCTCTCGGATCAAGCGCCTAAGTGGTAAGGCCTCCCAATGCTCCGGCACCTGTCCCAGCCACTCCACGCCGCTGGGCTTGTAGGCCGGGTAACGGGGAAAGCTCATGGTGCGTGGTCTCCATCGCCATCCGCCTGCAGCAGTTGGAGCGTGAGGCCCTCCGGCTCAAACTGGCGAAAATCCTGATCGAGGCTGATCAGGGAAAGGTCGGCCGTGATCGCGAAGGCGGCCAGGTAGGCATCCATCCAACGTTTCGGGGCGGCCTGCTCGATCGCGCCCAACTGGCACCAGGTGCGCCCCAGCTCGGGCGGTTCATCGATCACATCCACCTGCGGCAGCGCCAGGAAGGTCTGCAGCGCGGCCCAGGCATCGCCGTTGTTGGCCTTCGGTACGCCATAGGCCTGCGTGATCACCGGCGTGGAGGCCAGACGCAGAAAACTCTGCTGGGTGGCGCGGCACCACAACGCCGGTTCGTCCGCGCTGGCCGAGCACAGCACCCGGCGGGAGACCGCATGGGCTGGATGCTCGGCAAAGGCCGCAGCCAGCCACACGTTGCTATCAAGCAGACAAGCCGGCACGCTGACAGTCCTCCTGCATCAGGGTGGCCTGCTCCAGCCGCAGGGCTGTGGGCACATCGATCGGAGGCCGCTTGAGCTGGGGATCCGTGCGGAACAGCGGGAATCCTTCCGTGTCCACCTCCAACACCTCGCGCCTGGCGGCCTGCGGCAGGGCGCCAGAACCATGCAGGCCCTGGCGGATGTAGTCGGCCACCAGCTCCTTGATCGGCCGCCCCTGCTGCACCGCTCGTTGCTTGACCTGGCGCATCAGGTGATCGGGAAGGTCAAGGGTGGTTTTCATGCATCTCTGGCCTGGTAAACCAGCTTACTGGCTTTCTGGGCAGGGGCATGCGGGCGTGGCATTTGCCCTCGATTCGAACGATCCGGAATGTCCGGATGGTTGAGCTTTCTGCAAGCTCTTTCTCTTCGTCGATGTTGAGGAGATGCTCGTTAATCGTCTTGACGTCCTTCTGATAGAGCTCGCCGATCTGCGCCTGAGTCAGCCAGAGGTTGTCATCCTCAAAGCGGCACTGGATGCGTGTTTTGCCGTCCTCCGTTTGGTACCCGTTCAGGGATCGGGACGCTCCGTGTCGCGCATGCCAACTTGATCGCTGATCAGCAAGCGATCAAAGATGCAGCCACCGATTCTTGCCGGACTCAGGGATGCGGCAGCAGCGATGGCATCACCCCACCGCGATGATGGGCGATCCAGGCCTGCTCCAGGAACGGCCAGACATCACGGCCCTGTTGTCGCAAGGTCATGGTGACAGTGAGCAGTCGGCTACGGCAGATCGCACCC
>CAIZQU010000166.1 GCA_903935205.1 uncultured cyanobacterium | reverse complement strand
GATGGTGTTCATGGGCAACACCCAGAAGTCGGTGGCCTACATGCTCAAGCACTCCCACTTCTACGAGCCGCTGCCCGACAAATACATCGACTCGGCGTTCCTCGATCGCATCCATGCTTTCAACCCCGGCTGGGAGGTGCAGCCGGTGCGCCACGAGCTGTTCTGCACCGGCTACGGCTTCGTGGTGGACTACATCGCTGAGGTGCTCAAGCACCTGCGCACCGAGGACTACACCGGCCTATACAAGCCCCACTTCGAGATCAGCTCGGAGGTGTCGACCCGCGACCAAACGGGTTTCGAGAAGACCTTCTCCGGCCTGATGAAGATCATCCATCCCGATGGCAAGGCCACCCCGGACGAGATCGCCGAGCTGCTGGAGTTCGCCATGGAGTGTCGCCGCCGAGTGCGGGAGCAGATCCTGCGCATCGACGACACCTTCAAGGCCAACGACTTCGCCTACAGGCCCCTGGCAGGTGGGGACGCCGTCACGGTGCTCACGCCTGAAGAGCAGCAGTATCCGGCCTTTGCTGGGCTCAGGCCCCTTCACCCCGAAACTGCTCCAGCAGCAGCTGATGACCATGCTGCGGAGGTTGCTGCCTCAGAAGTACAGGCCAAGGCGGCAGGAGCCAAGGCTGCACCAGCTGCATCCTCCGATGCACCGGGCTCTGCCACCGCAGAACACAGGGAGGCAGCACCTACCACCAGTGCTCCGCTGAAGGAACAGCATCTGGTGGTGCCGGAAAATGCCAAGGGCTGGAGCTACCGCCGCCTCTTTGCCGATTACCTGCAGGGCTGCAGCGGCATCATCATCCGCGACCCCTACATCCGTGCCTTCCACCAGGTCCGGAACCTGGTGGAGTTCCTGCGCATGGTGAATGAGATCACCCCGGTCGGCGATGAGGTGTCCGTTCACCTGATCACCGGCTCCGACCAGGAAACCCTCGAAAAACAGGTGGAGAATCTCGGCCAGGTGCAGGACTCCTTCGCCGGCACCAGCACGCCGTTCACGTGGGAGGTTGATGCCAGCCCCAACTTCCATGCCCGCAGCATCACCACCGACCATGGCTGGAAGATCACCCTCGATCGTGGCCTGGACCTGTTCCAGTGGTTTGAATTCTCTGCCTTCAATGCTGCTGCTGTGATGCAAGAGGCTCGGATGACTAAGGGGTGCGAGGTGAGCTACATCCGCCAAACAGGGGATAGCAAGATCCATGCCTGACATCCCAAAGTTTCACGAGTTCATGCGCCCTCTTCTCGAAGCCCTTCAAGAGCAGGGTGAGCTCGCACGCAATGACGCCATTGAAGCTGTGATCCAGAGAATGGGGATCACAGAAGAGCAGATGGCGATCACCCAAGAAAGCAATGGCAAGCCAATCGTGCGCGGACGCATTGGCTGGGCATCGTCCTACCTGAGGGTTGCTGGGGCCTTGATCGGCCCCAGAAGAGGATTCTTTGCTTTGGGCCCCAATGCCAAGCCCTTGCTTGGTCTGGGCAGGCCAATCAAGCGTTCGGATCTCACCGGCTTTGTCGAGTGGAAGGAACATCAGGCTTCTAAGCAGTCCAAATCTCAGTCGCCGCAGGAGGTCAGCACTGAAATCAATACCGAGGACAGCACGCCGGAAGACCTCATCGAAGCAGGGGTAAAGCTGATCAAAGAGCAGCTGGTGTCAGACCTGCTTGAGCAGATGAGAATGATGGACCCCCACGACTTTGAGAGCCTGGTTTTAGATGTCCTGGCTGCCATGGGCTATGGAGGTGGTTCACGGCAAGCGATGCAAGGAGTGCCCAGGGGGCCTGACGGCGGAATTGACGGGAAGATCAATGAAGACAAGCTCGGCCTCGACCAGATCTATATGCAGGCCAAGCGCTACGCGGACAACTCTGTCTCCAGCGAAAAAGTACAGGCTTTTGTTGGCGCGATGACATCTGGTGGGTGCCGGAAGGGTGTTTTTGTGACTACAAGCCGCTTCACCTCGGATGCAATCAGAATCGCCGAAAGTATCAGAGATCCTCGCCTGGTCTTGGTTGATGGCGAAAAGCTCGCCGAGCTGATGATTGAGCACGGAGTAGGCGTGCAAACAAAAGAAGTGATCAAGATCTCTAAGCTTGATGCCGACTTCTTCTCGGGTGCCGAGTAGCTCAAATCAGTACCGGTCGCGAACAAGTTCGCCTGGATTTCAGCAACTGGAACCCCGATCAAAAACCGTTTTCATGCGGATCTTGCATTGTTTCGGCTAAACGCAGCTGCTGGCGTAGTGCCCGCAAGGCTTCACGGGCAGCGGAGCCGTTGGCCGCTCCCTGGGGAAGCAGCAGCCAGAGCTGCTCCACCAGCACCGGTTGATCAGCCAGGGGCTGCAAGCCATACCGCTCTAACCAGTGCGGCCCAACCAGCTCCGGGCTGATCGGCAGGGCCAGCTGCCGGTCGCGGGCGCGCTTGATCCACGCTTCAGCCTCCTGGCAGGCCGCTGGCTGCTGCTCCACCCAATAGCCCTGGGCCGCTACGGCCTGATGCAGCAGGGGGGCAACAGCTCTGCGGGGCAGCAGCACCCGGCGGCTGGTAGCTGCCGTGGCCACCAACTGCAGGCGAAGCTGGCCCAGCGGCAGCACCGACAGACCCTCCCAATGCGGCAGCTGACCCGAGAGCAGCCTGCGTTCCAGGCAGAAGGAACTGAGCAGCGCTCCATCCAGCAGGCCATGACGCACCAGCTCCGCCCAGTGCTCCGCCTGGCGGCAGCGCGCTGGCACTTGCTGAATCCCAGCCAGGCCGTGCAGCAGGCGTTGGTGCAGCACATCGGTGCCGATACGCAGCAGCCCCTCCATCAAGCGGTGCTCGCGGTAGGCCAGCCGCAGGTGCTGCAGGCAGGTGTTGTGCCCGTGGCGGCACACCGAGGAGCCCTGGCGCGGCACTAGCCGGAACTGCAGCTGCATCAACTGCAGGCTGCGACACACCGTGCTCTGGTGCATGGCCAGGGCAGCGCCGGCCTTGGCCTGGGAGCCGGCCAGCTCGAGAAAGTCGAGGATGTGCAGGTCTGCCAGCGCCGCGGGTGGCGCGTAACTGCTGACTGGAGGACTGCTGGAGCTGGCCACGGTTGGCTTGAACGTTGCTGGTTGCAGCGTCAGCGCCGCAGGACCAATCCGAGCTGTTTTTCGTGCGAAAAAGAAGCCGCCGGGTGAGGATGCGGCTTCTGTTGTGGGGTGGGAGTTGCCGTTGCCGATGACGCCTGCGCTGCGCTGCCACCTGCTGATCGGCCAGCCCGCCAGCGGCAAGACCACCTTGGCCAAGGCCCTGGCGCCCCTGCTCAGCGCCCCGGGTGAACCGCCGGCGCAGGTGCTCTCCACTGATGCGATCCGGGCGGAGGTCTTCGGGGATGCGGCGGTGCAGGGCCCGTGGGTGGACATCCAGCAGCGGCTGCACCAACGCATCCAGGAGTGTGTGGCCACCGGCATCCCGGTGATCGTGGATGCCACCCATGCCCGCCGCGCCTGGCGGCTGGCACTCACCCAGGCGCTGCCGCTACCCGCTCCCGTGGAGTGGATCGGCTGGTGGCTCTATACCGATCTGCCCACCTCGTTGGAATGGAACAGCCGGCGCGAGCGGGCCGTGCCTGTGCCGGTGATCCAGGAGATGGCCGCCGCCCTGGCCGATCCGCACTTCGGGCCATCACGGGCGGAGGGTTTTGCGGCTATCTGTGCCGTGGTGCCCACGCACCACAACGATCTAACGGAGGTGCTGCAGGCCGAACTGGCCGGACTCGATCAGCGCATTCGCTCGGCCACCAACCGCGAGCGCAAGCTGCAGCGCCATGGCTATTCGCGCCTGCTGGATCTGGAGCGGCTGCTCCATCTGATCCGGCTGCTGAGCACCTGGCCCGATCTGGCCGCCACCGACCCTGCCAGCGCAGAAGAGTTGGAGGCGATCCTCTCGCCCCTGCCCCAGGGCGATCTGGCCGATCGGGCTGCAGCCTTTCTGGGGAAGCTGCAAGGAGCCTGTTTTGCCGATGCCAGCGCCATCCGCAACGACTTGGCCTGGTTGGAAGCCAACGGCTTCTGCAGCGCGATCCCAAGTACCTCACCGGTTCAGCTGGCCCCAGCGCCGCGTGCCGCCGCACCCATCCATGGCGGGCTGCCGCCGATGGGCGATGGGCCGGTGTTTGTGCGGGTGATGACGCTGCTGCGCCACCTGCTGCAGGTGCCCTTTGACCGGCCAGCCGAGCGCGGCAGCAACCTCCATCAGCACCTGATTACCGCCACAGAAACGATCCCCGGCGCCTACCTGCCGGGCGAAACGGCCACCCTGCGCAAGGACCTCGAGAAGCTCCTCACCCCCTACGGCTTCCGCAACCGCAACGACAACGTGCGCCACGGCTACTGCCTGGGCACCGCCGTGCTCTCACCGGCCCGGCTGCGGGAGGTGCACAACGTGGTGCAGCAGGCGGCCGGCCGGCTGGCTGATCCATCGGCGCAGGACCTTTTGGCCGAGCTGGATGAACGGCTGGGCTGGGCCGGCATCAGCGCCGATGGCCTACCGCCGGTGCGCAGCTATGCCCGCCATGCGGTGGTCGACACCCAGCTGGTGCGCCGCGACTCGCTGGCCGCACCCCGCCGCGCCGAGGCGATCGAAGCGGCAATCGTGGAACACCGCCGCGTGCTGCTGCAGCGCTACCCCGGCGTGGGCAGCTTCGCAGGCAGCCCCGCTGGTGAGCTGCGCGTGTGGCCGCTGCAGCTGATCTTCCACAACGTGGGCTGGTATCTCCTCTTTGAGGAGGACCAGGTGGGGCGCGAGCAGGGGTTGATCCGCAGCGAACGGCTCGATCGCCTCGCCATGGCCCGCGGCGATGGCGACCTGCGCCGCAACCCCGAGCAGCACGCCGCCGCCATCAACCGGCTGGAGCGCTTGCTGCACCACAGCGGCGGCATCTTCTTCGGCAGTGATCTGGAGCAACAGCTGTCAGTGGCCAGCAGCTCAGTCCAGCGCCGCACCCAGGCCCTGGTGACCCTGCGCTTCTGCTGCAGCCCCTGGGCCTTTGCCTTCATCCGTGAGGGCCTGCAGCGCTATCCGATCGAGCACACCCGCTTTTCCAGACCACTGCCCGGCGACAGCTGGTGGCATCACCCCAAGGCGCCGCACGTGCTCGAGCCCGGCCCGGCCGACGCCAGCCACCCCTACCCGGTGGAGCTGGACCTGCCCCCCTGGACCGTGGCCGCCGACATCGACCTGCGCAGCTGGTTGTTTGCCTTTGGCGGCGGCATTCGCATCGAACAACCCGATGTCCTCAGGCAGGAGCTGCTGCAGCGCTGTCAGGAGGCAATGGCGGCCAATGGTGGGCAGCCAAGCCCAAGCGCTACCGCAGACCAGCCTTCCCAGCGGGCTGACTTTGCCAACCGCCTGCACAAAGACAGGCGGTTGTTGTAATCGCACCTGAACCCAACGAGATCCTGAGAGGTTTTGTTTCGATGCGAATTTCGCATGGGTACAACCATTCATCACCACCCCTCTAAATGACGCACTCCAGGGTCTACATAAAGGCCCGAGCCCAGCCGTGGCCAACAGGAGCAATTGCGTCGTGAAGTCAAACCGTGGTCCGCTTAGCCTGTTAGCCGCGGCAGCGCTGTTGAGCAGCCAGCTTCCGCTACTAGCGAACGATCTTCCGCTGTATTGCAAATATCCACCTGGTCGTGGACTCACCCCGGACCAGGAGACTCGCTGCGCCGAAGATCCGGCCAAGGCACAAGAGGCCAAGAAAAAGGCGGAAGAATTGCAGCCACCCACCTATCCCTTCTCTCGTCCCGGCTTTCTGACGGTTGAGCCGACCAGC
Source organism: uncultured cyanobacterium (assembly GCA_903935205.1). Classification (GTDB taxonomy): domain Bacteria; phylum Cyanobacteriota; class Cyanobacteriia; order PCC-6307; family Cyanobiaceae; genus Cyanobium. Next base: position 3,624 of record CAIZQU010000166.1, on the reverse strand, counting down.
GGGAAACAGATTGGCTTGACCCTGCTCTCCAAAGATGGCCGCGAGATCACCTTCGACTACGGCAAGAACAAAGAGAGCCTGGTGCTAAAGCCGGCCGAGATCATCAGCTGGAAATCGGCAAACGCAGGCTCAGGAACCGACGCCAGCAGCGCCGTGAGCGTTGCCGTTGCTGGCGCCTTGTTCTTCTGGCCGATGATGCTGGCGGCCCCGTTCATGGTGAAGAACTACACCATCACCGGCTTTCAGGTTGAGACCATTGATCGGCTCGGCAAAGATGTCAGCCTTGATTTCGCCACCATCGAAAGCCCCAGGCCAGCTATGGAGCTGCTGCGGTTTTCCACGGGTCTGACGGCAGGCACCAGGCGCGGACCTGACACCACCAAACCCCTCTACGAAGCCGGACTCAAGCAATCGATGCTTGAGCTGGAGTCCTTGAAGAAACCGCTTCTGGTTGTGAACAACAAAAAGCCGTGGTGCTCAACCATCAAGCTCAGCGACAATCCAGACAGTGCCGCCTACAAGGGCATGGTTGAGCACATCAATGCCTTGCGCCGAAAGCTCGAGTTACCGCCCGTGCAGGACCTGGCAACCCAGTCGACCGACCAGCAGTGGGAGGCCTATCTGGATTCCAAGCCGGGCCTCAGGCAATGGGTGGCGGCCTACAAGCAACAGGCAGAGACTCTGAAACAGTGCTGAGCGATCGGCGCCGGCATCGGCAGCGCCTCTTGCCCCAGGCAGACGCCTGAGCAACAGAGGCGCAGGCATTGACTCTGGAAATGATGCAGAACCTGCATCACTTTGCCGACACCCCGGAGCTGCCCCAAGGGGACGGAGGCTCATGGAAGCCCGAAGTCCACAGGTACTGGCCCTAAATCGAGGGCCAGTACTTGCGAGAGGGCGTGAATCCCGAACCTCGCCAATCGGGCGGGCGCGCAGCTATTCGTGCGCAACTGCAGACAACGATGCACAAACTGCATGAAAACCCCGCGATTGGCCAGGGGGAATGGCCCATGCCGACACCGGATTACCGCGCCGCGCCAGATCCATAATCGCCACGTCTACTCAGAATAAGACTTCCGAGAAGACAGTAAGACCCATTGCGCTGCAATTGATCTTAGAAGTGTCGATTATTTTTCGTTATACGGGCCCGTGGTGCGCAGCCCTCAGACACTCGCGCCAAGTAATCACCAGCGCGCGACTCTAGGCCCACCCACCAAACATTTAACCTTTGCTTCAGGGTCTGGTTGGGAATTGACACCACCAGTGGTGGTGTCGGGTGCTTCGGGACCCCACCGGTGCTGATAGAACTGATGGGCGCCTTGGCAAGGGGTGGCACTCCCGGTCTTGGCCGGGCGACACGGGGAGTCCCGGGCTTTTCGCAAAGAAAAGGCCCAGGGGATATCACCTCCCTGGGCCTCCCCTTGAGGGGTGCTGCTTTCTGTCAGCAGATTCATGGTGACCCACAGACCTCCTTTTTTACCCCTTTCGCGATACATCTCAGCAATTGACCTCAGCCCCTTGACAGAACTGTCAGGGCTGGTCAATCCACCTCTACCCAGCCGGCATCGTGCTGGTGTGGCCTGCATCGTTACTGCTGCTGCTGCTCAGTACGGCACTGCACTTACTGGAGGTGGAATCCATGACTGAGCCTTTTCCCACCCGCTGTCTGCTGCATCAGGTGCTGTATCAACGCACATCGCCCTACGGCGATCCCTACGCCGTAGCTCTGATGATTGATCCTGCCGGCAACACCCATACGGCACTGGCTTGCAGCAAGCTCTTTGGCGACCTCGACAAGCTCAGCGAACTGGAAGGCCACGAGGTCAACCTGCTGCAAACCCGCAGCGGACTGAAGCTCAGGCCCTGGGCAGAACAGACCATCGAGACCAGCGACAGCTGCGATGAAACCTGTTGTTCGTCGTCGTCCATGGAATTCGACGGACTGCCAGATCCACTGTTTGCAGAGGAAGATCCGCCCGCAAGCAGCACGGCTTCGAGCACAGGTTCGGCAGCCTCTGCCCTCACGGACCTGGCCACCACCGTGGCCAAGCTGGCCCGCGATCTCAAGCTCCCGACGGCCATGTGGATTCACCTCCCGTAGCGGCGCCCCCCGTCAGCGCCCCCTGCTCAGGCAGTCCAGATCAGGGGGCCTGCAGCAATGCGATCAGCGCAGGCTTTCGCAGGCCTCGCCATCACCGTTGCCATCGAGATAGCTGTGCCCCTGGCGCAGCAGCTCCTGGGCACGGTCGTAGGAGCCGATCTCGCTGCAGCGGTAACGGCGGCCACCGGGAGTGGTGCCATCGGGGATCACCGTTGCGCTGCGGCCTCCACGGCGGAAATCCCAGGGGCGGGTGATGCCGCCTTCCACCTGCCACACCCCATAGCGATGCCGGCTGGCCCGGAACTCAGCATCCAGATACTCCTTGGCATCGCAGCCCCCCAGGTATTGCCGATAGGCAAAGGCCTGGCCGTCTTCCACCATCACCAGATTGAGGTTGATGTCACTGATCACCTCGGCCACCGTGCGGCCGTAGCGGTCGGTGGTCTTCACCTCGAGGGTCACCTCACGGCCGATCGGCAGCCGTTGCTGTAGGTAGCGCCGGGCCTGCTGCCCCCAGGGGCTCTGCGCAGTCTCGGGGGCATCAATGCAGGCGAGCCGCACGGTCAGAGCCCGGCCGGCTTGGCGCACACGAATCGTGTCGCCGTCGCCGATGGAAAGCACGGTGGCCCTGACGCTCTGGCCCTGGACCTCAGCCGGCCCGGCCACGGACGCCCAGAGCGCGACACCCAGCAGAAACCACCTGACCATCGCCGGAGTTTGCACCGGCGCCGTTTCCATGCAGCTCCTGCATCATCTGGGTGGGCAGGAGTGTTTCACGCCAATCTGGAGCTCTGCTTCTGCCTGCGATGGGCCGCACTCCCCTGCTGATCGCCCTTGCTGTCTCGGCTCTTGCAGCCGGCAGCGGTCTGGCCCAGCAGCCGGTGCGCCCCCTCCCGAAAGTGGGAGGGTGCCCCTTGGGCTACTACAGCTCTGGCGGTTACTGCGTGCCCAGCTCCAGCGGCAACACCAGGGGCGCCATCGAGAAAAGCGACAACAGCTGCCCGCTGGGCTTCTATTCCTCGGGCAACTACTGCCTCAGCAGCCCCAGCAACGAGCGCGAGGCGATCCAAAAGAGCGGCAACTCCTGCCCGCTGGGCTGGTTCAGCTCCGGCAGCTACTGCGTCAAGAGCCGCTGATCGCCATGGGCTTCCGCTTCCGCCGCTCCGCACGCCTGGGGCCTCTGCGCTTCAACTTCGCCAAGGGGGGCCTGAGCTCGATCTCCGTTGGCGGGCGCGGAGCCTCCTTCAACATCCCGGTGAGCCGCAGCGGCGGGGCCCGCACCACCGTGGGGCTGCCGGGCACCGGTCTGAGCTGGAGCGTGGAGCACACCGCCGATCGCCCCGCTGCGCTGCCTGCTGGACCTGCGACGGGCCTGCCCAACAGCCGCCGGCTGCGGCCGGGCCAGCTCGATGCCCTCAAGCAGTCGTTGCTGGGCGTGCTGCGTCAGGAGCTGTTCGCTCCAGGCTCCACCGGGGAGCAGCTGTGGGAGCACGGCCTGGTGAGCCGCCTGCTCGCCGATGGTT
>CAIZQU010000165.1 GCA_903935205.1 uncultured cyanobacterium | reverse complement strand
TCCACCTATTTGGTGGGTCGGGCTTTGAGTTTGGCAGCACAGAAAATCAGATCAGGACCAGAACGTCACATCGAGCATTTCGGGAATCCACTGGACCTGGCTGTCGCCCGTTTACGGGCTTGCTGGCGTTCCGTCACCGGCCTAGGGGGGCTGGCTTTTGACAGTTTGAACAAGGTGGTGGTGCGTTCCGAAACCAGGAGACAGAACTGTGATTGTCCCCTGTTGTAAGACCCCATAGTCGTGTCAAGCGTTGAATGCTATTGGGCTTTTAGCATGATACCCTACTGGAATTTTAAGTGTAAAATGCACGAAATCATGCATTCCATTGCACAGGTTAGTCCTGAATTGAAGGAGGAAGTCTCTGACTATGCTAATCTCATTACGATACATGCTGATTCTTTTAGCGATCTTGAGATTTCGCTCCTAATCTATGGATGCTTTGAGATTATGGCGGAGCTTGATCGTCAAGGTATCAATGTAGATCAACTGATGGAAGAGATGAGGGAGTCGCTAAGTAATTTGAGCATGAGCGATTACGACGACTGGATATCGGGGGGGGGGATTTGAAAAGGCTATCCTTGAAGGTGTCTGAAGTCGCCAAACTCGGATAGATTTGTTGATACCGTGTTGCGATTAATATCGCGATTGGCCGAGATCCATTCTTTATTTATCTTGGTAAATGGTGAATCTGTTTGTCTAGAATGCCCTTCGGCGTGGCGGTAGCGGCCACTGTTTTTATTCGGCATGTCGGCTCAATTGATTTGTATTGAGCAGGGGAAGCCTGATCGCTTCAAAGCTGGTAACGGCTGGAAAAATGCCGGAATCTTGATCGGGATTTCCCTCACGCTTGCTGAACAGCACTCTCATGCCCGCCTTGCAGGCCGCATCGAGTTCACTGCTTATATCGCTGATAAACAGGACGGTCTCTGGATGGAGCGCCATGGCTTCGCTGATTCGCAAATAGCTACCGGGATCTTTCTTGCTGCCCATACGTGTATCAAACCAGTACTTGAATAAAGATGAGAGGTCGCCCGAAGTGCTGTGGCGGTAGAGCAGTTGTTGCGCTTGTGTCGATCCTGAGGAATAGACAGCTAATGTCAGTCCTTGCTGGTACCAGAGCTGTAGCGCTGGTGGTACATCTGTGAAAAGGGGGGCTTGCAGTTCTCGCTTCTCATAGCCTTGCTTCCAGATCATTCCCTGTAGATCCTTGAGCGCTGTGAGTTTTCGATCGTTATCAATCAGATACTGCAGGTATGGAACAACGCGCCGGTGGTTATTCTCCTTTCCGTGGTCATCACTCGGCTGATCACGATTGAAATCGGGAGCCTTTGGGTCTGGATCCTGACGCCAATGGTGGATAATATCTGCGACGAGATCCCTGACCAGTGGATTCATTCGCTGTTCGAGAAGGAAGGGCTCGAGACGATCCCTTGCGTATGGGAACAGGGTGTCAGCAACGAAGCTGACAGGGCAGGTCGTGCCCTCAATATCAAGCAATAGGTGGCTGATGTTGGCCGGCACCGGCTGCTGTGATTGAGTCATCCTTTCACGCTCCTTAGAACTGGGTTGTCGGCAAAATTCCTCAGCAGCATTCGTCGCCACAATTGCTCCAGCAGAAACTCATGGATCTCCAGATGGCGTTTGGCATCCCTGAGATCCTTCCCCCAGGCATAGAGGCCGTGACCGCTGATCAGCAATCCGTAGGGGGCGTGTGGCAAGTGGCGGCTGGCCCGATCGCTGAGTCGTTGGAGGTTCTGATCATTGGAAAGAACGGGAATGCGAATTACGGCCTGGTGGCTGGTCACGCCAGAGAGTCCCTTGAGCATCTCCAGATTCGTCAGTTCCAGATGGTTGATGCCCGTTTCCACTCCGCCCCCGTCATCAGCAAATTGGGGTTCCAAGTGTGCTGAAATCAATGTGCCTGCCTGGGAATGGCTGTGAAGCACGGCTCCGGCACCGGTGCCGCGAATGATCTCAAGGTGAAGCAGGGTCTCTGCACTGGCCTTGCCCTGCCCTCGCAACACCCGCTGCTGCTCATCGACCTCAATCAATTGGTCTGGGGTCACCTCCCCTTTGTCGACACCGCTTGGAGCCATCAGCAGGATCAGTGGTTGCTGCCGGAGCACGACACTGAAGTTGCCACCGGTGCCTTCGCACCAGCCCCTTCGATGGATGCCACTGATCACCGCGCAAAGGCTCTCGGCCAGATCTGGCAGGGAGTGTTCTGCTCCAGCCTCAGGGGCTGACGGAAGGGCGGGATTGGGGCTGTCTTGTGCTGCCATGGGCAAATGCTCAGGCCGTGTGGCATGCCATACCTCAACCAGGGGGTGCCCTGCTGCCGAGGCGTGAAGCTGCAACGCTATCCCGCCATGGGCTCGTGGCGGTTGGAATTCTCCTCTTTTCCGGATGCATCAGGGTGTGGCGCCCTCGCTGTCCAGTGGGCGGCTCGCGGTTCCCTTCAACGGTCAGGAGATGGCCGCGCTGGCCCTGGTCGGCTCATCGCTGGCATTGGCTGCACCAGTGGGTGCTGCGGCCCCCCAGCCGATCCCGCAGGATTGGGGCGCCGCAGCGCCGGCAGGGTTGGCCAGAGCGCCTGTAGACGCTCGCCTCGCCGCCATAGTTGCCATTGGTGCCTGTGAGATCCCGGAAATCACTGAACGTGGTGCCGCCAGCGCCGATGCTGGCCTGCAGGATCTCCACCAGGGCGGCCCGCAGGCGCTCAAGGGCCTGCGTGTTGAGGCGCCCTGCGGGGGTGTGGGGGTTGATGCCGGCCGCAAACAGCGACTCATCGGCATAGATATTGCCGACTCCGGCCACCAGGGACTGATCGAGCAGGGCGCTCTTGATCGCTCGGCTGGAGCCCCGCAGCCGTTGTTGAAGATGGGCTGCATTGAAAGCTGGATCGAAGGGTTCCGGTCCCAGCCGGGCCAGGCCGGTGATCACCTGCTCAATCGGTCTGTTGGCTGGAACCCACCACATCTGGGCGAAGCTGCGGGTGTCGATGAAGCGCAGTTCATCGCCGCCGCTGCTCCAGAAGCGAACCCGGGTGTGGGGACCCGGCTCCGTTGACTGCACCTGCCGATATTGCTGGGCCTCAGCCTCCGCTGCCCCAACCGTGTTCAGAACCAGCCTCTCCTGAGAAGGGGCTTGCTCCATGTCCCGTTCCCTTGGCTGCGTTGCCCTTTGCGCAGCGGGATCCTGCTTGTCTGCAGCTTGCGTCGGCATCTGGGCTGATGCAGCGATCCAGAGGAACTGTCCCGTCATCCGCAGGTGCACTCCCCAGCACCCGGCGCTCTGACCGTCCTGATCGCGCAGATCAGCCAGCAGATACTTCCCTCGCCGCCTCCATCTCACGATGCAGCATCCGCTCAGAGCCAGGCAGAACAGGGACGGGTCCGGCGGAAAGGCCACCGCCCTGGCGCGCCTCACTTCGACCCTGGCGATGTTCATGCCTTGGGTCTGGCGTTCCAGCCCGCGCCGCACGGTCTCCACCTCCGGCAATTCCGGCACCGTTTGCAGCCATCGCACTGCAGGGAGACTGGCACAGTCCTGAGCATCCCTGCCGCCTGGATGGACCGGGATCCTGCCGTGGGCCTGGCTTCGGCGGTCTCCCCTTCGTCCCTGCTAAGGATCAACCTGCTCCAGGGACAGCTGGACACAAGGCCCTGGACCCGGAGTGGCTCTCTGCTGGTTGTGAAGCAGCGGCATGACGCCCATGGGATGGCCCTTCCGTTGGCTTCAGCCGGCGCTCCCCCCATGCCCAAGATCCATGGAGGAACCAGATCATGCTGTGTGCTCCGTCTCCCTGTTCCACAGAAGGGCTCCGTTCGATCAGGGTCGTGGCTGGGGTGAATCGCGCGGCTGTCCAACAAAACACCCCCACTGCTCCAGTGTGTTGACCTGGCGCGGTGGGGGTGCAAAGAGAGGATTTCAGCCCACAGGCAGCCTGCTGTCCTGTTGGAGCTGAAAATCTGGAGGGCCAGAGGAGAGAGGGGACCCAGCCAGGGTGGGCTCAGGCCTTCTCGAGTTCGCTCTCGGCGAAGTTGTTGGTGTTGATGCCGCCTTCGGAGCCGCTGAAGCCGTTGTAGTTGACCTTGTCGAAGCGAACGACGACGGGGTAGCGGATGCCCGAGGTGTCGATCGACGCCACGGTGCCGACGTCGTTGAACCAGTAGGACTCGGGGCGCTTGATGCGCACTTTGTCGCCGCGGGAGATGGCCATCGCTGCTGGATCGGGTCGGGAGACGTTCGGGCTGACCCTACCCTCGACCATTGGGGCTTGCGGCGGCCATGTCACGAATCGTCGTTTGCGGGGTGGTGCTCCTTCCTCGCTGCCGCTACCCCTGGCCGAGCGGCCCCCTGGCCCGGGCCGTGACATCAGCCTGACCTCCAGGCCAGGCGTCCCTTCGGCTGGCTCGCCACACCATCCCAGTGCCCTGGCCCGTGGCCCCGGTCGATCCCGCCAGCTCGCCGCCCCGGCCGAGCGGCCCTCCGGCCTGCCACCGGCAAACAAGCCCGAAGCTCTGGACCGGACGCCCCAGCGGCTCCCCCATCCCCATCGCCTCGGGACCCTATCCACCCCAGCCCGTCACCCCAGCCCAACCGCCTCGGCCCCCTCCACCCCAGCCTCTTGCGCCACCAGGGCCCATCGCCCCGCTCCCTCCCGGTGTCCGCCGCCCTGCCGCTCCTGTGCAGCCCGGCACCCGTGGCAGCATCGCCCAGCCGTCCTGCCGCCGCCGCCATGGTTTCCGCCGAGGCTCCCGCCCTCAGCCTCGATCTCCCCGATCCCGACCGCGATGACCTCAGCACCACGGAATTCCTGGCCCGCCTGGAGGAGGCCTGGGCGGTGTGTGATCGATTCGATCTGCAGACCGAGATCTGGCGGGGGCGGATTCTGCGGGCGGTGCGGGATCGGGAGAAGCGGGGCGGCGATGGCCGTGGCGCCGGCTTCCTGCAATGGCTGCGGGAGCGGGAGATCAGCAAGACCCGCGCCTACACCCTGATCCAGCTGGCCGATTCGGCCGACAGCCTGGTGGGGGACGGGATGCTGGAGCCCGACAGCGTCAAACTGTTCTCCAAGCGGGCCTTCCTTGAAACGGCCCAGTCGGACCCGGAGGTGCAGCAGCTGATCAGCGAGGCCGCCAATGAGGGTCTGCCGATCACCCGCAAGCAGGTGCGACGGCTGAGCGATGAGTTTCTGGCGGCCACCAGCCCCCTGCTGCCGGAGGAGATCCGCCAGCGCACCGCCGACAACCTGCTGCCGCCCCGGGCGGTGGCCCCCCTGGTCAAGGAGCTGGCCCGCCTGCCGGAGGACCAGCAGGAGGACCTGCGCCAGGTGCTGCGCGACGAACCCGAGCTGGAACGGGTCAAGGACGTGACCAACACCGCCCGCTGGTTGCAGCGGGCCGCCACCGCCAGCTTGAGCGTGCGGGCCTTCCAGCAGGGGGATCTGGAGTTTGAGAAGGCCCTGCAGGAGGCGCGTCGGCTCGATGTGCTCGGGCTGCTCTCCGATGCGGTGGCCCAGGCCCAGGCCCTTGAGGCCGCCGTGCTGCGCCTCCACACCAGCTGGCGGCGCCTCGGGGGGCTGCAGGAGCGGCTCTGGGTGGAGAGCGGCAGCAGCACGCCCCATCTGCGGGAGCTGTTGGCGGTGTTGCAGTCGCTCAGCGGCAGCACCTTGCGGGTGTCGTTGGGGGAGCTGGCCGGCGGCAAGCGGGTGCGGCTGCAGCTGGTGGAGGAGGCCGCCGATCGGTTGGAGGCGCCGCCGCTGCCGCAGCCCTTGGATCTGGCGGATGGGCGCGACTGAGGGCGTTGCACGTTGCTCGGGGCAGATGACCAGGAGCGGCGAGCGGGCGGGACTGTGGGATGGAAGCTTTCTCTCCGGATCCTGGCCCATGGAGATCAGGGCTTACGGCGATCTCATGGGCCAGACCGCGCGGGGGGATTGATCCTTTGCCTGATCGCTCAGACCGACAGCGACTGATCGCCTCCCGGCCTCATCGCCGGGAGGGCAGGATTGGCAGCCAGGATGCCAGATTCGCCAGCAGCGCTGGCGCCAGTAGGGTGTGATCGCCACCACCCACGGGGGGGTCTCAGCGGTGTCGGCGGTGGTGTCCGAGGATCCGACCTCCGGTGCCGTCAAGTCCGGTCCATTGATGTCTGGTGCATGGATGTCTGGTGCATGGATGTCGGGCATACGAATATCTGGCACACGGATATCGGGCGCATGGATCTCGAGCGCATGGATATCGGGCGCAGGCACATCCTGCGATCGCACTTCAGCGACAGGTAAATCCGGTGAATCATTGGCGCCCGCTCCCTCGTCTGAAAACGGGGCCGAACCGGCCGGGCGTGCGGTCATCCAGGGCATCGCCGAGCTGAGGGGCGGCTCACGGCCCAAGGGGCAGGCGCCACGGCTGCGCTTCACGGTGATGGGGCCACGTTGGGGGGCCCAGGCCTGCTCGGCGCCGAATCGGCGGATGACGCTGCGAGCCTTCCCATGACCCCATCTCGAAGCCGGTCTGGACGGCCGGCCGGCGAAGCAAAGCTCCCCAGCGCTGCGTTGTCGGAGGGTGCTGACTCCTGGTCCCAGGGGCCATCGGCTGCCGAACAAGACCCGCCCCAAGGGGAGGGCATGGACCCGCCGGCTACGACCCCAAGGCGCGATCCGCTCCGTGATGCCCTGCGCCGTCATTTCGGCTGGGCCGACTTCCGCCCCGGCCAGCGGCCCGTGGTCGAGGCCCTGCTCGCCGGTCGCGACTGCCTGGCGGTGCTGCCCACCGGTGCCGGCAAATCCCTCTGTTTTCAGTTGCCCCCCCTCGTTCGCGGCGGCCTGGTGGTGGTGATCTCCCCCCTGGTGGCCCTGATGCAGGACCAGGTCAACCAGTTGCGCCAGCGCGGCATCGCTGCGGCCTGTCTGCATGGGGGGCTGGCGCCCGGCGAGCGGCGTCGGCTGCAGGACTCCCTGGCTGACAACCGCCTGCGCTTGCTCTATCTCGCCCCCGAGCGTCTCCAGGCTGAGGCCACCCGCCAGCTGCTCGACGACGCCATCGCCAGCGGTTCGCTGGTGGCCCTGGCGGTGGATGAGGCCCATTGCATCAGCGCCTGGGGCCATGATTTCCGACCCGATTACCGGCGCCTCGGCCAGCTTCGCGCCCTCTGCCCCGGCGTGCCCCTGGTGGCCCTCAGCGCCACCGCCGCCCCCCAGGTGCGGGCCGACATCATCCGCCTGCTGCAATTGCGGCAACCCATGGTGCAGGTCTGCTCCGGCCGTCGCCCCAACCTGCACTACGCCATGGATCGCCGCCCCGCCGATCCGCTGCCGAGGGTGCTGGAGGAGCTGGCCTCCGCCCGCGGCGCCGTGTTGATCTACGCCCGCACCCGCCGCTCCGTTGAAGACTGGGCTGCCCGGCTGGTGGCCGCCGGCATCCCCGCGATCGCTTATCACGCCGGCATCGACCCTGAGAGCCGTTCCCTCGCCCTCGCTCACTTCCAGGAGCAGCCTGCCCCGGTGCTGGTGGCCACGGTGGCCTTCGGCATGGGGGTCGACCGGCCGGATGTGGGCCTGGTGCTCCACCTCGACCTTCCCGCCAGCCCCGAGGGCTATCTGCAGGAATCGGGCCGGGCCGGTCGCGATGGCCTGGCGGCCCGCTGTCTGGTGCTGTTTGATCCCGAGGATCGCCTCAGCCTCGCCCGGGCCATCCGCGCCAGTGCCTCATCCCCAGGTCAGCCCCCTGCCGCCGATGATGCAGAGCTGCTGTATCAGGCCCAGCGCCAGCTGCGGCGCATGGAGGCGGTGGCGGAGGGGGAAGGCTGCCGCGAACAGGCCTTGCTTCTGAGCGTGGGAGAGCTGGTCGAGCCCTGCGGCCGCTGCGACAGTTGCCAGCACCAGCCCCATCGGGCGGACTGGTCGGAGCCGGTGAGCCTGGTGCTGGAGGCTCTGGCGGAACGCCAGGAGCGGGGTGCCGATCTGCGCTTGCTCAGCGAACGACTGGCGCGGGATCACGGCAGAGAGCCGGAGCGCTGGCGTTGGCTGCTGCGCCGCCTGGTGCAGGAGGAGCTGCTCCATGAAAGCGACGACGGCGGCCAGCGGCTCTGGCTGCGGCCCTCCGGGCGCCGTTACCTGCGCGATCCCTGGCCCCTGCGCTGGGCGTCCTGAACATCTGTCCCTCTGGAGGGTGGCAGCACTGCTGTTGCTTCCTCACAGCGCTGCCAACGTTGCGCGCGCTCGCCCAGTTGCTCAGGCCCGGCCGCTCCGGGGCAGAGGGCCGGCCCGGCCTGGGGGTCAGCTGCCGCGGCTGCGGCAGAGATCGTTGACCAGCCGCTGCTCGAAGTCGGCCTGGGGGTTGTCCCAGGTGCGCCAGTCTCCCGCCGCGCTGGTGGCATTGAGCTTGCGGGCGCCGCAGTTGATCGCCAGATAGAGGGTGTCGCCCTTGGCGTTCATCACCGGTGCCACCAGGCTGCCGCCCATCGGCTGCCAGCCGGACCAGTCGACCTGGAGGGGCCCATAGCGCCGCCAGTCGAGCTTGGGCGTGGCGGCGCTGGCGGCTGCTGCTGGAGCCACGGCCGGTGCAACGCTGCGGCTGGCCACCGGGGTGGCGACGGCGGCCGATGCCGGAATGGCCGTGCGGGTGGCGACCGTGCTGGTCGTGGTGGCTGCCCGCGGGACCACGGCCGTCGCCGCTGCTCTGGAGGCCGCCACCGGAGCCGTGGCGTAGGAGGTGGCGGCGACGGGGAAGGCCGACCGGGCCGGAACGGCGCTGGCCAGGGTGGTGGCGGCCGCCACGGGGCTGGCCTGCAGGGGGGCGGTGGCGGCGGGCCGTTGGGCGGCTGGGGCAACGGCCGCGACGGCGGCGACGACGGGAGCAACCGACTCAGGGGCCTCGGCGGCTGCCGCTGTGGCGCGGCTCACCGGCGCGGCTCTCTGGGCCACCGGCTTGGGCGCGGCGGCAACGGGCCGGGCCGGGGCGCTGGCGGTTGTTGGCCGCGGGCTGGGGATCGGTCCGGTGAGCTTCAGGCGCCGGCCGCTCTCCACATGGTCGGGGTCATCGAGCTGGTTGATCGCCACCAGGCGGCTCATCGCCACCCCATAGCCCTCGGCGATCTCCGAGAGGCTCTCCCCGGGTTGCACCACGTGGACGCTGGCGCCGCGGCGGTAGGTGGGGGCCGGGGGGGCCGGCTTGCCGGTCACCTTGAGCACCTGGCCCACCTCGATGTGGTCGGCCTTGCTGATGCCGTTCAAGGCCATCAGGCGGTCGAGGTCCATGCCCTGGCGCTCGGCGATATCCGAGAGCGTGTCGCCTTCCTGGACCCGCACCGTGCCCGTAGCGGTTCCACCACCACCCTTGCCGCCACTGACGCCGCGGGCGTTGGCCGGCAGCTTCAGCACCTGGCCCACCTCGATGTGGTCGGCCTTGCTGATCCCGTTGAGCTGCATCAGCTTGCTAAGGCTGACGCCGTGCCGGTCGGCGATCTCGGAGAGTGTCTCGCCCGGCTGCACCGTCACCTGGGCCGCCAGGGCGGGCAGGGGCAGCAGCAGAGCGAAAACCAGGGCGGCGAGGTAGCGGCGCATGGGCACCCAGGAGAGATGGCGGCACGTTAAGGGTCGCGGGCGGGCTCGCCCAGCCCCCCCGGGCCTCCGATCGCCATCCTTGATGCGGCGCCGTTGCTGCGGAACGGCCAAACGACGCCCTCTCAGCCCGTTGATCGGGCCCTTGGGGGATCGGTGCCAGGAGCCCGGCGGCGCCGGTCGAGCTCAGCCCAACAGCCGCCGCAGCAGCGGCAGGCGATTGCCGTACGGCGGATAGCGGAAGCGCAGGTCCGGCCAGAACGGCCGCTCCATCACGCTGCGCCGGTGCGAGAAGGTGAGGAAGCCGGTCTCGCCGTGGTACGCGCCCATGCCACTGGCCCCCACCCCCCCGAAGGGGAGGTTGACCACGCCCGCCTGCACCACCACATCGTTGAAGACGACGCTGCCCGAGCAGCTGCTGGCCAGCAGCCGGCGGCGGGCGGCGCCGCTGGCGCTGAACAGATAAAGAGCCAGTGGCTTCTCTCCCCGCCGGACCCGCTCCAGGGCCTCCTCCAGGTCGGCCACCTCGAGGATCGGCAGCAGAGGACCGAAGATCTCCTCGCCCATCAGTGGATCGCGATCGGGTTCGGCCACCGCGATCAGGGTCGGGGCGATGCGGCGGCGTTCCGGATCGCTCTGCCCCCCCGCCAGCACCCGATCCCGGGCCGTTTCCAGCAGGCCGCTGAGGTGCGCGAAGCGTGCCGGGCTGACCACCGCCCCCAGATCCGGACTCGCCAGCGGATCCTCGCCGTAGAGGTTGCGGAACTCCTCGCGGATCGCTGCCACCAGGGCCTCGCGCCGCTCCGGCACCACCAGCACGTGGTCGGGGGCGACGCAGGTCTGGCCGGCGTTGATCCCTTTACCCCAGGCCAGTCGCCGCGCCGTGACGACGATGTCGGCATCGTCGAGCACGATCGCCGGGCTCTTGCCCCCCAGCTCCAGGGTCACCGGCGTGAGGTGGCGGGCCGCGGCGGCCATGACCAGGGAGCCGATGCGGGAGCCGCCGGTGAAGAAGATGTGATCAAAACGCTCCTCCAGCAGCCGGCTGGCCGTGTCGCCGTCGCCCAGCACCACCTGCACCACCTCGGGCGGGAAGTGGCGAGGCACCAGCTCGGCGATCAGGTCCGCGGTGCGGGGGGCGTGTTCGGAGGGTTTGAGGATGGCGGTGTTGCCGGCCGCCAGGGCGCTGACCAGGGGGTGGAGACAGAGCTGGAAGGGGTAGTTCCAGGGGCCGAGGATCAGCACGCAGCCGAGGGGCACCGGTTCAATCCGGGCGCTGGCCGGCTGCGCCCAGAGGGGCAAGCCGATGCCGCGGGGGCGCATCCAGCGGGCCAGGTGGCGACGGCTGTGGGCCACCTCATGGCGCACAGCCACCAGCTCGAAATAGGCCTCGGTGGGCGCCTTGCCCAGGTCGGCCGCCAGGGCGCCCAGCACCGCTTCTTCGTGCTGGCTGAGCAGGGCGCTGAGGCGCTCCAGCTGCTCCAGTCTCCAGTTGAACGGTCGGGTTTCGCCGCGACTCACCCCCTCGCGCATCGTGGCGATCGCCACCGGCAGATCGAAGCGGGGGCTGGTGGCCGTTGGAGCCTGCAGAACCATGGAGAGCTGGGGGGCGGCCGCCACGCTGGCAGAGCCGCCGACCCGTTGTGGCGGCTGCAGTGGCTGCGCACCGGGGAGGATGATCGTTGCAGCCGCTCCAGAGCCGGTGCCCGCCCATCGCCGTTCTGCTCCTGCAGCTCCCGATGCCGCACCCTCCACTCCTTTGCCCCTGGGTCAGCCCCAGGGGGGTGATCGGGTGCTGCGGCTGCCGCTGCGGCTGTTCCGCTATCACCAGCGGTCGGTGGAGGATGGCGCGAGTGAAGGGCCTGAGTGGATCGACGGGCCGGGATTGCCCCAGGACCATGTGCTGCACCGCACCACCAGTTTCTGAGGGTTTCGCCACAGCTGGCCAGGGGGTGCCAACGATCGGGAGGCGATGGCGGCAGAGGTTGTGGGCCTGGCGGTCCGGCCGAGCCTGGATCTCGGGTTCGGCCCCGCTTCATGCCCTGCTGGGCCTGACCTTGCTGCTGGGCGGCTGCCGCCGCGATGCCCCTCCTCCGGAGCTGACGCTGGTGCAGGCCGAGGCCGATGCCCTGCTGCGGGCCAATCGCCTGCGCACCACCCCGATCCGCTTCACCCTGGAGGTGGGTGAGACGGCGGGCTACTGGGCCCAGCAGCTGGGCCTCTGCCCCAGGGGCACCCAGGGGGAGGAGCCCGAGTTGTCCTGTGCTGCCTGGGCCCACGGTGCCCCCGGGGACGTCGCCAGCCCCCTGCAGCGCCAGTTGCAGCGGCTGGCCTACCTCTATGGCCACGCCAGCGCCCGCACCTATCCGCAGGGGCTGGTCAGCTTCGATCGCTCGCTCTTTCTGGTGCAGGGCCACGACCGGGCTGCCCTGCGCTGCGTGGTGGCCCACGAGCTGGTGCATTTTCTGCGGCGCCATGCCTATCTGAGCAGCCGCCGGCTGCAGCAACCGGATCTGCGCGATCGGCCGGCGCCGGAACGGGACCGGGTGCTGGCCACCCTCAGCCAGCAGCAGGAACTCGCGGCCGACCGCGGCGCCCTGCTGATGACGGCCATCTCGGGCCAGGATCCGGCCAGCTGCGTGCGCCAGCTCCAGGAGGCCGCCGAACTGGAGGGGGACTACGCAGCGGAGGATCCCCTCTCCAGCCACCCCGGCCATGGCCGCCGCATCGCCGCCGCCCGAGCCTACCTGGCCCGGGGCCTGGCGGACGATCTGGCCGCCTGGCGGCGCCAGGGCGCCAGATCGGCGGCGGTGACACCCCGCTGGCGTTGGGACCCCCAGGACCGGCTGCTGACGGTGACGACCCGACCATGACCATCCGGCCATGTCCGCCCCCCGGCCATGTCCGCCCGAAGTCCAGCGCAGGGGCGTTGGCGGAGCGAGACGGCGGGTGCGGGTGGGCGCGGCGTAGGGCAGGGCGTTGGGTTCCGCCGATCCCTGGGCGGCAGGACTCGGCTGGTGGCTGGCTGCGGCGACCCGCCGGAGGGCCAGGGCAGATCCGCTGGTGGGTAGAAAACCGAATAGCCAGCTCGTGGCCTCGCGCTACAGTTTGAAACGATCCTTCACAAAGGCCGTCACCGCATGTTCACGCTTGAGAGAGCCTCGAAGATCTTCCCTGAGACCCTGGCCGCTGATGTGGTGCCGGCAGTCACCGCCCGCTATCGCCTGCTGAGCGCCGAGGACCAGCTGGCCCTGATCTGGTATGCCTACCTCGAGATGGGCCGCACGATCACCGTGGCCGCCCCCGGCGCCGCCCGCATGCAGTTCGCCGAACCGGTGCTCCAGCAGATCCGGGGCATGTCGTTCGCCGAGCAGAGCCAGGTGATGTGCGATCTGGCCAACCGCGTCGACACCACGATCGGCCGCACCTACGCCGCCTGGTCGGTGAACATCAAGCTCGGCTTCTGGTATCAGCTCGGCGAGTGGATGGCCGCTGGCCTGGTGGCGCCGATCCCCGAGGGCTACCAGCTCTCCGCCAACGCCTCGGCGGTGTTGAACTCGGTCAAGCAGGTGGAGCAGGGGCAGCAGATCACGCTGCTGCGCAATTTCGTCGTCGACATGGGCTACGACCCCCAGAAGGGTGAGGGACAGCGGGTGATGGAGCCCGTCGTCGCCCCAACTCCGGAGGAGCTGCGCAAGAAGGTGTTCATCGAGGGCGTGATCAATCCCACGGTGGTGAGCTACATGGATCAGCTCAACGCCAACGATTTCGACAACCTGATCGAGCTCTTCCTTCCCGACGGCGCTCTGCAGCCCCCCTTCCAGAAGCCGATCGTGGGCCGTGACGCGATCCTGCGCTTCTTCCGCGAAGATTGCCAGAATCTGCGCCTCCTGCCCGAGCGTGGCTTCGCCGAGCCCGCCGACGACGGCTTCACCCAGATCAAGGTGACCGGCAAGGTCCAGACTCCCTGGTTCGGTGCCGGCATCGGCATGAACGTGGCCTGGCGCTTCCTGCTTAACCCCGAAGGCAAGATCTACTTCGTGGCCATCGATCTGCTCGCTTCCCCCGCCGAGCTGCTCAAGTTCGCCCGTTGACCCTCGCCGGTCCCCGCCGCGGCAGCTCCCCCTGGGGGCTGCCCCTGGCGGCCGCGATCGCCCTGGGCTGGTCGCTCTCCCTGATCGTGCTGCTTCGGCTCGACCTGGCTGCCCTGCCCTGGCCCCTGCTGGTCGGGGCTGTTCTGTTACGCACCCTCCTGCACACCGGCCTGTTCATCGTCGGCCACGACGCCATGCATGGTGTGTTGGTGCCGGGCCGACGCCACTGGAATGACCGCCTCGGGGCCACGGCCCTGGCCCTCTATGCGGCCCTGCCCTACGGCAGCTGCCGCCGCAACCATCAGCTTCACCATCGGTGCACCGCCACGGCGGCGGACCCCGACTACCACCCCGATGCCCATGCCGGCTTCTGGGCCTGGTATCGCCGGTTCATGGGCGGTTACCTCCGTGCTGGCCAGATGGCTCGGCTGCTGACGGGTTGGGCCGGGCTGGCTGCAGCCGCCTGGACCCTGGGCCCCACCGGTCCGCTGAATGTGCTGTGCTTCTGCGTTCTGCCCCTTTTGCTGAGCTCCCTGCAGCTGTTCGGTTTCGGCACCTACCTGCCCCATCGCCAGCAGCGCCAGCCTCTGGCAGCTCCTGATCCAGCCAGCCTGGATCTGCCGGTGTGGCTGTCGCTGCTGGCCTGCTTTCACTTTTCTTACCATCTCGAACACCACCAGAACCCTTCCCTGGCCTGGTTCGAGCTGCCTGCCCAGCGCCGTCGCCGCCGCCTCCTCGCGTCGGCCGTGGCTCCTGCCTAGGGTCGCAGAGAAGGTTCAGATCGATGGTGGCTGTGATGACGACTCAGGCGATGGTGGACGGCTGGACCGACACCGAGCAGGTGATCGCTCGCCATGCCTTTGATCTGGCCTACGGGCGTGCGGTCGAGAAGCTGGTGGCGGTGGTGCGCTGCAAGGCGGCGGAGCTGAGCACCGTCGATTCGGTCTGGCAGCTCCACGATCTGCTCAGCATCGAACGGCACACGATCGAGGGCCGCTTCGATTTCCGCTTCGACGGTCTGCTTTTTGTGTTCGCCAGCCTGGTCAAGGATCAGCTGCTCCAGATCGACGAACTCAATGGCCTTGACGCTGAGAAACTGGCCAAGATTGCGGCCATGGCCAGGTTCTGACGGGCTGTTTTGAGTTCCATGGTCCATGGTCCAGGAGTCTGCTGCGCCTGGGTCGACGACCAGGCCCCGACCAGGGACCGACTCGATCGGGTTCCTGTCACGGCCTGACTTGAGAGCTGGGGGTTCAACAACCCCTCGGCACCTTCATCGCACGATCCACGGCAGCACAATCCTTCTGCCCATTGCCACGCCGCCACGATCTCGATGCGGACGGGATTCATGGCAAATCCTGTTCCGTTCCATCGCGGAATCTCCACCTGGATTGAGAACCGGTACGGCTACGCGCAACAGGCTCCCAGGACCGTCCTGTGGATATTGTTGTGGACATACCCCTGATCCATGGCCAGGCCCGTTCGGCTGGGGTGGGCCACCGGGTTCGCGGGGCCTGCGTTGGTCGGGCGCGGCAGGGGAAGGCTTAGCCACTGAGCGGCTGGCTGGCGTCCGCGAGAGCCTGGAACCGTTGCCGCCGATGGGGGCTGGAACACGGCATGGATCACTGCCCGCCGCTGAGGGCTCTGGCGTCGCTGTTGCGGGGTGTCACGGCTGCCGGAGGGGGCGGCCGCACTGGCTGTGCTGCCCCCAGCCTTGACCTGCTTGGATGGTGGTAGTCAATTCGGGCGCAGACACCGCCCCTGCCATCCCCGAATCCACGCCTGAAACCACGGTCGAATCCTATGGCTGCATGTTTCCCTCTTCCCAATCGGCTTGCGGCGGTGCTGATGGCGATCGGAATCACTGCGCTGATCCAGACTCCGCCTCCGGGTGGTGCTCAGACCTGGGATGGCGCTAACGGAACGGTGAGGATCCAGTGGATGGCTCCCGCTCGCCAGTCTCTGGCGATTCAGCAACAGCTGGGTTTCAGGGGCAGCGTCACCGCTGACACCTCGACGCAGACGGACTCACGCTCGCCAGCGACGCGCTTCAATCTGGCGGGAGAGGTCGGGCTCGATCAGCTTGCCAAGGCGTTGTTGGCTGCCTATGGCGATGAGCAGTTTGGAGCGATTGTCCTGCGTCGTGGATCCAATGGCGAACTGTTGATCAGCAACGATAGCGGTATGCCGGCGGGCTCCATCGTTGTCGATCGTGCCGAACGTGGGGCGATCATTCTCAATTCCAGGAGCAAACCTGGTCGCCAACAAGTTGTGACTGCTATTCAATCACTGCTGCCATGAAAAGCTTTCGCCTGCAAGCATCTTCAGGCTTAAAGAGTCTCAGGGCCGTGGCCTTGGTCATGGCGGGCTGGTCGCTGCCACTGTCCGCTCAGGGCGGCAGCCTGGAAATCAGGGATCGGTCAGGCGGTTCTTTGTTCGGCTATAAGGAAAGCCATGCCCTTGTGATCTGGGCAGCTGCCTATCGTGATCCTTTTTGGAAAAAGCTGAACAATATCAGCATGGAGGTGCAGCCAGTGGTTTCCGCCCTGAAGGCACAGGGCTTTCAGGTGACCGTGGTTGCCAATCCAAACTCGCAACAGCTGACCGGTTCGATCGATCAATTTATTCAGAGTCATGGTTTTCAGCCGGACAATAGATTGTTGATTTATTATGCTGGCCATGGTTGGACCAGGAAAACCAACTATGGTTATCTGGTGCCCATTGATGCCCCGGACGCCAGCACGGTGGAGGGCGATCTTAAGTTTGCTCGAATGGCGTTAAGCATGGAGCAGATTTTGTCCTGGTCCAAGCAGATAGAGGCCAAGCATGTCTTGTTCGTTTTTGACAGTTGCTTTTCGGGTTCTGTCTTCAAGGTGCGTGGTGCGTCCAGGCCTCCCCTTTACCTGGAGCGTAAAATGAATTTGCCAGTGCGAGAATTTATTACGGCGGGAGATGCAAACGAGGAGGTCCCCGCCAAGAGCATTTTTACGCCACTGTTCGTTCGCGGGTTGAACGGCGAGGCGGATATCAATCTCGATGGCTACATCACCGGTTCAGAGTTGGGAGATTACTTGCCGCAACAATTATCTCGGTACACCCAAGAGCAAAATCCTCAATACGGCAAGATTCGAGATCCTGATTTCGATCAAGGTGACATCGTCTTTCGGCCCCCCAGCCTTGATGCCGGTTCAGGGGCTGGCGCCCCCTCGCCACTCCGCCCGCCGGCTCCGGCCATCCCGGCAACGCCCGCACAGGCGCTCGCCCAGCCGATCCCCATTGCCCTGCCGGCAAGGTCCAGCAGCAGCCCCCTCGCTCTGCCGGCCGACCCGGCTCCCCAGTCAACGCTGGCCAAGGCCGTGGCGGATCGGCCGCTGCTCTCCGCCACCGGCGAATCCATTGTCGGTCCATCGGCGGCCGTAGCGCTGGTGCGAGCACGGTTGCCACAGGGGTCCACTGAACAGCGCAACCAATGCATCACCGTCAACGTTGCCGGGAATGACCGTTACCGCTGCACCATCTGGTATCAGCTGCCCTGACCAGCATCCTCCTCAGGGTCTTTATCAGGGTCTTGAACGGATTCCAGAACCGTGTGGCTTGCCATTATTCCAGCATCTGCTTCACTCCACCTGGGTCCAGCTGATCTGTCTTGAACTGAATCAAAAATCCGCATGTTGACATCACAGCCAGGGGGCGAACGGGATCGGATCTTCATCAGCTATCGCCGTGACGATGCCCGTGGTGCGAGTGGCAGGTTGTGGGATTGGCTGCGCATCGGCTTTGGAAAGGACCGCCTGTTTCGTGATGTCGCTGATATCGGCGCCGGAAAGTGGCGACGAAAGATCGACCAGGCGCTGGCCGCCAGCACGGCCTGTGTGGCGGTGGTCGGCAGGCGTTGGGCGGATACCACCAACCTGCCACGTCTGCAGGACCCTGACGATGTGGTACGTCACGAACTCGAGACCGCCCTGGCCTGCGGCGACCGTGATGAGCTGACGGTGATCCCGCTGCTCGTCGAGGATACCCAGCTTGCGCAGATTCCTGCAGACCAGTTGCCGGCCAGCCTGCAGCCGCTGCTCCGGGATTGGAATGTGCTCTCCCTCAGCGAAAGCGGTTGGGATGATGACACCCGTCGCCTGATGGATGCCATCGCTGCAGCCACCGGGTTGCCCCTCAACCCGGAGTTGGATGAGTGGCTGGAGCTGATCGGCGGAGCACGGCAGGGTCTGGCCATGGTCCGCGGGGAGCAGGCTGCCGAGGCCGCGGCGCGTCAGGGGGAAGACCAAGCCCTCCATGGTTTGTTGCATCGCGCCGCCCATGCCGATGCGCAGGAGCGGCCGGCGCTGAAGGAGGCCCTGGCGGCCCTGGCGGCGGGAAACACCCTGCTGGCGGAGGCTTCGTTTGAGCAGGAGCTGGAGAACAGCCGAAGCCAGCGGCAGGCTGCCGAGCAGATGGCCGAGACGGAGCGGCGGCGGGAGAGCGAGGCCGCGTGCCATATCGCCAGCCTGGCCTTGGTGCGCGGCGACCTGGCCAAGGCCATTCGCTACTACCAGCTGGCCCTGGACGCCTACCCGGGGGATCTTGATGCAGCCTTGGAGCTGGGGTATGCCTGGATCAGCCGCGGCGATCTGGCGGCGGCCCAGGCTGCACTCGAGCCGTTGATCGCCCGGGCCCGGGAGCGCGACCAGCCGCGCCAGCAGGGCCGGGCATGGCTGGCCCTTGCGGAGGTCATGCAGCTGCAGGGGGAGGGCGCGGCGGCGGTGGCGGCCTGTCAGCAGGCGCTGCAGATTGCCACCGCTCTGGTGAGGACGGATTCCACGAACATCCAGCACCTGCGGGATCAGGCGATCGCGCAGATGAGGAGCGCTGATCTGGATGCTCTCCAGGGAGATGGGGAGCATGCGCTGGCGGGCTATCAGCAGAGCCAGGCGATCCTGGAACACCTGCTTGAGATGGATGGAGCCTCGCTGCAGTGGCGTCGCGATCTTTCGGTGTGCCAGGAGAAGATCAGCTCCCTGCTGCTCTCCAGGGATGAGGGTGATCGGGCCCTGAAGGCGGCGCAGGCCTGCCTGGCCTTGCGTGAGGAGCTGGTGAGCCTCGAGCCAACGAACTCCCAAGCCCAGCGCGATCTTTCTGTCAGCCAGGAAAAGGTCGGCGCTGTGTTGTTCGCCAGGGGTGATCTGCCTGGGGCCTTGCATGCCTTTCAGGCTAGTCTGACGATTCGCCAGGCGCTGGCAGAGCTAGATCCGGCGAATAGCCAATGGCAAAGGGATCTTTCGGTCAGTCAGGAGAAGCTCGGTGCCGTGCTTTCCTCGCAGCAGCAATGGGAGCAGGCCTTGCCATTCTTTCAGGACAGCCTGCGCCAGCGCCTGGGGTTGCTGCAACGCGATCCCAGCAATCGCGAATGGCAGCGGGATTGCTTCGTCAGCCACATCAAGATCGGCGAGCTGCTGCAAGCCGCTGGCGATGGCTCTGGGGCGCAGGTTGCCTATGAGGCGGCACAGGCGATCGCCATGGAATTGACGCAACGAGATCCGGCGGCGACGTTGTGGCAGCGTGATCTCTATGTCAGCCACCTCAAGCTTGCGGATCTTCATGCCGCCCAGGCCAATCTTGCCAGGGCCCAGGGTGCTTACGAGCAGGCCGCGACGATTGCCGAGGCCTTGTTGCAACGCGATCCAAGCCATCGGCAGCGGCAGATGGATGTGGTGATCGTCTGCGCCCGCTTGGGATCCCTGGCGCACCTGCTGCCGTTCGCCAGGCTGGAGCAGGTGTTGGGCCGCGGCCGCGAGCTCGTGCAACGGCTCAGCGCCAGCGGCCCCTGGGCTGATGGCCAAGGATGGCTTGAGTGGTTTGACCACGCCCTGGCCCAGCTGCCGGCCTCCGATCAAGGCTGAGGTCGGAGTCCCCGGAATGCGTCGTGGGGCTGTTGTGCCAAGCCTGATGCCTGGGTGGGATTGGGCTCAATGGGGAGAACCGGGTTGGCCAACATCCGCACTCACCATGTGGCAATCGCAGCAGGCGGGTCGAGGGCGCCT
>CAIZQU010000164.1 GCA_903935205.1 uncultured cyanobacterium | reverse complement strand
GGCCTGAGCGAGCAGCCGCTCGGCCTCCTGGATCTCCTGCAGCTGGGCGATGGCGATGCGCGCATCCTGCTCCTCCTGCAGGGCGGCATCGATCTCATTTACCCGCTGCAGGCAGTGCTGCAACGCAGGCAGCACCTCCTCCTCCAGCAGGGTGATCTCCTCCTCTCCATAGGGATGCTCAATCCAGGTGCGGCGCAGCGGCTTGCCCTCCGAGAACAGCAGGATGCGCTCGATGCAGCGCAGGCTGGACTCGAGCAGCAGGAATGGATCCTCCTCAGGCCGGCAGAAAGGCGACAGAGCAGAACAGGCCATGGCGAAGTGCGCCGGGGGCGCAGCGACGGGACCGATCCCAGTGGAGGCCCGACGTCAGGAGGGCCTCATGCTGGAGAGGGCCGGCGCAAGGCCCCAGAAGGGCGAGATCCAGACGCAAGCCCTGAGCTGATTAGATGATCGGCGCAGTTGTGCCATCGGTTGCAGGCCGTTGTCGCTTCCTGCCGCCTGGATTCCTTGGGGCTGGATCAGCCTGGTGGCCAGCCCTCACAGCCACCGCCATGCTCCGCATTCACGGCGACCGCAACAGCCTGCTGGCCGCCCTCACCGCTCATTGGGCGGATCAACAGCTGCAGATCCCCGAGCCGCTGCGGCCGGTGGTGGGACCGATCACCCGCAGCCCGCGGCCCAGGCGTTGAGAGAGAAAGCCAGCCCTGGCAGGCATCCCTTGCCGGGGCCTATGGCTATCCAGCTGATCACCTCTCCGCCAGCACTGCCCAGCCGCTGCACTCTCCCTCCACCATCCAGCGCCGCCCGAAGTTGGCCCGGCTGTAGCGGCAGAACCGGGCCGTCCCGCCGATGGTGGTGCCGTTCACCAGATCCGCCTCCCCCAGCGGGTCATGCACGATCACGTGGGTCGCCGTGATGCCGACGACGATCAGCCAATGCCCACCACCGGCGGGGTTGCTGACATGGCCGCGGTGCAGATACCCACAAGGGACTGGGATGCCGGCCGCGATCTGCTGCTCCAGCGTGGAGAAGCTCGCCTTGCTCGAGAAGCGAGCCTTGATGCCGTAGCTGGCCAGGGCCCTGATCTGGGCTGCGGCGTCGGTGGTGTCGCCGAACTGGCGGACCCTGGCCAGGTACTGGTCGTCGCCATTGGAGCCGGTGAGGACGCCGGGCTTGAGGAAGGCCAGGAGCATGGCGCAGCTGGACGAGAAGCACATCCGCCGCGCCTGATCGGTTGCCGAGTCCATCTGGGCGAACCACGGCACCGACAGCGGGTTGCCCTTGCGGGCATCTACGGCCAGCGGTGATGGCGACGGTGATGGAGAAGCGGCAGCCGCTGTCTCCTTTCTCTCGGTCCAAAGCCGCCGCAGGGTTCCGCCCTCCTCCAGGGCCTGGGGCTCATGCGCCACCAGCTGCTCCAGCACCGCCAGCAACCAGGCACGGTGGTGCGGCAGCTCGGGATCGAAGTGCTCGACGTAGTCGCGGGCAGGGATCGGGCGGCTCAACGAAACACCCCCCTCCGGCCGGGAGCAAGCGCTGGCTGACTGGCCGCACCCCCGGACTGCATGCCGGAGGGGAAGAACAGGGCGCTGACCGTCATCCAGCGCTCCAGGCAGGCATTCACCTGCCGGGGGGCATGGATCCAGTTGGGCAGTTCACAGGCACCGACGAAGGCCGACGAGAAGACGATCTGGCCCGTGAGCAGGCCATGGGAGGCGGCTGCACCGAGCAGCCGCAGCAGGGGGTTCATCAGAGACAGGGACGCTGCTACCTCTTGCCTCAGCGCCTGGCCTCCTGATGTGTCCAGCCGATCTGGATCGACTGTCAGCCAATGCAGTGGAAGAGTCGAATGGAGTGGCTCAGCTCGGGTTTGCGTTGCCTGAAACTGGAGGCTGAATCCCCCCAAACCCCATCACCACCGCCGGTGGCTGCGGCGAGAGCTGCTGAGCAGCGGCTTCGAGGAACGCAACCAGAATCGTGATCAGCAGGATGTAGTCCCTCAGAGCTGGGTCCACGGGTGGCTCGCCGGCAGCACCGGCTTTGGAGAGCACCGATTCCAGGGGCGCCCAGAGCGGATTGTCGCGGGCGTCCCGGTAGGCCTGGGCTAGCCGCTCCGCATAGGCGGGATCACCGAGAGAAGCGGACTCACTCGAATGGGCGAAGGCATTGCGGACGCGCCGCAGGGTGTGGAGAGCGCGCTCGACCGGGGCCTCGATCAGCCCGAGGCGGTGGGCCAGGCTGATGCGTGCCCCGAAGGACCCGAGGGGGCGATCTGGTTGGAACAGAGCATCACTACGGCCTGGGCTCGGCAGCAGAACGGACAGCAGCAGACGCTCCAGAGCGGCGTCCACCCTGGCAACCCCTACCAGAACCGCTCCACGTCCACGCTCTTCGAGCATCTGCAGAGCAATAGTGCGGACGGCCGAGGCAGCTCCTTGCAGGGACTGATCCATCGTGATGTCGGGCCAGGCCCTGATCCTGGCGGGATAGGGACGCCCTTGCCACCGATCCTGCGCTGGGCCTGGGTCGCGCTGTGGAGCCGGTAGGAAGTCGCCCCGTGTTCGAGTTCCCTGCCTGTGTCGCTCGTCTGTTGGCTGACGCAGGGAGTGGGGCGCTGCACCCTGAGGGAGGAGTTGGCGCAGAGGTGATGGCGGAGGGCAGCAGGGATTGGCTCAGGTTGCCTGTAGTGACTGCCGGTTCCGAGCACCTGGTGATGGGGCACCTGATGCGGCGAAACATCCTCACCTACAAGGCCCCACCGGGGAATGAAGGCTATGACCTGATCTGCATTCATCCCGATCCCCGTCACCAGCCGGGGCCTGGGGAGAAAGCGCAGATTCGTGTCCAGGTGAAGAGTCG
>CAIZQU010000163.1 GCA_903935205.1 uncultured cyanobacterium | reverse complement strand
TGATCGCCTCCATGGCGACCCTGGCCTTGAACTCGGGACTGTGGGTGCGGCGCTTGCTCATCGGTGGGAGCCCCTTTCAGGGGCGGTGCCCCGCCTCAGAGGTTAACGATGGGGGCTGTCCAGAAAAGCCAGACCACCTCACATGGACTATGACCATGATTCTGAATCGGGTCGGGTGCATGATGATGTTAGGGTTCCGGTTCCGGCTTAAGGGCCGATACGCAATGCTGCAATGAGAGCCTGGAGGCTAGCCTGTCAAGAGCGGGAAGACGAGATAACTGATGAACATCAAACCATTTGCAGGTTTAAAGAACGAGGATTGATCGCTCTAAGCTTCGAACTATCTTTGTTCGATAGGATTCTCTCCAAAGCCTATGCGAACACGCTTTACCGCCGCTTAGAGAGCTGCGCAGCCACTGCCTTGCTAATCGCCTCCACGGCCTTCTTGCCGTCTTTGGTGAGACTATAGCCCTCTCTACGGAGACGTTGCTTCTGTCCCTCGGAGATATCGTTGAAGGCGTACCACTGTCGGTCAGGGTCTCGGACCTTAACATCGTTTGCGACCTTGCGTCCAAGGGACCTTAGCTCCGCAAGAAACGCCTTCAAGGGTACATCGAATGTGATGAGCCCCTTCTCCTCAAGTTCCCGGAGTCCCTCCAAATCGGCTTCAGAAGGTAAGCCGAATTCGACAGGTGATGTTCGGTCGTTCGTGCTTAGCAGGATCATTGAGCCAGACCGTGGTGTACGGACGAGGGCCTCAATGGCGGTAAATGACAGTTCGCCTATCTGCGTAGCTAACTCTGGGCTTCCCAGATCCCGGGCAGTTTTTAGAACCTCCAGCTCGAAGGAACCGAACTTCACAGAGTCAGCCGCCTCAAGCTTGACGGCAAGGCTTTGAAACATCCGCCCAAGAGGTGGTTGGTAGACAATCAAGATCCCGACAATGATAGATGGCCAGACCAAAACCTTAATATAGTCAAGCACCAGATTCGCTATCGGCGGGCTGCCTTTATGTTGAGGAGAATCGGCTCGCGCACCGCTTGGTGAGTCTAATCGTTCCGTCATGGTTGTTGAGAAACTAGGGCCCTAACTTTGTTCTTAAGCAGACCCGCCTAAGAACCCTCCTCGGGCTGTGCTGGCAGCATAAAGCTCGGGATACTCAGTTGGCAACATGTCCAGAATCCTGTCGTGGTCAAGAATTTTAGAATAGCTCCGCACGATTCTGGCGTCTTATGCGGGTCCGTATAAGGCCGTTCGTCTTGATACAGAACCCTGATCCGGGCCTCCGTGCAAAAAAAGTGCTTGAGGGGAATCAGTAAGATCCACAACTTGGTTGTTAAGGGGTATGGCATCCCGGCAGAAAGGCTCTTCTCGTGTTACCTTTCCGGCCGCATTGAATCCCTCTATCCGAGAACGACCGCACCGACACCGCTGATTTCCGTAATCAGCTTCCAGGTAATCGGCTCAACCCTGGCACTGCATTCCCTCAGCCCCGTGCCCTCTTCACCAGCTGCAGCTCCAGCAGCCGCTCCGCTGCCTCATCCGGCCCCCTTTCGCCCATCGCCACGGTTTCCACGGCATGGCTGCTGAGGTCGTGGTCGTAGCAGCGGTCGTAGTAGTCGAGCATCTGGCGGCAGGCGCTGGCCCAGTCGGCCGCCTCGATCGCCTCAAGGGCGGCGCTGGTGCGCTGGGGGCCGAGCCGCCGCGCAATCCGGCGGGTCGCCTCCGCCAGCTCGTTCGGGTCCTGGCGGCCGTAGACCGCCACCAGCTGCTCCACCCGCCACTCCAGTGGCCGCTCCACTTGCAGCGCCGCGGCCTCCTTCATCTGGCGCCACAGGCCGACCGGGATGCGGCAGCGACCCACCTGGGAGCTCTCCGCCTCCAGCCAGATCTCCGGCGCATCCGCCAGGGCCGCCAGGTCGGCGGCGAGCAGATTTTCAAACATCTCCACGCTTGGCTGCGGCGGCAGACCCAGGGCTCCGAAGCTGCTGCCGCGGTGGTTGGCGCGGCCCTCCAGGTCCACCACCGCCACCCCCCGCTCCCGCAACGCCAGCAGCAGCTCGGTCTTGCCGGTGCCCGTGCGCCCGCCCAGCAGCCGCAGCGGCCAGGGTCGCTCAAACAGCTCCAGCACCCAACGCCTGTAGCTCTTGTAGCCCCCCTCCAGCAGCAGCACCGGCAGATCCAGCTGCCTTGCCAGCCAGGCCACCGCCCCCGAACGCATGCCTCCGCGCCAGCAGTGGATCCGTAGCGGTGCCGTGTCTGAACCACCCGCAGCGGCACCAGTCGCAACACTTGTCGCGGCGTTGTCTGCCGCTGCCGCGGCCAGGGCCGCCCCCAGGGAGTCCAGGCGCGGACCCACCATCGCCAGGCCCCGCAGCACGGCGGCCCGTCGTCCCTCCTGCTTGTAAAGGGTGCCGATCTCGGCCCGTTCGTCATCGCTGAACAGCGGCAAAGACAGGGCGCCGGGGATATGGCCCTGGGCATATTCCGCCGGGCTGCGCACATCAAACAGGGGCCCCGCAGCCGCCAGAAAGGGGCCGATCGCCACCGGGCCATCCCGGCCGGGCTGGCCGCCCAACCCGTCAGCCATCGGCGGGCCGGCCGCGTCCTCAGCCGGGCCGGCGGCACTCAGACGGTCCTCGGCTGTGGCGGGGTTCGCATCCATGGGCTTGGGCGGGGCGAGAGGATCGGCCGCCTCGACTCTGGCCCGCAGCCTGCAGCCCGCCACCAGCAGCCCGCCACCAGCAGCCACGACCCCAGGTCCCGCTTCGCCGGCGGGGGGCGCCTGGCTACCGGGTGGCCGGCGGAGGGGTCCAGGGTGGATCCTGTGATGAACTGATCGGTTGGATAAGTCTTGGTCGTGATGAGGATTCCCCAGTCGCTTCGCCTCCCAGCTCGCCCTGCCCTGGTGGCCGCCGCCTCCCTGGCCTTGGCTCTGCCGCCGCTCGTTGCGCCGGCGTTCACGCCGCTGGCGGCCGTCGCCCCGGCCAGCGCCCAGCCGGCCGATCCGCAGCCGGTGCTGCGGATCGGAGCCATCCCGGATCAGCGGCCGGAGAAGCTCAACCGTCTCTATCCCCTGGTGGCATCGGAACTCAGCCGTCAGCTCGGCGTCAAGGTCACCTATGTGCCGGTGGTCGATTACGCCGCTGCCGTCGGCGCCTTCCGCAGCGGCAGCCTGGATCTGGCCTGGTTCGGTGGCCTCACCGGTGTCCAGGCCCGCCTGCAGCGCCCCGGCGCCCGGGTGATCGCCCAGCGGGACATCGATGTGAGCTTCCACAGCATCTTCATCGCCAGCACCCGCAGCGGTCTCAAGCCGATCACCAACCAGAAGGGTCTGGTGGCCCTCAAGGGTCGGCGCTTCACCTTCGGGTCGGAGAGCTCCACCTCCGGTCGGCTGATGCCCCAGTGGTTCCTCTCCCAGGCGGGGGTCAAGTTGAGCGATTTCGCCGGCGGCGCCCCCGGCTTCAGCGGCAGCCACGACACCACCATCGCCCTGGTCTCCAGCAGCACCTACGAGGCCGGTGTGGTCAATGAGCAGGTCTGGCGCGCCAGCCTGCTCGACGGCAAGGCCAAGCGCGCCAAGGTGATTCCGATCTGGAGGAGCCCCGGCTACCCCGATTACCACTGGATTGCCCAGGGCAACCTCGACCAGCGTTTCGGCAAGGATTTCACAACCCGCCTGCAGCGGGCCATCCTCAGCTGGCGGCCGAGCGATCCCCAGCAGAAGCAGATCCTTGCCCTGTTCGGCGCCCAGCAGTTCACCACAGCCAATGCCGCGGACTACGCCCGCATTGAGCAGGTGGGTCGCCAAATCGGCAAGATTCGTTGATGGCTGGCCCGCCTCTGCTGGAGCTGCGCCGCGTGACCGTGGCTGGCCGCGGTGCCCCGCGGCTGGAGGCGGTGGACCTGCTGATCGCCCCCGGCGAGCGGGTGGCCTTGCTGGGGGCGAGCGGGGCCGGCAAGAGCACCCTGCTGGCGGTGGCCAATGGCCTGTTGACCCCCAGCCAGGGATCGGTGCTCTGGCACGGCGAGCACCCCGCCCGCTCGCGGCGCCTCCGCAATCGCCAGCAGGCCCGCATCGGCACCCTCTGGCAGGACCTGCGCCTGATCGAGGAGCTGACCGTGCAGCAGAACCTCAATGCCGGCCGGCTGGCGGCCTGGGGTTGGCCCCGGGCCCTGCTCAATCTCCTCGTTCCGCTCGAAACCCGTGCCAACGCCGCGGTTCTCCAGCGGGTGGAGCTCTCCGCGGAGCTGCTCAGCCAACCGGTGGGGGCCCTCTCCGGTGGCCAGCGGCAACGGCTGGCGATCGCCCGCCTGCTGCGCCAGGCCCCGCTGCTGCTGCTCGCCGATGAACCCCTGGCCAGCCTCGATCCCCGGCTGGCCTCCGCCCTGCTGCAGCTGCTGCTGGCGGAGGCCGCCCCCCCCCGGGCCCTGCTGCTCAGCCTGCACCGCCCCGACCTGCTGGCCGGCTTCGACCGGGTGATCGGATTGCGCCAGGGCCGGCTGCAGTTCGATGCCCCCGCCGCCGCCCTGAACGGCCCGGCGGGGGCCGCCATCTTGAAGGACCTCTACCAGGGCGACCATCCCAGCTCCGCCATGGCCGCGGCCCCCGGAGCAGGGCCCGGTGCCCCCGCATCCGTGACCGCCGGAGAAGCTCACCCCCGGACGGATCGGGCCTGATGGACGCCGCGGACCCCACCACCGCTGAGGGCTCGGCCTCCTCTCCTGACACGGCCGCCACGGGCACCGCTGCCGCTGCTGGCGCCGCCTGCGCCGCCCAGAACGGTGGTCGTCCCAGCGCTCCCGTCCGCTTCCCCCCGCCAGCCACCCCAAGGACCCGCCGTCGCTGGGCCCCGGCGCCCCCCCTGCTGCTGCTGCTGCCCGCCCTGGTGCTGCTGCCCCTGGCCCTGGTGCTGCCCCGGCTGCTCCATGGCGGAGGCCTCGAGCTGATCGGTCGCTTCCTGGTGGCCGCCCTCACCCCCTCCCTCGATCCCCTGGTGCTGCGCTCGGCCCTCAGCGGCCTGGCCACCACCCTGGGGATGGCGCTGCTGGGCTGGGCCGCCAGCCTGCTGCTCGGCCTGCTGCTCGGTCTGGCCAGCTCCCGCGTCGTCTGGCGCACCCTGGTGGGGGTGGTGTGGCCGTCGGGGCTGATCCGTCGTCTGCTGGCCCTGCCCCGCGCCATCCACGAGCTGCTCTGGGGGCTGGTGCTGCTGCAGCTGGTCGGGCTGCAGCCGGTGGTGGCGGTGGTGGCGATCGCCATCCCCTTCGGCGCCCTGGTGGCCCGGGTGCTGGCCGATCTGCTCGACGGCCTGGCGACCGACCGCCTCGATGCCCTGCGCCTGGCCGGAGCCCCAGCCCCGGCCGCCCTGCTCACCGCCCTGGGGCCGCCGCTGTTGCCCGGCCTGCTCAGCTATGGCGGCTATCGCCTGGAATGCGCCCTGCGCAGCGCCACCCTGCTGGGGGTGTTCGGCCTCGGTGGCCTCGGCACCGACCTGCGCCTCACCCTGCAATCGCTGGAGTTTCAGGAGCTCTGGACGGGCCTCTGGCTGCTGCTGGCGGTGATGCTGCTGCTGGAATCCGGCCTGGGCCGCCTGCGCCGCCGCTGGCTGATGCCCCCGCGCCTCAGCCTGGCAGCAGGCCGCGTCGGCAGGCGAGGGCGTGAGATGGTGCTGGCTTTGCTGGCCCTGCTCCCCCTCTGCCTCCTGGTGGCCAGGGCCCTGGCGGTCGATCCCCGGGCGCTGCTGGCCGGACCTGGCCTTGCCGCTGGCGGCGGCGGTTGGTCCATCCCGTTCGATCTCCCGGGCCTGCTCGCTCTCCCCTGGCCGGCCCTGATCGGCGGCACCCTCAGCCTGACCCTGCTGGCGGCGGCCGTGGCGGTGGGACTGCCGCCATGGCAGCTGCTGCTGGCCGCCCCCTGGCGGCCGGCCGGCATCGTGGTCCGTCTGGGCTGGGCCCTGGGTCGGCTCTGGCCACCGCCGCTGACCGCCCTGCTGCTGCTGCTGGTGCTCCAGCCCGGGGTGATCACCGCCGCCCTGGCCCTCGGCCTGCACAACGCCGGCATCCTCGGGCGGCTGCTGGCGGAGGGACTGGCCGATGCGGGGCCAGCCCGGCAGCAGGCCCTGGCCTGCGCGGGGGTGGGCCCGCGGCTGGCCCTCCTCTATGGCTGCTTTCCGGCCATGGCCCGCCCCTACCTCGCCTACGGCGCCTACCGCGCTGATGTGATGCTGCGGGAAACGGTGGTGGTGGGTCTGGTGGGGGCCACCGGTCTGGGCAGCCAGCTGCTGGAGAGCCTCAGCAGCTTCGCCTGGGATCAGCTGCTCGCCCTGGTGGTGGTCTATGCCCTGCTCACCCTGATCGGGGAGGAGATCAGCGACCGGGCCCGCCGGCGCCTGCTGGGCGGCGGCCCGTGATCCCGCCGGCATCCGCCGCCGCACCGCTGATCGAGCAGGCCCCGGCCACCACTGCTTTCTGATCTGATCTGATCTGATCTGATCTGATCTGATCTGATCTGATCTGTTTTGTTCCGTCCTGTCCTGTCCTGTCCAGTCCTGTCCCGTTCTGTCCTCAGGTGAACCACCCCCGGCCCGCGTCGCCGCTCACGATCCGACCAGGCGGCTGATCACCCGATTGCGGCCCAGGCGCTTGGCCTCATAAAGGCAGTCGTCGGCCACTTGCAGCAGCCGGTCCGCATCACTCTCCAGCCCATTGACGGGTTCCCAGATCGCGATGCCCAGGCTGACCGAGATCGGCATCGCCGCCCGGTTATCGCTGCTCGGCACCCGGGCGCGGGTGACGGCCTCGCGCAGCAGTTCGCAGAGTTGGCGGGCCTGCTCGGCGTTGGTATCGGGCAGGATCAGCGCAAATTCCTCGCCGCCGAGCCTGGCCACGAAGTCGCGATTGGGGCGCAGATCCGCCCGCAGGATGGCCGCCACCTCCCGCAGGCAGGCGTCGCCATAGGCATGGCCGAGACTGTCATTGACATGCTTGAAGCGGTCGATGTCGATCAGGGCCAGGGCGAGGCTGGTGTTGTTAATGTGTGAGGCGGAAATGTTGGCGTTGAGGAAGGAATCGAAGCTGCGCCGGTTGGGTAGATTGGTGAGAGGATCTAGCAGGGCCAGCCGCTTGGCTCGTTCGCTCTCAAATGTGTAGAAGAGCAGGCTCAGCAGGCTGCTCATCGAGACGATCCGCTGGATTTGCTCATCACTGAAACTGCTTTCGCCCCGCAGGGCGATGGTCAGCACTGGAATCGAGATGCCACGTGAATCGAGCCGCAGGCCGAGATAATCGTTGCAGCCCTGATCCTTGAGCTGCTCGAGAAAGCTGAATTCCACATCTCGCCGTGATGCCAGGCGCTGGCGGTAGAAGCGGGCATGGTTGGCGATGTGGTGCAGGGCGCTGCTCAGGTGTTCCTCCTGTTGCAGGAAGGCGCGGTCCATCCGAAGGCTGCGGACCTCGCTCGGCTGGGCCGGCAGCCAGATGTACTGGCTGCAGTCGATATCGTCCTGATCGGGCAGGAAGGCCAGGGAGAGGCGGAGAATATCGAGGCCCCAGCGTTTGAGCTCATTGACGAACAGCAGTAAAAATTCCTCAAAGCTGCGCAGTTCAAACCATTTGTCCAGAATCTGACGCTCCAGTGGTACCGCTGTCTGGCTGCTCTGATGCAGCTCGGGAAGCACGAGCCGATCGGATTCATGGATTTTTCTCACCATCGTTGTGATCCGCTCCGCCGAGGCCCATTCGGCCTGGTCAAGAAAGCCCTCAATCGCCTCCCAGGCCATTGGCTTGGCGATCAGATAGCCCTGGATGGCATCGGCTCCGAGGCGCACAGCGGCGGTGAAATCGGCATGGTCATCCACCCCCTCGCAGACAACTGTTTTGCCCAGGGAATGCACTGTCTCGATCAGGGACCCCACATAGCGCTGCATGCGGAAGGAGTTGCCGATTCCAGCCACCAGGGCGATGTCCAGTTTGATGCTGTCGTACCAGGCATCGCAGATGCGCTTGTAGTTGGAGAGCCCCGAGCCGAAGTCGTCGATGGCGATCCGTAGTTTCAACTCCCGTGTCAGTCGCTCCGAGGCGATCGTCACGGCCATGCTGTCGGTCGACGCGTCGCTGCTGGGGGTTTCGGTGAACTCCAGGCAGAAGCGCTCCGGATCGATCGCCAGCTCCTGCAGGCTGCTGATCAGCTGTTCCAGCCGCTGGGGAGTGGCAAAGGAATCGCCGCTGATGTTCAGGGCGATGTAGGTGATTCGCGCATCGAGGGTTGGCTGCTCCTTCAGGGCCCTGAGCAGGTCGGGCAGCCGCCGCAGCACCAGCCCGTCGATGCGGTGGGCGATGCCGAGCTCATGGGCCGTCTGCATCAGGCGGCTGGTGCTCTGCTCCCGCAACAGCGGTCGCTGGAAGCGCAGCAGCGCCTCCAGGCCGAAGCGGCCGGGGCTGGCCAGCAGAAGGATCGGCTGGAATTCGAGCCGGATGTCCCCCGGGCCGAGGTTCTGCAGCTGTTCGCGCACGGCCGCCTCCTCCTGCACCCGCTGCCGGTCCTCGGCTTCGATCAGGCGCACGCTGCCGCCGCTGGCCAGCGCCAGGGTCTCGCCATAGCCATGCAGATCGATCGCCGCCGTCGCCGTGATGCCCTCCCCCAGCCGCTGGCCGGTGACGAGCAGATCGTCAGCCCGCAGGCTGGTGCCGCTTTGCTCCTGCAGGGTCGCGCGCAGGGCGCCCTCCAGCAGCTGGAGCAGGGCGCCATCGTCCTCCGGCGGGGCCTGCAGCAGCATCGCCAGCCGGTGTTCCGAGGCCCGGTAGAACCGGGCAGAAGGGCCGACCCCCGCCGCTGCTTCTCCCAGGGCCTGGCGCACCGACTCGAACACGGCGCGGATCTCCTCATCCCGGCGGAAGGGACCCTGTCGCTGCAGGAGTCGCAGGTGCACCATCAGCAGCAGCCCACCGACCTCCAGGTCCTGCTCAAGGGCCAGCCTTGAGAGCAGCCCGCTCTGGCGGTCCACCCGCAGGCTCTCCTGCCGGCCCCGCTGACGGCGGCCTTCGCTCTCCGAGCGCAGGGCCAGGGAGAGGGTGATCAGCAGACCGAGGGCCGCCAGGCTGGCCGCCAGCCTGCGGATCTGGCCCACGTCCGCCTGGTCCGCCTGGGCGGGAAGGGCGATGAGCAGGTTGGCTCCGGCGACACGGAACGGTTGCAACACCCTGGGGTCCCCCGCCGCTCGAGGGGAGGACGGCTCCAGCAGCCCCACAGACCCCTCGCCCCGCAGCAGCTCGGCGGTGTTGAGGCGCAACGCCGCGGCGGCCTGCCCAGCTGCTCCGTCGTGACGGGTGATCACCAGCCCATGGGGCTGATCGGGGTCCAGGGCCAGGTGGAGCTTCCGTTCCCCCGGAAGATTCGGACACGAGGACCCCGGAACGCGATCGCTGGCCATGGCCACGCTGGCGCTGACGCCCGAGACTGGGCTGGGGTTGCCGGCGATGGTGCCGGCAGACTGTTGGCCCAGCTGCAGCGCCGGTGGGCTCAGCTGCAGCGCCGATAGGAGCGGGACGAGGGAGGCCATGCCGCTGGCGCCATCGGCCGACCTGGGCCCCGCCAGGGCATGGGCGGCAGCGCTCAGGGCAAGGCATAGATGGCTGCGAACCCGCTCGCCACGTCGAGCCTGCTCCAGGCTCTGATGCCGCTGGATCACCTGGCTGGTCACCAGCCAGGGCAGAGCCGAGAGCAGGACACCGGCGAGAACAATGCCGTAGGAACGCCCGCGCACGGATCGCCTCGATCAGACGCAAATTAGACGCACGCCCTGCTGATGGCCGTGGTGTGGGTCGCCGGGCTGGCGGCATCGAATGGCCCCACGCCAGCGGCATCCGCTGGCGTGGGGGCCGCCTGCCGGGGCGGTATCGCCTCCCGGAGCGCCGAACTCAGGAGCCGCTCTTGGGCACGAACAGCTGGGAGAGGAAGAACAACAGCCCAGCGCCGGCAAGGGCAGGCAGAACCACCGAAATCCCCTGGGGGGCGGTGGTGGAGGCGAAGGTCAACCAGGTCATGGCCAGTTTGGTGGAATGACAGCGCTGATCTAGCACTGCTGCACCGATCGCGGCAGAGGTCGCAACCTGTTGCAAACCCCCCGCAGGTTGCTGCCGGTCCAGCCCTGCGCGCAGCCTGCCTGGTGCGCCTCAGAGAGACGCTCCCACCAGCTCCTCGCTCACGCCCCAGAGCCGCCGTCGCTGGTCCGCGTCCTGGGCCGCCGCCGCCATGGGCACCGGTTTGGGATGGCCCTTGAGGCCGCCCAGCCGGTCGGGGCCGTAGTGGCCCGCGGGCTCGGCTTCCTCGGCCGTGGCCGCGAACAGCTGGGGCAGGGCCCCCATGGCGGCGCTCTGAAACAAGGGGGTCATCAGTCGGTAGGCCAGGGCTTCGAGCCTGGATCCATTGAGGGCCACGGAGCTGGGTTGCAGGTTGGTGCGGGCCAGCCCGGGGTGGGCCGCCAGCGACAGCACGCCGCTGCCCCTGTCCTGCAGACGCCGCTGCAGCTCCACCGCCGTCATCACATTGGCCAGCTTGCTCTGGCTGTAGGCGCTCCAGCGGTCGTAGCGGCGTTCGCCCTGGAGGTCGTCGAAGGCGATGCGGCCGAAGTACTGGGCGCCGGAGCTGACATGCACCACCCTGGCGCCAGGGCTTTGCTCCAGCAGGGGGAGCAGGGCCAGGGTGAGGGCGAAGTGTCCCAGGTGATTGGTCGCGAACTGCAGCTCATAGCCGTCGCGGCTGAGGGTGCGGGGCGGCGCCATCACGCCGGCGTTGTTGATCAGCAGATCCAACCGCCCGTAGCGCTCGGTCACGGTGCGGGCCGCCCTGCCCACCTGCTTCAGGTCTGAGAGGTCGAGTTCCAGCAGATCGAGGTCGCCGCCCCGTAGATCCGGCTGCAACTCCTCTCGGGCGGTCTCGCCCCGCTGGAGAGAGCGGCAGCCCATCAGCACGGTGGCGCCTCGGCTGATCAGGGCCCGGCAGGTCTGCAGACCCAGGCCGCTGTTGGCCCCGGTCACCAGGACCAGCCGGCCGCTCTGGTCAGGGATGGAGTCGGTGGTCCAGGGCACGGGGGGCACCCTCGCGGTGGCGGGGTCATCCTGCCGGCCCCAGCCCTGGGCTGGGGTCAGCCCCCGGCCGCTGCGGCCGGATTCGGCCGCAGCCCAAGCCGCTCCGCCAGCCGCTCCGCCGCCACGAAGAACACCGGCGTGGCGTAGAGAGTCACCAGCTGGGAGACCAGCAGGCCCCCGAGCACCACCAGCCCCAGGGACTGGCGCACATCGCCGCCGGCCCCGAATCCCAGGGCCAGGGGCAGGGTGCCGAGAATGGCTCCGGCACTGGTCATCATGATCGGTCGGAACCGCTGGGCGCAGGCCCGTTGGATCGCGCTGCTGGGATCCGCACCCTCGCGGCGGGCCTGGATGGCGGCATCCACCATGATGATGCCGTTCTTCTTCACCAGTCCGATCAGCAGGATCAGGCCGATGAAGCCATAGATATTGAGCTCGGCATTGCAGAGGATCAGCATCGCCAGGCCTCCCACGGCGGCTGGAGGAAGGCTGGTGAGAACGGTGAGCGGATGGATCGGGTCCTCGTAGAGCACCCCGAGCACCACGTAGATCACCAGCACCGAGAGCAGCAACAGCCAGCCCAGGCCTGCCAGGGATTGGTCGAACACCCGCGCGTCACCCTGGAAGGCCAGGGCGCTGCCCGAGGGCAACAGGGGCTCGGCCCGCCGGCGGATC
Source organism: uncultured cyanobacterium (assembly GCA_903935205.1). Taxonomy (GTDB): domain Bacteria; phylum Cyanobacteriota; class Cyanobacteriia; order PCC-6307; family Cyanobiaceae; genus Cyanobium. The sequence continues at coordinate 9,921 of CAIZQU010000163.1, read as the reverse complement.
TCGGTGGTGATCCGATCCAGCGACTGCCCGGGGGCCAGGTTGAAGGAGAAGGTCAGGGAGGGCAGCTGGTCGGTGTGGTTCACCGTCACCAGGCCAGCGCTCTCCCGCACCTGGGTGAGGCTCGAGAGCGGCACCAGGGCGCCGCTACGGCTGCGGATCGCCAGCTTGTCGAGGTCGGCGCGGCTGCGCTGATCGGCCGCCGCCACGCCGCCCAGCACCGGGTACTGGCCGTCGTCGCGAAGGATCTGGGTGATCTGGGCCTCGCCGAAGCTGGCCGCCAGGGCCGATTGCACATCCGCCACCGACACCCCCAGGGACGCCGCCCGCTCCCGATCGATGCGCAGATCGAGCTGGGGGCTGGAGGCCAGCAGATCGTTGTTGAGTTCGCTCAGTCCGGCGATGTCGCGCAGGCGTGCCTGGAGGATCGGGCCGAGCCGCACCAGGGCATCCAGATCCGGCGACTGCACGGAAAACTGATAGCGGGCCCGGCTGCTCGTGGCGCCGATGTTCACCGCCGCCGGCAGCCGCGCGAAACCCCGCAGGCCTGGCACCCCGTTGACCGTCCGCCGCAGCTCGGCCACCACCTGCTGGGCCGACTGGCGCCGCTGGCGGCGGGGTTTGAGCTTGATGAACAGCCGGCCCTGGCTGGCGGAGGCGTTCGGCCCGCCCTGGCCGATGGTGCTGTTCACCGCCTCCACCGCCGGGTGGCGGCGCAGACGCTGGCTCAGGCGTTCATGCAACCGTGCCATCTCGGCGAAGCTCACGCCCTCGTTGGCCTGGGTCGCCACGCTGATCTGGCCGCTGTCGAGATCGGGGATGAAGCCCTTGGGGATCAGCAGAAAGCAGACGGCGCTCAGGGCCACCAAGGCCAGCGAGAGGGTCTGGGTGGGTCGCGGCTGGCGCAGGGCCGCGGCCAGGGTTCTGGCATAGAAGCGGGCCAGCCGATCGAACTGGCGGTTGAAGGCAGCGATCAGACGTCCGCCCGGGCCGCCGCCGCCGTCGCCGTTGCGACCCGGCGGTGGCGCCTGAAAGCGGGCGCTGAGCATCGGGCTGAGGGTCAGACCCACCAATGCCGAGAGCAGGATCGCCACGCTCAGGGTCACCGCGAAGGGGCGGAACAGCCGCCCCAGCACGCCACCCATCAGCAGGATCGGCAGGAACACGGCGATCAGGGCCAGGTTCATCGTCACGATCGTCGGACCGATCTCCTCCCCGGCCCGCAGCGCCGCGGCGCGGCGATCCAGGCCCTCCTCCTCCTGCAGCCGGGCGATCGCTTCGACCATCACCACGGCGTCATCCACGACGAAGCCCACGCTCAGGGTGAGGGCCATCAGCGAGAGGTTGTCGAGGGAGTAGCCCAGAAGGGCCATGGCCGCGAAGCTGCCGATCAGGGCCACGGCGATCGCCAGGGCGGGGATCAGGGCGGTGCTGGAGAAGCCCAGGAACAGCACCACCACGCCGACCACCAGCACCACGCTCTGCAGCAGCGACTGCTGCACGTCGTCGATGGCGGCGCGGATGCTTTCGGAGCGGTCGAACAGCACCCTCAGCTCGATCGCCGCCGGAATCCGCTCCCGCAGCTCCGGCAGCAGGGCCAGGATCCGCTCATTGATCGCCACCGCATTGCTACCGGGCTGGCGCTGCACCGCCAGCACGATCGAGCGCACGCCATTGAGGCGGCTGGCCAGCCGCTCATTGGCCACGCTGTCGCTCACCTCCGCCACATCGGCCAGTCGGATCGGGGCGCCGTTGCGGTAGGCCACCACCAGATCGGCGAAGGCGGCACCATCGAGCAGGCGACCCTTGTCGCGGATCGCATAGGTGCGTTCCGGTGTGTAGAGGGTGCCGGCCGGAATGGTGGTATTGGCGTTGGTCACCGCGGCCACCACATCGTTGACGCCCAGCTGGCGCGCCGCCAGCTGCTGGGGGCGCAGTTTCACGCGAACGGCGTATTTCTGGGCGCCGAACACGCTCACCTGGGCCACCCCCGGAAGCATCGAGAGCCGCTGGGCAACCTGCCGTTCCGCCGCCCGGTTCACCTCCGCCAGGGGCAGCACCGCGGAGCTGAGAGCCAGGGTCAGGATCGGTTGCTCGGCCGGATTGACCTTGCGGATCGAGGGGGGCGATGGGAGCCCGGCGGGCAGCTGACGCTGGGCCTGGGAGATCGCCGTCTGCACGTCCTGGGCGGCGGCGTCGATATCGCGGCTGAGGTCGAATTGCAGGGTGATCTGGGTGCTCGACTGGGTGCTGCTCGAGCTGACCGTGGCCAGGCCGGGCACGCTGGAGAACTGCTGTTCCAGCGGCAAGGCCACGGCGCTGGCCATGGTTTCTGGATCGGCGCCAGGCAGGCTGGCGTTGACCTGCAGGGTGGGGAAATCGATGCTGGGCAGATCGCTGATCGCCAGCTGCCCGTAGCCCACCACTCCCGCGAGCACCAGGGCGAGGCTGAGCAGCAGGGTGGTGACCGGCCGGCGGATTGCGGCGGCGGAGAGGTTCATGGCCGCGGCCGCCGATCCCGACCGGTGTCGGCTTGCCCGTCGGCGCCGGCCTGACGGAGGGGACCCCCCGGTACCAGGGCGAATTGCCCCGCCACCACCACCGCTTCTCCGGGGCGGAGATCACCGCTGACGGCGCTGCGCACCCCATCACTGGCGAGCACCGTCACCGGCACCACCACCGCTCGCCCAGCACGCGCCGCGTAGACGAACGGCCCCTGCTGGCCGGGCTGGACAGCCCGGCCCGGCAGCAGCAGCACCCCCTCCAGCCGTCGCACCAGCAGGCTGCCGTTGAGGCTCTCCCCGGGCGTCAGACCGCCGCTGTCGCCGATCAGCCGGGCCTTGGCGGTCACGGTGCCGGTGGAGGGGTTGGTGGTGTTGTCGAGCGACACGATCCGGCCGCCCAGTCCGGGTCGGCCCTCGAAGCGCAGGCTCTGGCCCACCTGCACCTCGCCCTGCCAGCGCTGGGGAACGGCGAACACCGCATCGAGGGGGCTGATCTGGTTGATCACCACCAGGGGGCGGTCCTCCTGTTCGCGCACCAGATTGCCCAGGCTGATCCGCTGCTGGCCGATGCGGCCGCTGATCGGCGCTCGCAACAGGGTGTGATCGAGATCGATCCGGGCGGCGGCTTCGGCGGCGCGGGCGGCGGCCTGTTCGGCTTCGGCGCTGGCCACGCTGCCCCGGGCGGCCACCAGTTGGGCCCTGGCCACCTGCTCCTGGGTGCGGTAGCTCGCCTCCTCATCGAGGCTGAGGGCTCCCTGACGGCTGAGGCTGCCGTAGCGGCGGGCCCGATCGCTGGCCAGCCGCAGCTGGGCTTCGGCCAGGCGACGCTGGGCCTGGGCTTCCTCCAAGCGGGCCCGGGCCCGGCTGGTTTGGGCCCGGGCCTGGTCGAGAGCCACCTGATAGGGGGTGGGATTGATCAGGGCCAGGGGATCGCCCCGTCTGACCACCGTGCCCTCCTGGAAATCGATGCGCTGGATGGTGCCGCTCACCTCGGGTCGCACCTCCACCGACACCAGCGGCCGGATTTCGGCGTTGACCGGATGGCGCACCTCCATCGATCCCAGCGCCACCGCGGCGGTCGCGACCAGCGGGACCGGTCGGCGGCTGGGGGGTGGGGCGTTGTTGTGCAGGCCGCGCAGCACCAGGCCCGCCGCGATCGGTGCGAGCAGCAGCAGGGGCCGCCAGGCCCGCGGGATCACCGACCAGGGGCGCGGCGCTTCGCCGGAGCCTGGGCCGCCGGCCACGGCAGCGCCGAGGTCGTTGCCGCCGGATCCCGGCGAGGCGCTGGTGGGGGCAGGGCGGCCGCTGACTGCCGCTGGATCGCTACCGCGCCCCGGTCGGCGCCGATCAGGTGGCTGGTCGGCGGGTGCCCGATCGGCCTTCATCGGCGAACCCGTTGCGGGGCTTTCGCCGCTTCGGCCCGTTCCCGCCGATCCCGGGACCGCCAGGCCTGGCGAAGGACCGCTCGGACCGGCTTCCGGAGGCATCCCTGCGTTCCCACGTGCGGTCGTGGCCGGAGCCTACCGGGGATGGCGCGGCTCCAGATGGATCGCTGCAGTGGAGGTCTCAGACCAGCCGTGAGCCCGTGGCCTGGCGGCGATGGTCGGGGTCGAACACCGCGGCGATGGTGCGCACCAGCCAGCGCCCCATGGGCGTCACCCGCAGCAGGGGGACCTTTGGGCCTCTCACCCGTTCCACCAGCCCATCGCGGGCCAGTTCGCCCAGCCTCTGCCATTCCGTTGGGAAGCGCTCGGGTGAGAAGCGCTCGGGATCCAGCTCCACCTGGAAGTCGCACATCAGCGAGCGGACCATTGCTCTCGGCTCCAGCACCGCCCGCTGGGCCATCAGCTCCCGCTCCCCCCGCCGGCCGTGAAGGCTGCTGCCGTGGGATCGCTGGTGCAGTGGGGCACGGGGTGGTCGTTGTTGAGTTGCGGCAACCCCAAGCAGCAGTCCCACAGGGTTGATGTTGGCGATCGTGGTGGCCATCGCGGTGCTGTGGCGGAGGCGCTGGAAGGTGGCCACCAGCTGGTCGCGCAGGGCAAGGAAGCGCGAATCCTCCAGGGCAAACACCACCGGAAAGGCCCGCCGGCCGGTGCGATTGGTCTGGCGGATCAGCTCGGCATCACTCAGCATCAAACGTGGTGGGATCGATGCCGAGCAGTCGGTAGAAGTCGCCCCGTTCAGCCACCGTGAGGTGGTGGGTCAGGAACACGCTCCAGGGCACCTCGAAGAATCGCGCCTTCCCTGCCCCGTGGGCCTGCATCGCTCCGGCCAGGTCATGAGCCCCATTGAGCGCCACCAGCGGGAATAACCAGCGGGAATAAAACGTTTCGAGGCACCCTCCAGAGAAAGAAGCGGTTCTGCAGTCGCCCGACAAGGCGGCTGTTGAGGCCTGGCCAGCAACGGATCAGCAGGTTGAAGCTATCGCCATGCCGATTTTCGTCCTGGCACCAAGGCTCAAAAAAGGAGAACAGCGGTGCGAAGAGATTGGCGGGATTGGCCCTCAGGTGGCGGTCGATGATGATGTGGCGCCAGGAGCCAATCTTCTGGGATTTATACACTGAATACAGCACCCAGCTCAGCGGAAGCCATGGCGGCTGCCGCCTCCTGCCCAGAGTGGCCAGGTCGATGGCGATGCCCTCGGCCACGAAGGCGCGGTTGAGGAAGCCGGCATGGCGGGCTTCGTCGCGGGCCATCAGGTTGAAGAGAGGTCCCAGATCGCTGCGGCCCGCCTGGAACAGTTGGCGCGAGAGCTGCTTGAACAGCAGGAAGCCCGAGAACTCCGACATGCAGGAGCGCAGCAGATCGCTTGCTTAGACCTGCTTCTGCTCCGGGTTGAGGTTCGCCCGGAGCCTCAGGCTGGCGTGGCGATCGAAGTGGCTGCGGTTGTCGTCCTGTTCCATTTCGTTCAGGAGCGCCTCGAAACCAGAGCGCTGCCCTTCCACATCGGTGCCTGCGGCCGTGGCCAGGTCGGTGGTGTAGAAGCGAGGCGTCAGCAGGTCCTCGCGCAGGTGGGGAGCAGCGGCGTTCATGGTTCCGTTGGCTGGAAGGGGGGCGGTGGTCTGGCCGGAATGCGGCGACGGAAATGGGGGGTGCGGGGTGCGGGCCCCTCGTTGCGGTTCCTGGCGCGCTGGCCTGGCTCCCGGCCTCGCCCGGCCTCAACGCCGGGACCCCGGGACCCCGGGACCCCATCGCAGCGCTGTATCACGCTAACGTGATTTCGCATCATGGCATCCATCTGATTCCTTGCTTCGCTGAAGCAGGCTTATCGTGGTGATGAATCAGGTTCCGCTCTGCTGCGGATCCAGGCGGCCCCAGCTCCGCCCTTGGCCAGCTGGGAGCCAACCGGGCCCGTGGCGCCCCTGCGGGCCATCACCGCGCAGGTCAGCCCCACGCCCAGCCCTCGCCGCTCCCCTTCTCCCACTTCAGCCACCCGCCACCCGCCACCCCACCGATTCCCGCCCTGGCCCGCCAGCCAGGCCTTGCCCGCCCCAGCAGCCATCGCTGCCTCTCAAGTCCCGCCCCAAGCTCCCGTCGGCCCTGCCCACCAGCCCCCGTCAGCCCCCGTCAGCCCCTGTCAGCCGGCGCCCCTCCAAGCGTCTCCCTGATCGCCCCGCCCCGTGCCATGGACCATCTCGCCGAGTACTTCAAGGTCTTCTCCGAGCCCAACCGCCTGGCGGTGCTGACCGCCCTGCGGGAAGGTCCGCGCAACGTCACCGCCGTGGTCGAGTGCACAGGTCTGAGTCAGGCCCTGGTCTCCAAGCACCTGAAGCTGCTCACGATCGCCGGGGTGGTGCGGCGCCGGCCCGAGGGATCCCTGGTCTTCTACGACGTGATCGATCCCGCTGTGTTCACACTCCTCTCCCAGGCGGAGGCCCTGTTGCTGGCGGCCAGGCGCCAGCAGCTCGATGCCCTGGCCGCCAGCCTCTGATTCCACCAGCGCGCCAGGCTTGCCACGGCGCCCAGCACCGCCCCATGGCTGAATCCGACCACGGCAGCACACCCCCAGAGCGAGGGCTGGGCCAGGAGCCCGATCCTCCCTTCCTGGAGGCCCTGCGCGTCGCCCTTGCCAGTGGACGCCGCCATTTCCCGGGTCTGGCTCTGGATGGTTGCGATGGTGTCGATCTCGATCTGAGCGGCTGCGACCTCCGGCACGGCAGCTTTGCGGAGGCCCGCTTCGGTCATGCCCGCCTGCGCGGCGCCGATGTCGGCGGATGCGGCTTTCAACGGGCCCTGATCTGGGGCGCCGACCTCTCCGGCCTGCGGGCCCGTGGCTCCGGCTGGCAGGAGGCGGATCTTTCCGGTTGCCGCCTCCAGGCCGCCGATTTCAGCGACGCCCAGCTCCACCGGGCCTGTCTGCAGGGGGTGCTGGCGGCTGAGAGCCTCTGGCGTGGCGCCAGCCTGGTGGAGGCCGACTTTCGATCGGGGCTCGATCAGCTCACCGATCTGGGCAGGGCGGATTTTCAGGGCGCCGATCTCAGTTTCGCCCGCTTCGATGGCGCCATGTTGCGCCAGGCCGATCTCCGCACCTGCCGCCTCTATGGCAGCGATCTTTCCGGTGCCGATCTCAGCGGCGCCGACCTGCGTGGCTGCGATCTGCGCCATGCCCTGCTTCGCGGCACCCGCCTGGACCTGACCCGCCTGGATGGGGCCCGCCTGCCCCTGATCCCTGGGCCATTGGCTCGGGATGGGGAAGGCGGCGTTGCCGACTAACCACCTTCAACCTTTGGAACCCACCGCTGCCCCGATCCCGATCGCTGTCTGAAGCCCGCAAAGGCTGGCGGCCATGACCCCCTGGAGGGGGAACAGCAGGAGCTGGCGGCGGGGGGGCAGGGGGTCGGAGGGCAAGCCGGCTAACGGATTTGAACCGATGGCCTTCGCTTTACAAAAGCGCTGCTCTACCACTGAGCTAAGCCGGCGGGGTGGCAACCCTTGACCAGGGCGAGCTTAGGGCCGCGACAGGGCCCAGAGCACCAGCTGGGTGCGACTGCGGCATCCGGTCTTCGCCAGCAGGTTGGAGATGTGGCTCTCCACCGTGCGCACGCTGATAAAGAGGGCGCTGGCCACCTCCCGGTTGCTGGCTCCGCTGCTCAGGGCCGCCAGCACCCTCCCTTCGGCGGGGCTCACGAGCGGGTCGGAACAGAGGGCCATGGAGGCGGGGCAGCGGGCTTGCAGACCAGCATTCCCAGGGGCGGACAGGGCGGGGGGGATCTGCTCCTGCGCCCCATCCCGGTTCAGTCGCTGGGGGCGGTCAGGGCTGCGGGCCGCGCTCGCTTGATGGGCAGGTTGGCGACCAGAGCGGTGACCCGGTCCTCGGTTTCGAGGCTCACATCCCCTTCCTCCAGATCGATCTCGACATATTTCTGCACCACCTCCAGGATCTCCCGGCGCATTTGCTCCAGCAATTCCGGGTTCAGGTCGCTGCGGTCGTGGGCGAGCACCAGCTGCAGCCTCTCCTTGGCGAGGGTGCCACTGGGTTTCTGGCGCCCCAGGAGGCGCTGCAGGAATTCGAACAGGGCCATGGCTCAGTTCCCCGCCATGCCGAGTTTGTTGAGCAGCCTGGCGCGCAGACCCCGACGTTCCCGGGTGGGGTCGTGCAGGGGAACCTGCTCTCCCCGGAGCCGGCGCGCCACGTTGTGATACGCACGGGCGGCCGGCGAGCCGTTGCCGTTGAGGGTGAGCGGTTCACCGCGGTTGGTCGACACGATCACCTGCTCGTCCTCCACCACAAGCCCAAGCAGCGGCAGGGCCAGCAGGTCGGTCACGTCAGCGACGGACATCATCTCCTGGTTGGCCACCATGCGGGGGCGAACCCGATTGAGCACCAATTGAATCGGTTGGATGCCCTGGCTGTTGAGCAGGCCGATCACCCGGTCGGCATCCCGCACCGCCGACATCTCCGGGGTGGTGATCACGATCGCCTCATGGCAGGCGGCAGCGGCATTCTTGAAACCCTGCTCCACACCGGCCGGGCAGTCGATCAGCACGTAGTCCGCACGCTCGGCCACCAGATTCGCCACGGTGCGCATGTCCTCCGGCGTCAGCCACTCCAACATGCGCGGATTGCCCGCCGGCATCAGGGCAAGATTGGGCTGCTGCTTGTGTTTCACAAGCGCCTGTTCCAGGCGGCAGCTGCCGGCGAGCAGCTCCTGGGCGGTGTAGATGATCCGGTTTTCCAGACCCAGCAGCAGATCGAGATTGCGCAGTCCGAAGTCGGCGTCGAGCACCACGGTGCGCTGCCCCAGTTGGGCCAGGGCAATGCCGAGGTTGGCGGTGAGCGTCGTCTTGCCGACGCCACCCTTGCCGGAGCAGATCAGGATGATGCGGGCAGTGGCGTTCGTCACGGCGGCGAGCGGGTCGCAGCAGGTTAAGGCCAGTGGCCCAGGGCGTCTCATCCCTGAAATGTTCCAGCCCTGGCTGTGAGGATTTGCCCAACCGGAATGGGCCCCCGTGGTCCAGCGCCGGGTTTGAGCCCCGAACGAACCCAGGCCGGAGCCGCCCCTGGGGGGCGCCTCAGTCCAGGGGCCAGGTGGCCCTGGCGGGCTCGATCCGGATTTCGTCCCCCTCCAGCAGGGCCTCCTCCGCCAAGCCGGCGGGGGGCGGATCTTCTGGTCCCCGGGCCACCAGATCGGCGATGCGGAGCTGCAGGGGCCTCAGCTGCAGGGCCACGATGCGGGCGCCACGGTCACCCCGCCGACCGGCGTGGGCCACACCGCGCAACCGTCCCCAGACCAGCACATGGCCGCCGGCGCTGACCCGGGCTCCGGGGTTCACATCTCCGAGGACCAGGACCGTTCCCTCTGCCTGCAGGTGATCCCCGGAGCGAAGGGTCCCCTGATGGATCAGCAGCGGTTCCCTGGCCAGCCCCGGAACCGCTGCCCCGGCGAGTCCCTCCGGGGTTGGCCAGGTCTCCGCCGTTCCGACCAGCGGCTGCTCGGCCCAGAGGTTCTGCAGGCCCAGGGCAGAGGCCGCCACCAGCGTGGTCGGGCAGGTGGCGGTCACGGACCGCAGCGCCAGCCCCCGCCCCCCGAGCATCTCGCTCAGCTGGCGCAGCTCTCGGCAATCGAGGGCCCAATCGCCGCAGTCCAGCTGCAGGGAGCCCCGCAGAGCGGTGCTGCCCAGCCCGAACCGCACCTCCTCCAGAGCGCTGGCCGCACCGGCCTGGGGGGGCAGGCGCAACAGATGGGGGGAGGGATCGCCCTCCCGCGCCGGGATCAGGGCTGCGGCCATCGCTGGAGCACCGGGGGGCCGCAACCTAGGAGTTCGCTGAAAAACCCGGTCACCTCTGCGAGAATGGGTCGGCTGCCCAATCGTTGATGCGAGGCCAACAGGAGCGCAGCGGCTCCTTGTTCTCCTACGTCTCGATCGAGGAGCGGATCCCGGCGAGTCATCCGCTCAGGCGGATTCGCAGGTTGGCGGA
>CAIZQU010000162.1 GCA_903935205.1 uncultured cyanobacterium | reverse complement strand
TGATCGCCTCCATGGCGACCCTGGCCTTGAACTCGGGACTGTGGGTGCGGCGCTTGCTCATCGGTGGGAGCCCCTTTCAGGGGCGGTGCCCCGCCTCAGAGGTTAACGATGGGGGCTGTCCAGAAAAGCCAGACCACCTCAGGGCCGCTCTGACAGTGCAAGGCGCCCGCGACCCAGCCGAGTTAATCCTTCATGAAGCTGGAACGAGCCGACCTTCAAAGGCCCGTTTCAGGATTGCCTGCCGCAACATGCCGCAGCGGGCGAGGCTGGCTGTGACGGTGGATTCGACTTGATCGAGGACGGAGAAGCGTCTCTCGACTTCGGCGATGATTAGAGTTTGCTGGAAAACAGGCAATTGAATCGTTGCATTGGCAACGCCCCCCCTTGGCTTATTTTTAGCATTGAGCCTGCGCTACCTTGAGCTTGTTGCTTGAAGGAATTTCGAATCTCTGGTGCCTGCAGGTTGAAGAGCATCCACTTTGGGAGGATCGCATCGGAACAGCGAAGGCGAATCAAGAGATCCGGGAAGATGGCCCAATCCTCTGGGCCTGCATATAACACGCTTGATCCTATTAGCTCAGGAGTGTTCGATCTTTGAGCGAAGAGATCGCCAGGCTTCATCCAGGGGCCATCCACTTCTTCCGCACTCAAGGTAGAAAGCTTGATGTTTTCCTCGGCAAACCTTTGAGGCGTCGCGGCTGTGAGTGTGGCCATTCGCACTCCATACCCAGCAAGTGATGTCTTCGCTGATTGGCCATATCGCATCGGCTCGCGAAGAAGAGACTGTAAAGAGATTGCATCCCATTTCCTCTCCAATGCCGCCTTCAGGATGCTGGCGCGGGCCTGCTTGAGTTTGGCCTGGATGCCCTTCAGGGTGGTGATGGTTTCATCTAGGCGGGAGAGTTGTGTTTCGATCTCGGCAACGAGCGTCTCCTGGACATCGACAGGTGGCAGCGGATCGCCCAGGAGCCACGGTCAGGGAGTGAGGTCGATGCAGCCCCCCATGCCCGGTGCCGGTTTCGAACCAGCGACATCCTGCTTGTAAGGCGGAGGCTCAGCCCTCAAATCCCCTCTCTCACAAGGCTTCTCGGAGAGACAACAGAGAGACGGGTGAATCTGGGGTGAAATCGCCCATGTTACGCTCCGTTGCCTTGCGCTGGCCATCTGCTGCTGTGGCAGGAGCATTGGCTCCAGCGGCCCTCTCCCATTCGTGAAGAAGCTGGTCCAGCCCCTCGCGGCGGCCTTCCTCGCTGCGTCTGCCCTTGTGGGATGCTCAACTCCTCCTGAGCCTCCACAGGAGCCGAAGCAATCCGAGCTCAGCCCAGCTCAGATGACGCCCGGCCAGAAGTTCCTGAAAGCCAAGCTGGCGGAACTGGACCAGATCAGGAAGACACAGGAGTTCAGGGAATACAAGTTCGCAATCGCAGGCCCGTATAACAACTGGCCAAATAAGGTTGATGAAGAAGCAGAGCGGAAAGTCAACCTCACGATGTGGGAAAAGGGCCAGGGGCTGGCCTCGCTCAATGCACTGGCTTATCTCTATGCAAGCACTGATGGGTTTGATGATGTTGGCCGGGCCTCTGATCTTGAGCAGATCAAGAGCTCACGAGAGCGCATAGCGGAAGTCCTAAGCACCTCCCAGTAGCCCCTCCCCCGGTACGTCAACGGGTCCCCCCTGGCCACCTTCACACGCGCATCCGTGCCGCGAGCTTCTCCTTGCTTCAGGAATCTGTGCGCTCCGGACAGTGGACACTCCCGACCACGCCCGCAGCAGTGAGCTCCTGGATCGCCGCGGCCCTGAAGGTTTCCGCGGTGGTCAAACGGCGGGCGACGATCGACAACCGATCCGCAGCGGCGAACCAGGCATCCCGCAGCCGGCGACCTTCTTCGAATAGCTGCGCTCCGGCGGCGGCGGCCTCCACCACCTCCTGGCGCTGGACCAGGAGATCCAGGCGCCGCTGATCACCCCTCAGTCGCTCCAGCTCGGAGCGGAGCCCCCACAGCGAAGGTGGCTCAACAGCAGGAAATGCGATCGATGGGGGCTCCTCTGGCGGCTCCTGCGATGGGGAGGAGGCCCGCACCACCACGGCGCTGATGGCGGCATGGGCGAGCTCCTGAAGCCGAAGGCGTGCTTCCGGCGGTGCCATGCCGGGAACCTGGAGGGCGGCTTCCGCCACCCATGCCAGCGCAGCAGAGGAGACGGCGCGGTGGAGCGCCGGCCGGCGGGTATCGAGGCCCACGCGATCCACCAGGAGGGCTTCCGCCTGGAGGAGCTTTGCCTTCTCCCCCTGGACCTGCCACCACAGATGGCGGATCCGCTGTGCCTGGTATCGAGCGCGATCGCTACCGGGCTCCGGACCAGCTTCGGCCTGAAGCCTGGACCATGCCTCCTGGAGCACCGGCAGAGAGATGAGCATGGCGCGGCGGGCGCCGCGGCCCACCACAGCGGCCTGGAGCGTGGGCTCCGAGCGCAGCAGTGGGCTCAGGGTGGAGGGCGCCACACCAATGGCCTTCGCGGCCTGGCGAAGGCTCACAGGCGCTTCAGTCACGGCGGCCACCATGGTGGTGAAGATCGGCTCGCACAACGGGCGGCGCGGGAGGGAGGAGGGCGAGGAGCACGGCGTTGCCAGCCGCCAGGGCGAACAGAGCGAGAGCCGTCGCGAAGGCCCGATCAGAACGGATCATCACCATCCCCCCCACCAGAGCGCAGTGGCGTGAGGCTCGCCAGATCCCAGGCATCCTCAGCAGCCTGGCGACTGATCAGCCATCCGCGTTCCCGCAGAGCCAGCCAGAGCACCGGCAGCAGCGTCCCGCGGTTGACGCTGAGCCCGCTGCTCAAGCGGTTGTATTCGGCACCGATCCGGCGGAAGTGGAGGACCAGCCAGACCGGATCCAGGGTTCTTCTCACCCTTTGACCGTCAACCTCACTCCATCCCGCCTTCGAGGAGCCCAGAAGGTCTCCAATGCCGGCCTCGCGGCGAGGGGGGAAATCCAGAGGAGCCATCACGCCACCTCCCCGTAGGTGAACAGGTCCGGTTGGTCCCCCTCGTCCGGCTGGTCCTCCTGGTCCCCCTGGTCCGAGCTTCCGTCACGGTGGCTGATCTGCGGACCAGCCAGACCGATCGGACCCGCTGTAGAGGGCAGACCCTCCGGACCATCGGCGGACCATGGGCGGGCGCTGATCCCGGTGCCAACTCTCCGAAGCTGGATCAGCCCCTTACGGGCGAGTGCCTGAAGCGCCTTCAGGCCCAACCGGGCGGCATGGTTGCCGGTGATCTCGCAATCGGGATCCGCCACCACATCCGCCACGGTGGTCTCGCCCTGGCCATCGGACCATCGGCGCTCCACAAGCTCCAGGGCGGCTTCCTGGCGCATGGTGAGCTTCTCCCTCGCCACCTCGCGGCGCTGCTCTGCTGCGATCTCCTCCCCGGAGCCACAGACCATCCAGCGAGCCTCCTCGCGCACGATCGCCAACGTCTCCGGCGGCCCGCCGCGGCCTTCTACCTGGAGCAGCAAACGGCGATCCTCCCGGTCGGCAGGGTTCACCTTCGCCAGCGCCAGCAGCATCGATGGCACGGCAGGCAGGGCGGTGGTCCCCCTGGAGAGTGAGGCAGGCCCCTCACCGGGGCGGCCCTTCCCGGCGTGGTGGACCACCACGATGGTGGCTCCGGCTGGCTCCAGCTCCTCAATAAGCGCCTGGCAGGGTCCAGCGAAGGCGGCATCCGCTTCTTCCAGGCCGAGCATCCGGGTTCCCGCCGCATAGCTATCGACCACCACCAGACATCCAGGCCGGCGAGCGGCCTCCTCTCCGAGGGCGGCAATCCCTTCTTCATCGAGGTGCAGCGGGCGGCCGGCGTGCCACAGCGCAACGATCGGAGACCTCAGCCCACCATCGGCAGCGAGGAGACCGGCCGCGGCGAGCATCCGTGCCACATCCCCCTCGCCCTGGTCCGGCCACGCGAGGAGCACCTCAGGGCATGGCTTCGTGAAGCACCTCCCCAGGAAGGGCTCACCCTTGCTCCAGGCCGCGATCAGGCCGAGGAGCCAGGAGCTCTTGCCCGCCTTCGGCTGAGCGATCAGGAGATGGCTTCCGCGGGCCAGCAGGAGGCCGGGGAGGAGCCACTGCTGCGGGCTCAGATCCAGCCGGTCGCCAGGCCGCAGAGGACCACAACGGCCGCGGCTTGCGAGCCACACCTCACTGAGCATGGTGCGGAGCTCTGGATCCTTGACGCGCGTAGACAGGTTCCCGGCGGCCTCTCTCAGCAGTGGGAGCCGCTCCTTCCGCGGCTGGTCCAGCAGTGCTTCAGCAATGCGCCGGAGCTCCCGGAGGGCGGCAGATCCGGTGAGCTCAGCTCTCCGGCGTGCCTGAGCATGATTGGCCTCCTCGGCAACCTCGCGGAGGACTGGATCATCTTCTGCGCCGTCAAGGAAGCCGCGGCCGGCATCCCCTCCCCCTGGTGGAGGCGCTGTCTTTGTCTTTGGCATGATGGTTTGAGCGTTTGATCTTGAGCCGTTGCAGAAATGCAGCGGCTTTTTATCGGAGTGCCCGGCGGCTCCGCTGTGCCAGGGCGGCATCCACGGCCGCGGCATCCCAGAGCAGCACGGGCTTCACAGTGCCTGTCCCTTGTGCTCTGAAATGCGTGCCAGGCTTCAGCACTCCTTCGCGGCGAAGGCGCCGGAGGGTGGAATCAGACGTGCGCAAACGATCCGCCACCTCACGGGTGGTCATAGTGAAATCAGCCATTTCCTTAAAGGATTTCAGATCCAGGGGCTCCTAACACTCACGCTCCCTGGCTTATTCCCTTGTCACCCCCATTAGCCCAGCACAGCCCAAAGGATGCGAAGGCGGCGATAGTTCAGCGTTTCGGTTTGGTTAGGCGGTTGAGGTGATTCCGGGTCTGATCTGGTTAATCCTAGGGGTCTTCACCCGGTTTCACCCGATCTCGAAGGATAACTTTTGTGACCGATCGATCCTGATTCAGTCTTTTGCCGCTACGAGCCGGCGGACCTTCGCCATCAGGGCTGGCCCATCAATCCGGCGGCCATACGTCTGCAAGTGAACCTGTGGGCTGTGCCCCATCAGCTCCGCTGCCTCGCGCGGGTGGAGCCCCACCTTCTGAGCCAGGCGCAGGGCGAAGGCATGCCGGCACCCATAGGCAGAGAGCACCTCCCGCAGGTCACAGGACACCTTCTCCTGGTCCCGCAGTCGCCGGAGCTGCTGGGTCAGAACCTGGCCAGGGCTCCTGGCGGTCACCATCCCCGGCGGCAGGCCATGGCGCTTCCACCGATCCAGGAGCCCGAAGCAATCCCCGGGCCATCCCTCTGGTGGCACGGCAGGTACGATCCGGGCGCCGCTGGAGCCCCTGCTGCTGCGCTTCGAGCGGGTGACCCGAGCCAGGAGCATCCCCTCCTCCTGGACCAGCGTCAGCCCCTGGAGCTCCGCTGGCCTCAGTCCGAAGCAGATCAGACAATCCCACGCCACCAGGTCCTTGGGAGTGAGCTTGCTGCTGCGCTGGATCCGTGCCCGAAGCTCCGCAATCTCGGCATCCTTGAAGCCCCACACCCCTTCAGGACTGGCCGCGGCCTTGCCGTTGCCGCGCATGGAGGTGATCTCCTCAGGCCAGCTCCAGCCGGGCTCCTTCCACAGCCGGCGGAGGCGATCGTGCGCCATCTGCCTGGCCCTGGTTCCCGGCTGCCAGTGGCGCAGGGTGGTCTCCAGCAGAGCCCGGTCATCAGTCCAGGGCTTCTCTGCTGCCACCTCCACCAGCCGGCTCAGATAGGGCGCGTACGTTCGGCTCCAGGTATCGAGCCCGATCCGCTCACCCACCAGGGCGGCCTGAAGGCGATCCACCAGCCGCTGAAGCACGGCCGGCGCCAGGCGCAGGGGATCCTCCTCAGCAGGCACGCCATCAGGATCCGGCCAGCTCCAGGCACCGGCCATCACCCGATCAAACAGGAGGCAGCACTCCGTCTGGGCGGCCGCGGCGGTGGCTGGTCCAGGTGGCGTGGCCAGGGTCACGGAACGCCGCTTCAGCGCAGCCTCCGCAGGCTCGCCAGGGCGGAGCGGGAGCTCGCTGGAGGTGACTCTCAGGCGATCGCGATGCACCTCAATGAACCAGCCGCCGCGGCCGCAGCGGTGCCGCTTGAAGCCGGCGCTCAAGTGGCTCAGCCACTGCGGGCGATCTTTGGCCACCTTCCCCCGAGGGTGAAATCTGGGTGAAATCCTGGCAGCTCCCGACAGATCCACAAGGGTTCTGGCCGATCTCACGCGATGAGACGATCCGGGGAGAATCCAGACCCTGACTGGCTCAGGGCCCAGATCCTGCCTGGCTTCTGGAGATGCCCGGTGCCGGTTTCGAACCAGCGACATCCTGCTTGTAAGGCAGGCGCTCTACCGCTGAGCTAACCGGGCGATGCACCCATTCTGCCCGCCTACCGGTCCTTGCAGGGCGAACCCGCCCGGCGCCCGGTGCCCGGGGGCCAAAGCCGCCGCCGCCCACCCGCTCCCCGCCGGGCGGGGCCCCCAGCCCCCTGGCCTGCCCCACCACAGCCGCCAGAATCGCCCCCAGCCGGCGTGCAGCGCTTCGATGGCGATGGGCCGCAGCCATGACCGTGCCACCGGCCTGCTGGCGTTGCCGTTTGGCCTGCTCTGGTGGCCCTGGCTGGGGGCGGGTGGAGCCCTGGCGGCGGGGCTGGCCTTCCTGCTCGGCGGCCTCTGGCTCTCTCCCGACCTCGACACCCGCTCCAATGCCATGCGCCGCTGGGGGCCGCTGCAGCCGCTCTGGTGGCCCTACCGACGGCTGCTGCGCCACCGTTCCCTCTTCTCCCACGGGCCCCTGCTCGGCAGCGCCGGCCGGCTGCTCTACCTGGGGGCCTGGCTGCTGCTGGCCTGCGCCCTGGCCCAACCCCTGGGGGGGCCGCCGCCGGAGCGACTGGTGGAGCAGCTGCAGGCGCTCTGGCCATCCCAGCGGCCGCTGCTGCTGGCGGGCCTGGTGGGGCTGGAGGCCAGCGCCTGGTTGCACCTGATCCAGGATGGCGATCCCCTGCCGCCGGCCCCCTGGCGCCGCCGCCGCCCCCGCCGAGCGTCCCGCCGCCGCCGCTGAAGCCAGGGCCTCCGGCCCCCTGAAGATGGGGCGATCCTCTGGCCCCTGCCCGGCTTGCCATGGCCACAGCCCCTGACCCCTACGCATCCCCTCCGGCCGTCCCCGGACCGGATCCCGCCGGCCGCGGCAGCGGCATTGGCGCCAGCAGCCAGGCTGCCCCGGACAACCAGGCGCCAGCGGCTGCAGAGCACGGCACTGGCGCAGCTCCCAGCCCGAGGCCGGCCCAATCCGCGCCCGCTGGCGCCCTGGCGGAGCTGGTGGCCGTGGTGGCGCAGCTGCGGGATCCCGAGGGTGGCTGCCCCTGGGATCTGGAGCAGACCCACACCTCCCTGATCCCCTACGCCCTCGAGGAGGCCCACGAGCTGGCCGATGCCATCCGCCACGGCGACGACCGCCACCTGGCCGAGGAGCTGGGCGACCTGCTGCTGCAGGTGGTGCTGCATGCCCAGATCGCCAGCGAAACGGGTCGCTTCGATCTGGAGGCGGTGGCCGGCGGCATCCGCGACAAGCTGATCCGCCGCCATCCCCACGTCTTCGCCGACGCCGTAGCCGGCGACAGCACCGCCGTGCGCGGCCTCTGGGAGCGGATCAAGGCGGAGGAGACCGCCGCCCATCCAGCCAGCGCCAGCCCCCTCAGCGATCGCCTCGCCGCCAAGGTGCGCGGCCAGCCCGCCCTGGCCGGCGCCATGGCGATCTCCCGGAAGGCCGCCGCCGCCGGCTTCGAATGGGATGCCATCGATGGGGTCTGGGAGAAGGTGCACGAGGAGCTGGAGGAGCTCAAGCAGGCGGTGGCCTCCGGCGACCGGGCCCATGCCCAGGAGGAGCTGGGCGATGTGCTGTTCACCCTGGTCAACGTGGGTCGCTGGTGTGGTCTCGATCCGGAGGGGGGTCTGGCCGGCACGAACCGCCGCTTCCTCGATCGCTTCTCCCGGGTGGAGGCCGCCCTGGGCGGCGAGCTGCAGGGCCGCAGCCTGGCCGAACTCGAAGGGCTCTGGCGGCAGGCCAAGGCCGCGATCCGGGCTGAAGCCTCCGGCCTGACACCGCCAGGCTGAGGGCGGAAAACGGCCGCACCGCCCACCCAGGCCCGCGGCTGATTCACTCCTCCAGCGGCGGACCCTGACCCCGGCGCTGACCCTTGAGGGCGCTGCGCCGCTTCTTGGCGGCCAGCCGCCGCTCCACCGACCCCCGACTGGGGCGGGTGGGGCGGCGCGGCGGCGGCGGCGGCGCGATCCCCTCGCGCAGCAAGGCCGCCAACCGCTCCAGGGCCGCCTGGCGGTTGCGCCACTGGGAGCGGTGCTCCTGGGCCACCACCACCAGCTGACCCTCCACCAGCCTCCCGCCGAGCCGCCGCAAAGCCCTCTGCCGCAGCGGCTCTGGCAGGGCGGTGCTGCTGGTGAGGGGGAACAGCAGCTCCACCCGCGAATCGGTGCGGTTGACGTTCTGGCCGCCGGGGCCTGAGCTGCGTGAGAAGCGCCAGCGCAGCTCGGCGGCGGGGATCGCCAATCCGGGGATCAGCCAGAAGGCCGGTTCGGGTCCGGGAATCGGGGATGGGGGGATGGCCGGATCCATGGCGCCATCCTGACCGAAACCTCCTGATCCTTGGGGGCGACATGGCCGACGGGCGGCGGGGCGCTTAGCTGGAGAGCCCCCCAAGCGCCCTTCGCGTGAGCAGCTCCGCGTCGTCCCCCGAGGCTCCAGGTCGCAGCGCCGACACCAGCAGCGGCTGGGTGGACGAGATCTACGACGGTGTGCGCTACGGCCTGGCCGGCCGCGTCATCGCCGAAGCCCATTCCCCCTTCCAGCGGGTCACGATCATCGAGAGCGACCGCTACGGCCGCGGCCTGCTGCTCGATGGCTGCTGGATGACCGCCGAACGCCAGGAGCGCCATTACCACGAGGCGATCGTCCATCCGGCCCTCTGCGCAGCCGCCGCGATCGAACGGGTGCTGGTGATCGGCGGCGGCGATGGCGGCACCGCCCGCGAATGCCTGCGCCATCCGGGGGTGCGCCAGCTCGATCTGGTGGAGATCGACGGGCTGGTGGTGGAGTGGAGCCAGAAGCACCTGCCCTCGATCGGCGGCCAGGCCTGGAGCGATCCCCGGCTGCAGCTCACCGTGGGGGATGGCATCGCCTGGGCGGCCGAGGCGCCGGATGCCAGCTACGACGTGGTGATCGTCGACGGTTCCGATCCCGCCGGGCCGGCCGAGGGCCTGTTCAACCGGGCCTTCTTCGAGCATTGCCGCCGCATCCTGCGGCCCGGCGGCGTCTTCGCCACCCAGAGCGAATCGCCCGAGGCCTTCCGCCAGGTCCACCTCGACACCGTGCGGCTGCTGCGGCAGGTGTTCGGCCACGCCGATCCGCTCTACGGCTGGGTGCCGATGTACCCGAGCGGCTGGTGGAGCTGGACCTTCGCCGCCCTCGATGGCCCCCGCTACCTCAGCCCCCTGCCGGAGCGGGCGGCGGCGGTGGCGGCAGGCTGCGAGATCTGGAGCCCCCGCTGGCAGCGAGGGGCCTTCGAGGCGATCCCGGCCTTCGTGGAACGGGCCCTGGCCGAAGGGGCCTGACGGACGCCCCCAGCCCCCAGCCTCAGCAGTCGCGGGCAGCCGCGGCCAACGGAACCGCGAACCATCCGGCCGCTGCAGAACCGCAACCAGCACCGGATCCCAGGCCCCGGCCCCACCAGCCCAGCCAACGAACCCCACCAGCCCCCAGCCGCGCCGGCGATCCCCCGGTCGCCCCCGACGCCGTTTCAGGCCCATCCCCGCCGACCACCAGCTCCGCTCCGCCATGACCAGCTCCATCCCCGCCACTGCCGGCCTGCCCCTGGATCTGGAGGCGGTGTTCGAGCGCGAGGGCGCCATCTTCATGGCCAGCCGCCGCGATCCGACCGGCTGCCGCGTCGGCCTTTACGGGGTGCCCTATGACGGCACCACCTCGTTCCGGCCCGGCACCCGCTTCGGGCCGGCGGCGATCCGGGAGGTGAGCAGCGGCCTGGAGAGTTACTGCCCTCAGCTCGATCGCGACCTGGAGGATCTGGCCTTCGCCGATCTGGGGGCGGTGGCGATCCCGTTCGGCAACCCGGAGCCGGTGGTGGCGGCGGTGGAGCGGGCCACCGAGGCGGTGCTTGGGCTGGGCCTGGCACCGCTGATGCTGGGGGGCGAGCATTCGATCAGCAGCGGCGCCGTGGCGGCGGTGGCCCGACGCCACCCGGATCTGGTGCTGGTGCAGCTCGATGCCCATGCCGACCTGCGCCAGGACTGGCTCGGCAGCCGCCATAGCCACGCCTGTGCGATGCGCCGCTGCCTGGAGGTGCTCCCCAGCGGCTGCCTGCGCCAGATCGCGATCCGCAGCGGCACCCGCGCCGAATTCGAGGAGCTGCGTTCCGGCGACCGGCTGGTGCCGATCGGGCGGATGGCCGAGGCCCTGAGGGAACTGCGGGGCCGGCCCGTCTATCTCACCGTCGACCTGGACTGGTTCGACCCCGCTGTGATGCCCGGCACCGGCACGCCGGAACCAGGGGGTTTCCTCTGGGGCGACTTCGCCACCCTGGTGGAGGAGCTCCGCCAGCACCGCCTGGTGGCCGCCGATGTGGTGGAGCTGGCCCCCCAGCTCGACCCGACGGGCATCAGCTCGGTGCTGGCCGCCAAGGTGGTGCGCAGCCTGCTGATGTTGCTCGGCGGATCCCCGGAGGCTCAGTAGACGCAGGTGCCGCTGGCCCGCTGCTCCCGCAGGCGGTCGTGCTGCTGACCGATCAACAGGATCGCCAGGGTGGGGTGGTTATGGAGCAGGTTGAGAAAACGCAGGCGATCGAGCTTGAGGATCTCGACCGGGGTGCGGGCCAGGGCATCGCTGCGGTGCTGGCCTTGGCGCCAGACGATGTCCTGGAAGCTGAACAGCTCACCGGGGCGGTAACAGATGCGGGCCGCATCGGGGCTCTCCAGCTCGACGATGCCGCGCTTGAGGCCATAGATCGCCGTGGCGCTGGTGCCGCGGCTGAACACGTGGGCGCCGGTGGGCAGGGTGAAGGTCTCGCAGTCGACCTGGGCGAGCAGCAGCTCGATCGGGGTGGTGGTGTGGCTGGCGGAACCGCTGGCTGATTTGGACGGAGTGATCAATCCAGGAGACCTCCGGGGTGCAGGGCGAGAGGGGGACAGGGCTGGGGATCACACCACGCCTGGTGGAAACACCTGAAGACGATGTCCCAGAATGAGCAGACCAGTAAAAGCTAGGGCCCTGGTGGGGGCTGTTGTGTAGCCCGGCGCACGGAAAACCATCCGGTCCAGGGGGACGCGGGGATCTTTTGCTTTTTTCCCGATTTCCGCCCCGGCCATGGCGGAGCGGCCGGCCTCAGGCGCCCTGGATCATCGCCGGCAGCATGAGTTGGTGGTTGCGCTGGAGGGGTGCGGCGGATCCGGCGGGCGGAGCGATCACCGGCAGCCGCGGCGGCCGGGCCGTCCAGTGATGGCACCAGAGTTCCCCGACCAGCTCCGGATGGATCCCCAGCTGGCGCAGCTGACACCAGCCGTGCTGCTCCGCACCCTCGGGGGGAAGGCAGTGGCGGCAGCTGCGGCAGGAGGGGCGATGGCCCATTCCAGAGGTCGGCAAGGGCTGTGGGCGCCCACCGTAGTCACGCTCTCCGGAACTGGCCAGGCCATGGAGCCGAACCGGCCCAGCCCTCCATAGGATCCCGCCACCCTGCAAGCCCGCCCCGGGCGGAACCCGCCATGGCCGCACCCGCCTCCGATGGGGCTTCCCCCGCCGATCTGCGACGCACCCCCCTCCACGCCGCCACCCAGGCGGCAGGGGGGCGCCTGGTGCCCTTTGCCGGCTGGGAGATGGCCGTGCAGTTCGCCGGGCTGGTGGCCGAGCACAACGCCGTGCGCCAGCACTGCGGCGTCTTCGACATCTCGCACATGGGCGTGCTCACCCTGCGCGGGGACGGGGTGAAGGATCGGATGCAGGGCCTGGTGCCCTCCGATCTGTTCCGCATCGGACCCGCCGAAGCCTGCTACACGGTGCTGCTGAACGAAGCGGGCGGCATCCGCGATGACCTGATCGTCTACGACCGGGGCCGGCGGATCGGGGCCGACGGCCAGGAGAGCGATGAGCTGGTGCTGGTGATCAACGCCGCCTGCGCCGAAGCCGACACCGCCTGGATCCGCAGCCAGCTGGAACCCGCCGGCATCACCATCACCGACCGCAAGGGAGCCGACGGCATCCTGCTGGCCCTGCAGGGCCCCGAGGCGCCGGCCCGGCTGGAGGCCCTGGTGGGCGAGAGCCTGGCGGGCCTGCCCCGCTTCGGCCACCGCGACCTGGTGCTGCGCCATGGCGAAGCTGCCGCGGCCGGGGCGGAGGTGTTCGCCGCTCGGACCGGCTACACGGGCGAGGACGGTTTCGAGCTGCTGCTCGATCGCGAAGCCGGCCTGGCCCTGTGGCAGCAGCTTCTGGCCGGCGGCGTGGCCCCCTGCGGCCTCGGCGCCCGCGACACCCTGCGCCTGGAGGCCGCCATGCACCTCTACGGCAACGACATGGACGCGGCCACCACACCCCTGGAGGCTTCCCTGGGCTGGCTGGTGCACCTGGAGATGCCCGCTGCCTTCATCGGCCGCGAGGCCCTGGAGCGCCAGACCGCCGCGGGGGTGGAGCGCCGCCTGGTGGGCCTGCGGCTGCAGGGCCGGGCGATCGCCCGCCACGGCTACCCGGTGCTGCACAACGGTGCGGTGGTCGGCGAGGTGACCAGCGGCACCTGGTCCCCGACCCTGGGCCAGGCGATCGCCCTGGCCTATGTGCCGACCAGCGCCGCGAAGCTGGGCACGGAGCTGGCGGTGGAGATCCGGGGCAAGGCCGAACCGGCCACGGTGGTGAAGCGCCCCTTCTACCGCCGGGGCTGAGGGACACGGCTCGGGTCGCGGACGACGGCTCGTTGCAGCCTCTGACCTGCCGTTCAGAGCAGTGTCACCCGCCCGGTGCCGATGTCGCAGTAGGCGCTGCGGATGTTTAGCCGGCCGGCGGCCACCGCCTCCCGCAACAGGGCGCTGCCTTCAACCAGTTGAGCGGCGACGCGGCTGGCGTTGCGCTGCACGGCGCGGCTCAGGTCGTCGCCGTTGACCAGGGTGGCCCGGATCGGCGCCACCAACCGCTCCAGCATCGGCGTCAGCGGGGCCGTGCTCCGGGCCGCCTGCACGCCGCCACAGCCACTGTGGCCGAGCACCAGCACCAGGGGGACCGCCAGCACACCCACGGCGAATTCAAGCGAGGCGATCGCTTCGTCGAAGGCCGTGTTGCCGGCACTGCGGACTTCGAACAGCTCACCGGCTCCGCAGGCGAACAGCCAGGCCGGATCGACCCGGGAATCGGCGCAGCTAAGCAGGGCGGCAAAGGGGCGCTGGCCTTGGGCGAGAGCCAGGGGATCGATCTGGCATTCATCCCGCCAGACCATCTCAAGCAGGCGCATCCGCTCCCGGGGGGATGCCAGGCCACTGGCCTTCTGCCAGAGGGCCGCGAAGCGGGCGTTGCCCTCCTGAAGGCGGCCCAGGGAGTCGTGGGGGGTGCAAGCCCCGAGGGAGCGCTGCAGCGCCGACCGCGGACCAGCCCGGGGGGCGGTGGATGCCGCGGCCCCTGGGCTGGATGTGGTCGTCGATGCGGCCAGGGTGCCGGCGGGCGCTGGCTTCGCGGCCGCCGGCACCCTGGCCGAACCAGGTGAGCCAGCGGCGGTTCCGGGGTTGGCGCTGGGGGAGCCTGCAGGGCTTGCGGTGGTGGCGGCATCAACCCGTCCCACCGCCCAGCCCGTCAAAGCCACTGCACCCACCGCCTCGGTGGCCCCACGCAACAGGCGGCGGCGCTTCATCGGATGCAGGGGGCAGCGCAACACCCTGCATCCATAGCAGGCCCGCAGCAAGCTCGGGCCCTGACCCTCGCAGACAGGCCAGCCGCGACCTGAGGCCGCAGGCGCCCGCCGGCGGGGGCCGGGAGCGATCACCCCCCAGCACCGCAGGTCGATCCCACCAGTAGCAGCAGCTGCCGTGGGAAAATCCGCAATTCGATTGCGGTTTAACCATGCGCAGCCACGGATGCGGCGACCTTCGTGCCGACCAGGTCGGCCAGGACGTGCAGCTCTGCGGCTGGGTCGACCGGCGCCGCGACCACGGCGGCGTGATCTTCATCGACCTGCGCGACCGCAGCGGCACCGTGCAGATCACGGTGGATCCGGAACTGGCCGGCAGCGATCCGGGGTTGCGCGAGGCCTTTGCCGCGGTGTTCGAGACCGCCAGCCACCTGCGCAACGAAACGGTGCTGCAGGTGGCTGGAGCGCTGCGGGAGCGGCCGGCCGAATCGATCAACGAGCGCCTGGCCACCGGCCGGGTGGAGGTGGTGGCCAGCGCCATCACGGTGCTCAACGCCGTCAAGGGCAACCTCCCGTTTCCTGTGTCGGTGCACGACGAGGAGAACACCCGCGAGGAGCTGCGGCTGCGCCACCGCTACCTCGATCTGCGCCGCGAGCGCATGAACGGCAACCTGCGCCTGCGCCATCAGGTGGTCAAGACGATCCGCGCCTTCCTGGCCGGAGCCGGGCCGAGCGAGGCGGGCGAGGGCTTCATCGAGGTGGAGACCCCGGTGCTGACCCGCTCCACCCCCGAAGGCGCCCGCGACTATCTGGTGCCCAGCCGGGTCTGCGGCGGCGAATGGTTCGCCCTGCCCCAGTCGCCGCAGCTGTTCAAGCAGCTGCTGATGGTGGGCGGCATGGAGCGCTACTACCAGATCGCCCGCTGCTTCCGCGATGAGGATCTGCGGGCTGACCGCCAGCCGGAGTTCACCCAGCTGGACATGGAGATGAGCTTCCTGGATCAGGAGCAGATCCTGGCCCTCAACGAGCGCCTGATCGCTGCGATCTGGAAGGAGGTCAAGGGGATCGAGCTGCCCCTCCCCTTCCCCCGCCTCAGCTGGCACGAGGCGATGGAGCGCTACGGCACCGACCGACCCGACACCCGCTACGGCCTGGAGCTGGTCAATGTCAGCGATCTGGTGGCCGACATGGGCTTCAAGGTGTTCAGCGCTGCGGTGGCGGCCGGCGGTTCCGTCAAGGTGCTGCCGGTGCCGGGCGGCAACGAGGCGATCAGCAATGTGCGGATCAAGCCGGGCGGTGATGTGTTCAGCGAGGCCCAGGCAGCCGGCGCCGGAGGCCTGGCCTTCATCCGGGTGCGGGAGAACGGCGAGATCGACACGATCGGTGCGATCAAGGACAACCTCAGCGAGGAGAAGAAGGCCGAGCTGCTCAAGCGCACCGGCGCCCAACCCGGCACCCTGCTGCTGTTCGGCGCCGGCGACACCGCCACGGTGAACAAGGCGCTGGATCGGGTGCGCCAGTTTCTGGCGCGGGAGCTGGGGCTGGTGCCCAAAGATCCGAGATCGGAGCTGGCCCGCTGGAACTTCCTCTGGGTCGTCGATTTCCCGATGTTCGAGTTCAACGCCGACGAGAACCGCCTCGAAGCCCTGCACCACCCCTTCTGCGCCCCCCACGCCGAGGATCTGGGCGACGATCCGACCCAATGGGCGGCGAACCTCCCCAGCGCCCGCGCCCAGGCCTACGACCTGGTGCTCAACGGCCTGGAGCTCGGCGGCGGCTCGCTGCGCATCCACGATTCGGCCCTACAGCGTCAGGTGCTGCAGACGATCGGCCTGCCCCTGGAGGAGGCGGAGCGCCAGTTCGGCTTCCTGCTCGAAGCCCTCGACATGGGTGCCCCACCCCACGGCGGCATCGCCTTCGGTCTCGATCGGATGACGATGCTGCTGGCCGGCGAGGAGTCGATCCGCGACACGATCGCCTTCCCCAAAACCCAACAGGCCCGCTGCCTGCTCACCCAGGCCCCCGCCGGCGTGGCGAGCAAGCAGCTGGAGGAGCTGCATGTGGCCAGCACCTGGGTGGAGGAGGAGTCCTGAGGGCGCCCCGAAGCCGCCGCCGCGCCGTCAGCCACGCCATCCGGCCGCCCAGGGGAAGCAGCAGGGAGAGGATGCACAGGGGAAGGATGTTCAGGGAGACGCGCATGGATCCCCGATCCAGTCGACTGGGGCCTCACACACGCAAGAGTGTGGTGGCGTTGCCCTCGGCATCCTCAGAGCTCCGGCAATGCCTGCCGATGGCGATGTCTCCAGCGCAGGCCTCTGCGCATCGTCGCCGCCGATCTCCATGGCGGCGCTGCAGCAACGGCCAAGGCTGCACGCGTCGAGAGCGATCCGCGGGGCCATCGGCTGGCCAATGGGGGCAGGGCATCGGGGTCGGGGGAAGCCGAGGAGCAGCCGAAGAGCAACGGCGAGGGCCAGCCGGACCGTTGCGCTCCCCTGGAGCCACGGCCCTGCCGCTGGCCGGCTTGCACCGGCAGGGTTGCCTCTGAGTTGTTGCCTCTGAGTTGCCTGCTGAGTTCTTGCCTGCTGAGTTGCCTCTGAGTTGCCCCTGATCGCTATCCCTGACTGGCCGGGCAGCGGGGTGATCGACAGGCCGGACTGATCGCCCGAGAGGGCAGCGCAGATCAGGCCGAGCGGCAGGGCTGTCTGGCCAGGGGCCAGATCGGGCCCATCGGGATCAGAGCCAGCGCCGCGCAGATCGCCCACCGGAGCGGTCAGCGCTGGCACCAACCGCGCAGTTCTGCGCAATCCGAAAACAATCCCCTCCTGAGGCCCCCCGGAGGTCTGAGCCCTGCAGGCTGAAAGCAGATCCGCCTTCACCCCCTCCCCATCCGTGGCCGGCTCCACCACCACTGACCTGGTGCGCCAGTACCTCCACGACATCGGTCGGGTCGACCTGCTCAGCCCCGAGGAGGAACTGACCCTGGCCCGGCTGGTCCAGCGGCGCGAACGACTGCTGGAGCAGCAGGGCGACGGCGAGCTCGAGGGCTGGGCCGGCCGCTGCGGCCTCAGCCCCGGCGAACTGCGCCAGGCCCTGCACCGGGGTCGACGGGCCAAGGAGCGGATGATCCAGGCCAACCTGCGACTGGTGGTGGCCGTGGCCAAGAAATACCAGCAGCGCGGCATGGAGCTGCTCGACCTGGTCCAGGAGGGCACCCTCGGCCTGGAGCGGGGGGTGGAGCGCTTCGATCCCACCCGCGGCTTCCGCTTCAGCACCTACGCCTACTGGTGGATTCGCCAGGGGATCACCCGGGCGATCGCCAGCCAGAGCCGCACGATCCGCCTGCCGGTGCACATCACCGAGAAGCTCAACCGCATCCGCCGCGCCCAGCGCCAGCTCAGCCTGCGGATCGGCCGCAGCCCGACCGTGGCGGAACTGGCGGCGGAGCTGGGCCTGAGTGAGGCGATGGTGCGCCTCACCCTGGAGCAGCAACCCCGTCCCGTCTCCCTTGATGTGCGGGTTGGCCGGGACCACGACACCGACCTGGGCGATCTGCTCGAAGATCCCCACAGCACCCCCGAACAGGAGCTGGCCCGCCAGGAGCTGCACGAAGCCCTCGAGGCGATGCTCGATGAACTGAGCGGCCGCGAAGCCGACGTGCTGCGCCAGCGCTTCGGTCTGGCCGACGACACCCCCCGCACCCTGACCGAGATCGGCGAGAACCTGCGGCTGTCGCGGGAACGGGTGCGGCAGATCGAGACCAAGGCCCTGCTCAAGCTGCGCCAGCCCCGCCATCGGGTCGCCATGCGCGAGCACCTCAGCAGCCTCGACTGAGTCAGCGGCGGGAATGGTTGGGAAGCCCTGGGGGGCATCGGTAGATTGGATGGTCAGCCGAGGCCGCCATGTCCGCCGCCATGTCCGCGCCCGTGCGCAGCCAGAGCACGAAATTCGTGTTCGTCACGGGCGGGGTGGTCTCCAGCATCGGCAAGGGGATCGTGGCCGCCAGCCTGGGGCGGTTGCTCAAGAGCCGCGGATACAGCGTTTCGATCCTCAAGCTCGATCCCTACCTCAACGTGGACCCGGGCACGATGAGCCCGTTCCAGCATGGTGAGGTGTTCGTCACCGAGGACGGCGCCGAGACCGATCTCGACCTGGGCCACTACGAGCGCTTCACCGACACGGCGATGTCGCGGTTGAACAGCGTGACCACTGGATCGATCTACCAGGCGGTGATCAACAAGGAGCGTCGCGGCGACTACAACGGCGGCACGGTGCAGGTGATTCCGCACATCACCGGCGAGATCCGCGAACGCATCCACCGGGTGGCGGCCAACAGCAACGCCGACGTGGTAATCGGTGAGATCGGCGGCACCGTGGGCGACATCGAATCCCTGCCCTTCCTCGAGGCGATCCGCGAGTTCCGTGGCGATGTGGGCCGCCGCGACCTGGCCTATGTGCACGTCACGCTGCTGCCCTTCATCGGCACCTCCGGCGAACTCAAAACCAAGCCCACCCAGCATTCAGTGAAGGAGCTGCGCTCGATCGGCATCCAGCCCGATGTGCTGGTCTGTCGCAGCGACCGGCCGATCTCCGCCGACCTCAAGGCCAAGATCGGCGGCTTCTGCGGCGTGCCCACCGGCGGCGTGATCCAGGCCCTCGATGCCGACAGCATCTATGCGGTGCCTTTGGCAATGGAGCAGGAGGGCCTCTGCCGCCAGGTGCTCGATGTGCTCGACCTGCCCGACCACCCCAGCGACATGGTGCGCTGGGCCGAGCTGGTGCACCGCCTGCGCCACCCCGGCCCGGCGGTGAAGGTGGCGCTGGTGGGCAAATACGTGCAGCTCAACGACGCCTATCTCTCGGTGGTCGAAGCCCTGCGCCACGCCTGCCTCGAGCAGGACGCCTCCCTGGATCTGCGCTGGATCTGCGCCGAGCAGATCGAAGAGCAGGGGGCGGCGACACTGCTGGGCGGCATGGATGCGGTGGTGGTGCCGGGGGGCTTCGGCAACCGTGGCGTGGATGGCAAGGTGGCAGCGATCCGCTGGGCCCGGGAGCAGCGGGTGCCCTTCCTGGGGCTCTGCCTGGGCATGCAGTGCGCCGTGATCGAGTGGGCCCGCAACCAGGCGGGTCTGGAGGGGGCAACGAGCGCCGAACTCGATCCCGCCACGCCCCATCCGGTGATCCACCTGCTGCCGGAACAGCAGGACGTGGTGGATCTGGGCGGCACGATGCGCCTGGGGGTCTACCCCTGCCGCCTCGCCCCCGGCACCCTCGGCCAGCGGCTCTACGGCGATGAGGTGGTGTACGAGCGGCACCGCCACCGCTACGAGTTCAACAACGCCTACCGCACCCCGTTCCAGCAGGCCGGCTACCGGATCAGCGGTACCTCCCCCGATGGCCGCCTGGTGGAGCTGATCGAACTGGAAGGCCACCCTTTCTTCACCGCCTGCCAATACCACCCCGAATTCCTCTCCCGTCCCGGCAAACCCCACCCGCTGTTCCGCGGGCTGATCGCGGCGGCGCAGTTGCGGCATGGGGATGGGAAGCATCAGGAGGCGATCACGAACGTCCAACCGCCGGCGGCGACGACGACAGCGTCAGCCAACTGAACAGCCAACTGATGATTGAGCTGACTTGCTGACCGATGCTTCGCCTCGTGACTGATCCATCAGCGAGCTGGTCGCATTATTTCTTGCCATAGGTGGCATCGTGATCTGGAGCGATCGTAAGAAGGCGAATGAAATCACCGTCTCGGTGAGCCGTGGCGCGGCGTGACTGGCTGATCCGCAATGAATCAACAGCGTCAATCCCTGCAGGCGGCTTGATGCTCGTGATCTTTTCCCATTTGATGCCCTGATCGCGGTACAGCTGATTCCAGGTCAGCTTGCGGATCTTGTTGAGGGTGTCCAACGCTGCATGGCGCTCGTTCTTTTGCAGGCTCAGCAGCTGCTCCTGGAACACCGGATTGTTCAGATCGAGCCTGACCTCGGCATCACGTCTCGCCATGGCCGAGGCGCGTCAGGGTGTCCTGCAGCCCAGCATCGGCGGGCCCATGGCTGACGGACCAGGCCATCGCGGCTTGCAGATCTGCTGCAGCCGAGGGTTCGTGCAGCCAGCGCTCATTGTCTGGAGTGACGGTCGCGGTGCGAATAACCCAGACACCGGGTTCGCATTCTTCCACCAACACATGGCGGCCGGCATATTGCTTGCCCAAGGAAATCTGCCCGTTGCTGCCAACGAGCTTCAGCGCGGCGGGGGGGCCTGCGGCGAGGTGGGGTGCGGCGACCATGGCCGGACTCTTTGATCGTTCTGCACGAAAGTCTACGGTTCGTGTGGCACCAATGGAGCAGTGGGAAGGCTGAGTTGGCCGCGGGGTTGCGCGGGGTCAGCTTCTGGGCATCCAGCGTCAACCCCCGCCAATGCTCTCCGCCGGTTCAGGGATCGGGGGAGAGGCAGCCCGATGCCGGTTTTAGGCAAAGGCGTGACGTGATCCAACGCCGAGCTAACCCACCAGCAGTTTTTGGAGGCAGGGCTGGATCTGGTCCTGTTGCAGGCCGATGCCGGCCCCGGCGAAGGCGGGAGCTGATCTTGGCTGGGAGCGACCGGCCCTGCCCGGCCGGAGGAAGCTGCGGACGTCGCCTCAGGGCTGTCCGGATGCTGATGCTCCCGGGAGCCGGCGGGCAGCCTGCCCCCCGACTGGCTGGCGGAGGATGGAGACCACTTGCTTCATCGCCATGATCACCGTCGTCACCGGCCTGCCGCGCTCGGGTACCAGCCTGGCGATGCAGCTGCTGGAGGCGGCGGGCATTCCGCCGTTCACGGATGGCCAGCGGCTGGCCGATACCAGCAATCCGCAGGGCTACTACGAGGCGGAGATCGTCAAGACCCTGCCGCAGGACAGCGCCTGGCTGGCCCAGGCGGAGGGCCAGGCCGTGAAGGTGATCCACCTGCTGCTGCCCCACCTACCGGACAACCGCGAATACCGGGTGCTGGTGATGGGGCGAGAGCTCGGCGCGGTGCTGCGTTCGCAGCGGCTGATGCTGGAGCGGCTGGGGCAAGCGGGGGCTGCGTTGCCGGAGGCGCGACTGCGGCAGGTGTATGGGGCGCAGCTGGCACAGATGGAGGCCTGGCTGGCCGCACGGCCCCGCTTGCCGGTGCTGCGGCTGGGCTTCGAGGCCTGCCTGGCGAATCCCCTCAACAGCGCCGGAGAGCTGTTGCGCTGGCTTGAGCTGGCGCACCAGCCGACCGATCAACAGCAGCTGGCCGGCGTGCTGAAGCAGCGCTCGCCGCAGGGCCCTTCAGGAGATTGAGACGAGGTGGAGCAAAAGACTTGACAAAAAAGAGCGGGGGGGGGGGGGATTATGATGGCTTTCTTAAACTTCCTGTGGCAAACTTAAAAACCAAGCTTGCTAAGCATTTGGCCGCTTGCACTGCAGCTGCGATCGCCACCAGCGCGGCTCTAACGCCCGAGGCCAAAGCTTTTATTATAAATTATCAGCCCAACGGTGGCGCCGGCTGGGTCATTCCTGCCAACATTGATGGCTTGTACATTAATGTTGAAACCAAGGCAGCAAGCTCAACTTCCACATTGGTACCTGGCTGGGATTTAAATCCTTATGGTTCTTCACCCACCCTGAACTGGTTTAACAGTAATGGGGGCGGACAATTGCACTACCCAGGCATTACAACTGGTCCGGCTGGCAATCTGCCATTAGGAACTACTGTATCTTCAACAGGTTCTTACAATACATCCACTACTCCCGTTGTATTTGGCGCCAATCCCGGCAACTGGCAGCTCAACGCCTCCAATTACTTCGGCTTCCGGTTCATAGCGGCCGACTCCCTCATCCACTTCGGCTGGGGCCGCATGGATGTTGGTGCCACACCCTCCACCAGGTCCATCATGGAGATCGGATACGAATCAATTGCGGGCACATCCATCCTTGTCGGCGCTGGCTCCGCCCCACCCGCTTCCGTGCCTGGCCCGCTGCCGCTGTTCGGCGCCACCGCGGCCTTCGGCTGGAGCCGCCGTCTGCGCCGCCGCACTCTCCAAGCTTCGAAGCAACCGGCACCGACAACCGCACTACCGTCGAACACACCCCAGGCTTGAGTCGGGCCGGGTTCGTGCTGCTGCCGCCGGCCTCAGGCCGTCCTGTGCGCCTGCTGATTCTCGGTTGGGACGGCGCCGACTGGGATCTGATCGACCCGCTGCTGGATTCAGGGACGCTGCCCAACCTCGCTGGCCTGCTGGCGAGGGGTTGTCGGGCGCCACTGGCCAGCCTGAAGCCGCGGCTGTCGCCCCTGCTATGGACCACTGCCGTCACCGGTGTCACCCCCGATCGCCACGGCATTCTTAACTTCGTGGAGCCCTCCCCCGATGGTCAGGGCCTGCGGCTCGCCTCCTCCACCAGCCGCCGCTGCCGTGCCCTCTGGAACCTGCTGCAGCTCTCCGGGCTGCGCAGCCATGTCGTCAACTGGTATGCCACCCATCCGGCCGAGCCGATCAATGGGGTGATGCTCAGCAACCAGTTTTTCCAGGCCAGCGAACCCCCGGCGCAGTCGCTGCATCCGGCCGTGCAGCACAGCGAGTGGCTGCAGGCCAGGCAGGCGGCGGTCGGCGCGGCGGCGGCCACCCGCGCCCGCATCCTTCCCGATCCGGCCCTACTACGGCAGCCGGAAGACAAAGCCCTCAGCCAGGCCCTCGGTGCGGCCGCCGAACGGGCTGAAACGATCCATCAGCTCTCCCTGCCGCTGGCCGCCCACAACGACTGGGACGCCCTCCTGGTGTTTCACGAATGGATCGATGTGGCCGGCCACCACGCCATGGCCTACGCCCCTCCACTTCAGCCGCACATCTCAGCGCGGCAGCAGCGGCTGTTCGGTGGGGTGATCGAGGCTGTGTACCGCGAACAGGACCGCATGCTCGGCGAGCTGCTGGCGGCGGCGGGCGATCTCGGGCCCGATGGCGATCTAAATGTAATCCTGCTCTCCGATCACGGCTTCAAGCACGGCGCCTCCCGCCCGAAGCTCAGCGGTGTCGCCCTAGGTGACGACCGCGCCGAGCAGGAGGCCAGCTGGCACCGGCCCTTCGGCATCCTGGCCCTGGCCGGCCCCGGCATCCGCCCCGGCGCCCAGACGCCGGCCGCCTCCCTACTCGACATCACCCCTACCGCCCTGGCGCTGCTGGGGCTGCCGGCCGGAGCAGACATGGACGGCCGCGTGCTAGCAGAACTGCTGCAGGCTGAACCTCTGGCGCCGATCCCCAGCTGGGAGTTGTTGAGCGGCGCCGCCGGCGAGCATTCCGCCGAACTGCGCCTCGATCCGTTCGAGGCCCATGAGGCCGTCAAGCAGCTGATCGACCTGGGCTATCTGGCCGCCCTGCCGCCCGGTCAGGCCGTTCGGGTGGCCTTCGTGCGCCGCGAAACCGCCTTCAACTGCGCCGTGGTGCTCGCCCGCAGCGGCCGGGGCGCAGAAGCGATCCCCTGGCTGGAGCCGCTGGTGGAACAGCAACCCCGCCAACCCCGATACGCCTTGCTGTTGGTGGAATGCCTGCTGGCCAGCGGCGAGCCCCGGGCCGCTTTGGGCCAGGCCGAGGCCTTCCTGCAGCGGCAGCCGCTCTCCAGCGCCATGCGCCTGCAGCAGCTGTTGGCGCTGCTGGCCCTGAACCAACCGGAGCAGGCCCGCCAGCAGCTGCCACTGATCCGCCCCGATACCGCCGCCGAACACCTCAATCTCGCCGAGATCAAAATCCAGCTTCAGCAGCCACAGGGGGCCGCCGAGCACTACCGCGCTGCCCTCAGCGATGCCGGTCTGGCGATTCCGGCTCACCTGGGCCTGGCTCGCCTGGCTCTGGCCGCCGGCCAGGCCGAACAGGCCGCCGAGCATTGCCTCGACGCCCAGGCCCTCAGCCTGCGGGTGCCGGAAGCCCACCTGCTGCTGGCCCTTTGCCTGGCCTGGCTGGAGATGCCCCAGGAGGCCGCGCTGAGCTGCGGCCATGCCCTGGCCCTGCAACCCCACAGCCGCCCGGCGCTGCTGCTGCAGGCCGGCCTGGCCGACCCCGGCCGCGAGCATCTGGAACAGCTGCTCGCCAGCGAGGCAACGCCTGCCGCCCAGCCGCCGGAGCGCCTGCTGCCTGAGGTTCTCCACTGGCTCCGCAGCCGCGCCGTGGGCCACATCGACTCCGCCCCCCTCCCCCTCGATCGCCCCTGATGGAACGCTCCCGCTCCGCTGAGACAAGCAGCCCACCGCCCGACACCCGCCCCCTGGACTGGACCGGCTTCCTGCTGCTGGCCCTGTTCAGCATCTGGTCGCTGCTGGCGATCCTGCCACTGCAGCTGTTCAGTCCCGTCTGGGCCCATCAGCTGGTCGTCACCCTGGTCAACAATGCGCCGCTGCTGTTGATCGGTGTGGCCCTGCTCCGCCTGGCGATTGCTTGGGGCGCCGGGGCGCCCGCTGTTCGGGCCTGGCGCCTGCGTGTCTGCCGCCTTGCCGCTCTGGCTGCGGTGGTGTACTTGCTGATGGTTCCGCTGGATCTGGTGTCCACCTGGCGGCAGGTGCAGGGGCTGCAGCTCCAGGCCCAGAGCCGCCAGCGGTCGATGGATCGGGTGGAGCAGCAGGCCCTCCAGGCCATCGACCAGGCGGCTGATGGGGCTTCACTGGCCGGCCGCCTGCGTCAGTTGCAGGGGCCGCAGCTCACATCCACTGACCTGGCCCAGCCGCTCCCGGATCTCAAGCTTCAGCTGCGCACCTCCCTGGCCAGCAACTTCGCAGCCTTGCGCAACCAGGCAGCTGGTCCCAGGGCCGAAACCCTCTTCGCCATGGGCAGGGAGAGCCTGCGGCTGGTGTTGTCGGCTCTGGTGTGCGCCTTGGGGCTGTCGGCCCTGAGCTGGAATGCCGCCACGCAAAGGAGCCAGTTGCAGGCCGTAGCGCACGGGCTGGCCAAGATGCGCCAGCGCAATCAGGCTCTGCGCAAGGCCATCAATCTGCAGGCTCAGGGTTCTCGTCGGCGTAACGGCCGAGGGAGCTTCGGTCGCGATCAAGGCTCAAACGACTACATCAACGAGATCCTGCTCGAGCAGGAGCGCGACCGGACCTGATCACAGCGCCCTCCCCTGTGGGCACAGAAAGGTGGGCAGACGACCCGCCGACCTCGCCCGGCAGGCTTCTCTGCCGCGGTCTGAGGCAGACATGGCGACACTGCCATCGCTGGGCTGAGTCGGATCCTGCCGCCACTGCGACTCGACTGGCAGGCTGACGCTGTCATCCCTTACAAGCCCCCTAGAGCGTGTCCGCCTCGGTGCCTCTGTCCCTGCCCGTCGTCGAAACCTTCCACTCGCTCCAGGGCGAGGGCCTGCACGCCGGCCGCAGCGCCTTCTTCATCCGCCTGGCGGGTTGCACGGTGGGCTGCAGTTGGTGCGACACCAAGCATTCCTGGCCGCAAGGCAGCCACCCGCACCGCAGCCTGGCGGAGCTGGCCGGCGAAGCCGCCACCGCCGCCATCGCCGGTGCCGCCTTCGTGGTGATCACCGGCGGCGAGCCGCTCCATCACGATCTCAGCGGCCTCTGTGCCTCGCTGCGGCAGGCACAGCAGACGGGCCTTCCCCTGCCCATGCCCCTGCATCTGGAGACCAGCGGCGTGGATCCGCTCAGCGGCCGCTTCGACTGGATCACCCTGTCCCCCAAACGCCATCGCCCGCCCAGAAGCGACCTGCTGCAGGCCTGCGATGAACTCAAGGTGGTGGTGACAGCACCCGCCGATCTGACCTTCGCCGAGGCGATGGCCGAGCAGGCGTTCCAAGGGCGAAGCCTCGGCGCTGACGGCCGCCGGAGCC
The DNA here is from genome assembly GCA_903935205.1 of uncultured cyanobacterium. Classification (GTDB taxonomy): domain Bacteria; phylum Cyanobacteriota; class Cyanobacteriia; order PCC-6307; family Cyanobiaceae; genus Cyanobium. The sequence continues at coordinate 90,537 of CAIZQU010000162.1, read as the reverse complement.
GGCCAGGACCGGCGCTCCTGCTGCAACCGGTCTGGGATGATCCCGGGGCTGGCGAGCTGACGATCGACTACGTGCGCCGCCATCCGGCCTGGCGCCTCAGCCTGCAGAGCCACAAGTGGCTTGGGCTGCGCTGAAGTTCGGCTTGGGCGCGGGATCAGGAGCTGGCGACGGGGTAGGCACGAAAAACAGTGCCGCAGAGTCGCTGCGATGTGCGGCGCCAATGCTCTAATTTACGCGGGATTTGTGATTGATGGTCATGGCAGGAAGCTGGCCGCAGGGTGAATCCCCACGAGCCTGGCGATCTGCTCCGCGACGGCAACGCTGGCTGATTGCGTTGCTCAGCCTGGGTCTGAGCCTGCCCGTACAGGCCCAGGGCACCAGCCAGGTTCAGGGATGGCAACAGGCTCCGCCCCTGCCCACCGACATGCGCGACACGCTGGCGACGATCAGCAAGGAGTCGAATCTCTACCAGCTCTATCAGCAGTACCGCACCAATCGCGACGGACTCCAGAAGGCTGCCCAGCGGATCAGCCTCGACCAGGCGATCGCCATGGGGTTGGCCAACAATCCCACCCTCGCCGCCACCATCGCCGAGATCCAGGCGTCGCAATGGTCGGGCATCGCCGTGGGGCGTGAATGGGTGCCCAGCCTCAGCATCAAGACATCCGACCCTGGCGTGCTGGGTTTCTCCACCTCGACCAGCAGCCTGCAGACCAAGATCGACGGCAGCGATGTGGTGGAAAGGCTGAGCTTCAAGCATGGCTTTCTTTCCAATCCCTATGCCAACCTCTCCTGGTCGTTCTTTGACCCCTCCCGTGGCTCCCGCCTCTCCGCACTGGGCGCCCAGAATCAGGCGTTGCGCAACAAGCTCAGCTTTGTGTCCCGGGAGCTGATCCTCGCTATTCAAACCAATTACACCGTGCTGCAAGAGGCACTGGAGCGCGAGAGTGATTACATTCAGCTCTTCAATCAAGCGATTCATATCTACATCGCCGCCTTCCAGGCCAAGCGGCCTGCCGCCGAGATCAGCCGTTTCGAGGCCCAGGCGGTGGCTCTGCTGATCGATCGGGTCCAGGCCCACAAGCGCAGCATCCAGGCCGCCGATGGCCTGGCCAGCCTGCTCAACCTCACCCCAGGAAAGCTGGCCCTGCCGAACGAGAAGAGCAAGGAGATCGGCAGCTGGCCCCTGAGCCGCACCGATTCGATCCAGCAGGCCCTCAGCCGCCGCGAAGAACTGCAGGCCAACGCCTGGGAGGTCAAGGCTCTCAACGACAGCGCCAGTGCCATTCGCCTCAAGGTGGTGCCGGCCCTGGCCCTCTCCGCCCAGGTCAAACGGATCAGCGCCAACCAGCAGGCCGGCGCCCTGAACGGCGAGGTGAACGGAACCCTGCAGCGCACCTCCGGGTTTGATTCCTTCCTGGGCCTCACCTTCGACTGGAAGATCTTTGATGGCGGCATTCGCAACGCCGAAGCCAACGCCGTCGACGCCAGAGCCCAGCAGGCCGCCGAGCAGGGCATCAACACCAGGCTGACGATCGGCAAGCAGGTGGCGGATTCCTACGCCACCTTCGTGGCCTCGAAGATCCTCGTGGACGCGGCCCGCGCCGATGTCAAGGCCTCGCGCCTCTCCCTGGCCGGCGCCCTGGCCGACTACAGGGCAGGGCGCCACAACGATGCCGGCACCACTGTGGTGCAGGCGCTCTCCAAGCTGAAATCAGCGCTCGACACCTACCGCACCCTGCTCAGCGACCAGAATCTGGCGGTCTATCAGCTCAGCCGCTTCACCGCCACCTGGCCGGGAAACACGGAGGAACAGGTCAAGAACCGCTTCGAGCGCTGGCTGCCCCCGACCGGCCAGGCGCCCCGCTCCAGAACCCGCGCCACCGCCCAGCCCCGCAGCCGCGTTCCCCAGGCCTCTGCCATGCCAGCGACGCTCGATCCGACACCGGCCGGGGCGGATCAGCCCAGCCCAGCCGCTGAGCCGGCCAGCGCTCCCCGCTGAGCGGCGGGGAGATCAGAGCTGATGGGGAGCGAGGGGAATGCTGATCCCCTCCTCACGGAAACGATTCCAGATAGCGCGGCGCAACTCGGCGGCGATGCCGCCTTTCTTGGTGGGATCAGCCATCCAGAAATCAAGGGCATAGATGAGGGAATAGTCGCCAAAATCAGCCAGCTTTGCCGAGGGCGGAGGGTCGGAAACCACCCGGGGATTGGCTTTGGCAATATCCACCAGGATGGCGATCACCTGGTCCGGGGAATGCTCATAGTCAGCCCGAACATTCAACGTTCCACAACGCAATGTCTCGGTTCCCGTGTAGGTCGTCGTCGTCGCCGTGAAGAAGGTCTGGTTGGGCACCAGCAGCTCGGCATTGTCGGAGGAACGGACCAGGGTGGCGGCCCGCAGCCCAAGGCTCTGGACCTTGCAGACATCGCCGTCGTGAACAAGCACCTCACCCGGCTTGAGCGACCCTTCAAACAGCAACCACAAACCGCTGACGAAGTTGGAGAACACCTCCTTGATGCCAAAGCCCAAACCCACCGACAAGCCGCCGGCGATGGCGGCGATGGCGGTGCCATTCAGGCCGATCTGATCCGCCAGCCAGAGGCCGCCGACGCCGATCAACAGGTAGCGGAAGATCAGCTCGAACGCCTTGCGATTGCCCAGGTCCATTCCCGCGACCCGACCAGCCATGGCCCCGAGCAGGGCCACCGGCAATTCGGAGAGCACCACCAGGAAATAGGGAAGAGCGACCAGCAGCAGCAACTTGCCGAAACTGAACGGTTCGTTGAACAGGTTCAGCAGCGGCACCTCGCTGATCGCCTCCAGCCCATCGAGGCGATGCACCAGGCCAACGGCCGCCAGCACCAGGAACAGGGGCGCCACGGCCCGCCGCCAGTAGCTCTCCACCTCCTCCGCGGGCTGCCAGCGGCGGAGCAACAATCGCAGCGCCGCCAGCAGCGTCCAGATCAGCACCAGTTGGCTGACCAGGGTCAGCAGTCCGCCGGGAGCGCCCTGGCTGGCGGCAACGAGTCCGGAGAGGGCCAGCGCAGCGGCCAGCACCAGTTTGGCGAAGACGGGCTGCCAGCTGGTTTCAGGGCGGACCAGACGCAGCTTCCAGGCCCGATAGGCCAGGAACAGGGCCACCGCCACCAGGATCTGGAGCAGCAGGGCGGTGCGGCTGAGCAGTCCCAGCCAGCCGCCGATCACGAAGAGGAGTTGGCTCATGGCTTACGGGAGGCGGAGGGGGGAGGCGGGCACCGCTGGGTTGGGGATCTGGGAGGTCTGCGCATTCCGGATCGGCGCCGAGGACAAGGCCGCAGCAGGCGCCCCGGCCAGGTTCTGCAGGTCTTCGATCGCCTGCTGTGACGTCACCTCGCCATAAATGGTCTGCTTGAGCAGCTGGCGCAGGGCCTCGGTGCGCTGGCGCAACTCCACCCCTTCCTGGAGGCTGGGAACGGTCGAGGCCGCCAGGCTGGCCTCCATCGCAGCCAGTACCGGTGAATCCTTCACCGGTACAATCACATTGCGGTTCACCGGCATGTTGCCGAAGGCCCGCTGCATCAAGCTGTTCTGGCTGATGTCGTTCAGCATGAACAGGGCGAAACTCTCCGCCAGGCGGCGTTGGCTGGGGGTGGAATCCCTGCCGAAGCTGATCACCAACAGCCGCGCCATCGGCCGGGCCGGATTGCCATTGGTGCCGCCGGGCAGCACCGACACACCGAGCTTGGAACCGAGGCTGCGGCGCAGACGGGGGATGGCGTTGGCGTTGCAGCTGATCCAGTCGAGCTGCTTGGTTTCCAGCCGCTGCACCAGTTCATCGCTGGTGTCAACGAAGTAAACCGTCGGCTGCACATTGGCCCGATACAACCAGCGCAACCAGGCGTTTACCTCGCCGAGCTCCGATGGCGAGAACCGCCGCGGTTGATTGCCTTCCTTATCACTGAACAGGCGCAAGATCGGTTTGTCCGCATCGAAGCCACTGGCCGTCCACAGCAGTTCATCCACCTGCAGCGGCAGGCCCACCCTCACTCCCGCAGCGGCCTGGCTGATCAGCTGCTCCAATCGGGTGGGAGCCTGCGGCACCTGGGCACGGTTGAAGCAGGCCAGGCTCGGCTGCAGCAAGAAGGGAAGGGCCCGGTAGCCGTTGCCGTCTCGAAAGTTGGCCAGAAACTGCAGGCTCAACGGATCGAGCTGGGTGGCGCTCAGGCTGCTCTCACCCAACAACCTTTCACGCTGCAGTGCCACCACCGGTGGCGTGCGGCTGATCATCAGGTCGGGGCCGGTGCCGAGGCTGGCACGGGAGCGAACGCTCTCCAACAGTTCCGCCTCGCCCAGGAAGCGCAGGTGCAGGCTGGCCCCAGGGTGAACCCGCATGAAATCGCCGGCCATCTGATCCGCCAGCCGCTTGAGGCTGGAGCGCACCACCTGATCGCTGCCGGCGCCGGTGGCGATCGCCACCTGGATGCTTTCAGGGGCCTTGACCGAAGCCGAAAGGTTGCCCTGACAGCCGCCACTGAGCAGGGCGCCAATACCAAGGGTCAGTCCGATCGCCAGGCGAGGAGCGCGAGGCCAACGGGCAAAGAGATTACGAACCATCAACGAATCCTCCTCAATAGACCATGGCCTGAGCCACAAATTCCTTCAATTCAAAACGCTGCGCCTGGGGCTCAGGACTCACCACCACCAGCCGCAATCGCTCGCCATGGAGGCCATCTTTGCTGGCGGTGGTCGTGGCCACCTCCTTGCCATCCCGATCCAACACCCGGAAGGTGGCCCGAATCGCACCGCAGGGGCGATCTTTGCAATAGACCTCAAAGATGCGGGCCATGCCGCCACCAAACAGCTTGGGCGGATGGCAGTCCTCGGTACACCAGCGGGTGAGCACACCATCGGCGCTGGTCTGCCAACCCATGCTGCGCAGTTCCTGGCGTTCCCGCTCCTTCAGCTCCTCGGCCGACAGCTTCTGGGCCGCCCGGAATTGATAGCCCCAGTAGAAGCCGCCCCCCAACAGGGCCAGGCTGGCGATCAGCCAGGGGAGGCATCCCCAGAGGCCGCGGGAGTGACGCTCGGGCTCACGGCCACCGCCGCGCTCGAGATCGATGCGGGCACCAGGATCCTCCACATCGTCATCGAACCTGGGCGGTCGGTCGTCGGCGCGGTTGCGTCGTAACACCATGGCAGGGGAAAGCGAAGGCGAGCCGGCGAAAGCGGACCCGCCCAAGGGTATGCACGAACACCAAGACGTGCAGCATGCCTGCGGTAGCTGGAGGCGGGGAGCCCCACGCACCACTCCGGGGCGCGGCCGACGAGGTGCCCCCCAGCGGAACGAACGACCTCAGAGCTGGCGCGCCGGCGTCGTGCGTCGGTCCGCCCGCCAGAGGCGCCAGCGCAGCTCCAGCTCCGCCGGGGCGTAGAGCACGATCGGCTGGCTGCCCTGAAACGGCACCAGGAAGGGTTCATCGCCCATCGGCACGAAGACCCGCCGCTGTGGCTGCTCCGGCGGGCAGGCCATCCGGGTGGAGGCCATCGGCGTGACGTCCTCGACCCGCAACACGGTCCGATCACCACCGGGGAGGGGGGCGCTGCGGATGCGTCCGCTGAAGCGATGGAGGTTGCAATCCACCAGGGCGTTGCGCCCCACGATCAGCTCCACCCGCCAGTCGGCCGGATCGCTGGAGAGCCCCGGATCGCGGCTCGGCGGGGGGATGCCGGGAAGCTGCACCACCCAGCGGTTCTGCCCCGCCGCGGGCGCCGGGTAGGGGGTGAGATCGAGGCGCGGCACGGCGCCGGCGGCGCCGGCCGCCAGCAGGGCGGCGCCGGCCGCCAGGGCGAGCGGGCGAGCAGGAGGCGGGGGGAACACCATCAGGGCGCGGCAGGGGCGGCGGGCCCCCCGCATCTTGGCCAGCCGGGCGAGCTTCCACAATGAGGCGATGGCCCTGCCCCCTGCGATGGCCTCGCCCCTTGCGATCGCCCTGCTCTCCGGCGGCCTCGATTCCGCCACCGCCGCCGCCCTGGCGATCGAGCGCGGCGACCGGGTGATCGGCCTGTCGTTCGACTACGGCCAGCGCCATCGCCGCGAGCTGGCCGCCGCCGCCGAGCTGGCCACGGCCCTCGGCCTGGCGGAACACCACCAGGTGGCCGTGAACCTGGCGGCCTGGGGCGGCTCCTCGCTCACCGACCCCAGCCAGTCCATCCCCAGTGGCGGCGTGCAGGCCGGCGTGATTCCCAGCACCTACGTGCCCGGCCGCAACACCGTGTTCATCGCCATCGGCCTCAGCCTGGCCGAGGCCCGCGGCGCCGAACGGCTGGTGCTGGGGGTGAACGCCGTCGATTACTCCGGTTACCCAGATTGCCGGCCCGATTACCTGGCCGCCTTCCAAACCCTCGCCGACCTGGCCAGCCGCGCCAGCCGTGAAGGCCGTGGCACCCGCCTCTGGGCGCCGCTGATCCAGCTCAGCAAGACGGACATCGTGCGCGAGGCCCTGCGGCTGGGGGTGCCGATCGATCGCACCTGGAGCTGTTACAGCGGCGGCGAGCATCCCTGCGGCGTCTGCGACAGCTGCCGCATCCGCGACGCGGCCCTGCGGGAGGCGGGCCGGGCCGACCTCAGCAGCGCCGGCCTGGCCGGGATGGGTGCCGCCCCATCTCCTGTCGCCGTCGCCGGTCGCCAGCCACGCCCGCCCGCTGGCGAGGCGCCGCCGATCGGCGTGCCCCCCCAGCCATGAGGCCGCCCCGCCTGCACCGGTCCCTGCCCTGGCGGGAACCCTGGGCGGTGGCCAGGGCCCTGGTCGCCGATGGCGACAGGGAGGGCCTGGTGCTGCTGGAAGGGGATGGCAGCCCCCTCGGCCGCCGGGCCGTGCTGGGGATTGCGCCGCTGGAGACCGTGCGCTGCGGCGGGCTCCCCGGTGACCCGGCCGCCAGCGATCCGTTCGCCGCCCTGCAGGCCCTGGAGCAGCGAGGCGGACCCTGGCTCGGCTGGCTGGCCTATGGGGCCGCGGCCTGGGTGGAGCCCGCCGACCACTGGCAGCGCTCCGACATGGCCACCCTCTGGGCCGCCCGCCACGACCCCCTGATCCACTTCGATCGCTTGGAGCGCCTCTGCTGGCTGGAGGGGACGGAGCCCGCCCGCTTGGCCGCCCTGGTGGATCGCCTTGAAGCCCTGCAGCGACGGGGCGCCTTCGGGGCGCGGGACGCGGCGGCAGGCGAGCTGGTGACTCCGCAGGTGCGGCGGGGTCGGGCGGCGGCTTCAGGCGCCGCCGGCGCGGCCTGGGCATCGGACCCGGAGGCCATGGAGCCGATCCCCCTGAACGCCTGGCACTGGCACACCCCCGCCGATCAGTTCGCCGCCGGTGTGGCGGAGCTGCGGCAACGGATCGCCGCCGGCGATCTGTTTCAGGCCAACCTCACCGCCTGTTGCGAGACCCGGCTGCAGCGGCCGGTCGATCCGCTGGCGCTCTATGCCCGGTTGCGGCGCCAGTGCCCGGCCCCCTTCGCCGGCCTGGCGATCGCCGACGCCGGGGAGGCGGTGGTGTCGGCCTCCCCGGAGCGTTTTCTGCAGTGCGGGCCCGATGGCCGGGTCGAGACGCGCCCGATCAAGGGAACGCGGCCGCGGCATGGGGATCCCGAGGCCGATGCCGCCGCCGCCGCCGAGCTGGTGAGCGATCCCAAGGACCGGGCCGAGAACGTGATGGTGGTGGATCTGCTCCGCAACGACCTCGGCCGGGTCTGTGTGCCCGGCTCCATCCACGTGCCCCAGCTGGTGGGACTGGAGAGCTACGCCCAGGTGCACCATCTCACCTCGGTGGTCTGTGGACAGCTGGCGCCGGGGCGGGGCATCACCGATCTGCTGCGGGCCTGCTGGCCGGGCGGTTCGATCAGCGGCGCCCCGAAGCTGCGGGCCTGTCGCCGGCTGGACGCTCTCGAACCGGTGCCCCGCGGTCCCTACTGCGGCTCTCTCTTCCACCTGGGGGCAGACGGCAGCTTTGACAGCAGCATCCTGATCCGCACCCTGCTGGTCAAGGGCCAGCGGCTGCGGCTCCACGCCGGCTGCGGCATCGTGGCCGATTCCGACCCCGCCGGCGAGGCGCAGGAGATGGGCTGGAAGATCCAGCCGTTGCTGGAGGCCCTGGCATGAGCGCTGGACAGCCATGAGCGCTGCCCCCATGGCGAGCATCGCCTGGATCGGCGATCCCCGGGCTCCAGGCGAGGGGCAGTGGGGCGAGCCCGCCGGGTTGGCGGTCCCCCTGGATGATCGGGGCCTGCTGCTGGCCGATGGCCTGTTCGAGACCCTGCTGCTGGAGGGGGGACGGATCCAGCTGCTGGATGAGCACCTGGAGCGCTGGCGCCAGGGGGCTGCCCTGCTGGGCCTGCCGCCGCCGCCTGCCGCCGGGCCCCTGCGGGAGCTGGTGGCTGAGGCGGTGGCCCGCAGCGGCATCCGCAGCGGCGCCCTGCGGCTCAACGGCAGCCGGGGCAGCGCCGCTGGCCGCGGCCTGGATCTGCTGCCCCCGCCAGCTGCGCATCGGCCGCGCTTCTGGCTGCAGCTCAGCGCGATGCAGCCCGCCTTCACGCCGCTGGCGGCGATCATCAGCCGACGGGAGCGTCGCAACCCTGCCAGCCTGCTGAGCCGCTGCAAGACATTCGCCTACGGCGCCCAGGTACAGGCCCGCAGGGAAGCCCGTGAGGCCGGCGCCGATGAGGCCCTGATGCTGGCGACCTCAGGCGAGCTCAGCTGCGGCGCCGCCGCCAACCTGCTGCTGCGCCGGGGGGGACGCTGGCTGACGCCGCCGCTGAGCAGTGGGTGTCTGCCCGGGGTGATGCGGGGCCGGGCCCTGGCCCTGGGCTGGCTCCAGGAGGCCCCGTTGGCCCCCTCCGACATGGCCGAGGCCGAAGCGGTGCTGCTGATCAACAGCCTGGGCTGCCGGCCGCTGCGCCGCTGCGACGCCCTGGAGCTGCCGGACCTGGCCGCCGAGGCTGCCGAAACGCTGTTCCGGAGCCTGCTGGCGGGGGAGAGGCCTCAGTTGCAACCCTGTACGGAGATGCGATAAGTGAAGCCTGTGGCAGCCATGTTGTTGGTGGAGCCGACCTTGATGTTCACCTGATTGACCAGCTTGCCAGGTACGGCCGGCACACGTTTGGCCCCGCCGGTTCCGGGGGTTGGCGTGAAGTTGCCATCGGCCACCCGCAGGTTGGAGCCATCGCTGAACTTGAGATAGGCCTGCAGCGGGTAGGTGGCGCTGACCGAGGAATCGGCGGTGAAGAAGAGCTTGTAACTGGCGTAGGGCTTGGTCACAAAGAAATCCGTGTTCCAGTTCGGCCGGCCCAGGGGATTGCCGGGTCCGATGGTCTTGGTGACGATCGGCGTCGTGCCATCGCCGCCGACGGGGGCAAGGAATTCACAGCGCTCGGCCCGGGCGGGGGCGGCACCCAGGGCGGCCAGGGCGACGGTCAGGCCCAGGAGCGCAGTGGGGCCCATCCGGCAGCGGGGGCGGCAGGGGAGAGAAGACACCATGACGCGGGAGACAAGGAGGTGGGCTCTTCCGGCATAGCCACGTGGCGGGCCGGCCGGCCATGGGCGCTGGGGGACCCTGCGGCAGCCGAGGCAGTCCTGCGGCACGGCCGCGATGGAGCGGTGCAGCAGCCCCGGCGGTCGCCCCCCTCGACCATGGGCGAGCCGACCAGCTCGGAGCAGGGACGCACGACAGACAACGTCCGTCGCTGGATGGGCTCAGAGAGACCCATGGCCCGGCTGGGATGACCAACCTCCACCGCCTGGCCAAGGCGATGGCTGGTGCTGTCCTGAAGGCCCGCATCCGCCTGACCTCCGGCCCATGGCAGCGCCATCGAGGCGCGATCTCAGCAGCGTGCCGCCGATGACGCCGGGCGGTCTGGGGCGAGAGAGTGGACGGCCGTCAACCATGACGCCGATGCGCTCACGCCTTTCCGCGCCGTTCCTGGCCTTGCTGCTGTTGGCGGCCTGCGATGGCGGGAGCGAAACCCCCGTTTCCCGTGCCCGCCCGGGGGACACCCTGGTGCGCAGTGGAAGAGAGAGAGTGGTGCTGGAGCGACCCTTTCGTCCCGGCCAACCCAATGGGCTGTACAAGGGGATTGTGACGGTGAGCGGTGGCGAGCGAGGCGTCCGCCGTCTGGAGGTGAACGGGGTCTGCAGCATGCCTGGTCTCCAGGCCGAGGGCTGGCCTGCCTACGACAACCTGTACGGCCGCAAGCTGTCCGCCACAGGGGGGCAGGCCGGACAGGAACGATGGCAGGTGCTCTTCCATTTCAATGGTCGCGTGGAAGCACAACAGGCCGCAGGCGAGCAGGCCTGGCTCAGCGAACTGCGCGACAACCTCTGCAGGAGGGGGCGATTCGATGACCGCAAGCTGAAGCCGCGCTGATCGACAGACGCAATCCGCTCGGAGCTGGCGAGCATCGCTCAAGCGTTGGCGTTTCTTTGGATCGAGACTGGTCATCAAGACTGATGATCAAGGCCAAATCAAAAGACAATCAAGACTTGATCTGGCTCTTGATCAGAACATGCCTGATCCCTCGCCGGCCCCCGCAGGGATCGTCATCAAGCCCGCGGAGCGGGTGCTGCGGCTTGGCCTGGCTGGCCCGATCGGCATGGCCTGTGGGGACCTGCCAGAAGGCCCCGCCGCAATCAGAAACGGTAGCTGTTTACACATCGGCGAGCTGTCGGCTCGCGTTCCATTGACGATGCCCGATCAGACGTTGCACCGATGCCCGAAACGCTGTTCAAGGTCGATTTGACCAAGCCGATGGATCAGCAGGAGATGCCGGGCCATAACCGCTGGCATCCCGATATCCCAGCCGTGGCTTCGGTGAATCCAGGGGATGTGTTCCGGATCGAATGCAAGGACTGGACAGACGGTCAGATCAAAGACAACGATGATCCCAGCGACATTGAGAAAGTCAATCTTGAGGTCGTCCATGTTCTCAGCGGCCCGATCTGGGTGAACGGTGCCCAGCCGGGGGACATCCTGGTTGTTGACATTCTTGACGTCGGCGCCCTCCAGGGCGACGAGTGGGGCTTCACCGGCATCTTCGCCAAGGAAAACGGCGGCGGCTTCCTCACCGACCATTTCCCGAAAGCCGCCAAGGCGATCTGGAATTTCGAAGGCATCTACACCAGCTCGCGCCACATCCCCGGTGTGCGCTTCGCCGGCATCACCCACCCTGGCCTGATCGGCTGCGCACCGTCCCACGAACTCCTGCGCGAGTGGAACCGTCGCGAGACCGAGCTCGTCAACACCGCTCCCGACCGGCGCACCTACGGGGCAGGCCTTTCGGGGAGTGAGCCGGTCCTGGCCGCTTTGCCCAACCCCAACAGCGCCATCCTCGGCACCCTCGCCGCCTCGGAATTCGAACGGGTAGCCAATGAGGCCGCCCGCACCGTCCCGCCGCGGGAACACGGTGGCAACTGCGACATCAAGAACCTGACCAGGGGAACACGGATTTATTTTCCGGTCTACGTGGAGGGAGCCAAGCTCTCGATGGGTGATATTCACTTCTCCCAAGGCGATGGTGAAATCTCCTTCTGCGGAGCCATCGAGATGTCGGGCTACCTCGACCTGCATGTTGACATCATCAAAGGTGGTGTTGCCAAGTACGGCATGGTCAACCCCATGTTCAAGACCAGCCCCGTAGAGCCCCAGTTCAAGGACTATCTGGTGTTTGAGGGGATCTCGGTCGATGAATTCGAAGGCAAGCAGCACTACATGGATGTGCACATTGCCTATCGCCGGGCCTGCCTCAATGCCATTGAGTACCTCAAAAAGTTCGGATACACGGGCGAGCAGGCCTATCTGCTGCTCAGCTGTGCACCGGTGGAAGGCCGAATCAGTGGCATTGTCGACATTCCCAATGCCTGTGCCACCCTGGCCCTACCCACCAGCATTTTTGACCGCGACATTCTGCCCTGCTGATCGGTAGTATCTTGCGGGACCAAGGACTTTTCCAGAGTTCTTGGTCCCTTTTCTTGGCTTGTTTTTCTTTCCTTCACCCAACCAACCAGAGTCGTGCCTGTTTACGAATTCAGCTGCATCAATAGTTGCGGTCACTATGAAGTATGGCGAACGATCAGCGAGCGGACGACGGCTACTGAATGCCCAAGCTGCGGCCAGGCCGGTCAGCGAGTCTTCAGTCCACCAGTGGCACTTAGCGGTCCCTTGCGCCTCAAGGTCGAAAGCCGCGAACCACGCGTCGAGCGCAAGGCGGTTGGCAGCGAAACGAAGCCTCGGTTGCGCGAAGCAGCGGGGAGTCGCCCTTGGATGCTGAACCGCGATTGCTGAATTTCAGTCGACGCTGCTTGCCGTTAGAACACGGCCAGAAAACCCAGCCAAGATATCATCATTAGCCGATGATTATGGCTGGCTTTTTCATGGTTGGCCCGCAGAAGGCCAACAGCCTATCTCAGTCCACCAGAAGTGAAACGGTCAAAGAATCCAGATCTACACCGCCGCATCATAGGCGGAGAAAAACCCCAGCTGCGTTGGTGAAGCTGGGGTTGGCCAAGACTCTGGGGGCGTGAATATGCAGCGCCACAATTTCAACTGCAAGCTTGAATCAGACGGTCAAGAATTCCTGAACAACGGCATCGCTCAAGCTGCTGGTAGGTCCACTCGCCACAATCCCGCCTCGCTGCATCGCGTAGTAGAAATTGGACTGACGAACAAAATGTAAATGCTGCTCAACCAGCAGCACGCTGATTCCCGTTTCTTTCATAATACGCTTAACCGCTCGCTCGATGTCGAGAATGATAGAAGGTTGGATTCCTTCAGTAGGCTCGTCCAGAAGTAGAAGCTTGGGCTTACCCACAAGGGCCCGAGCGATCGCCAGCTGCTGCTGCTGACCACCGCTGAGATCACCTCCCTTGCGGCCGAGAAACTTTTCGAGAATGGGGAAGAGATCGAATACCAGAGGATCGATGTGGCGGTTGCGGGACAAGCCACCAGGAAGGGCCTCCATGCCCAGCAACAGGTTTTCTTTGACAGTGAGCTGGGGAATGATGTCACGCCCTTGCGATACATAGCCGATGCCGGAGCGGGCCCGCTTATAGGGAGGTTGGGCTTGAAGCGAGTTGCCGTCATAATCAATCGTGCCCGACTTTTGCTGGAGCAGGCCGATTACAGTTTTGAGAAAAGTCGTTTTGCCGACACCATTTCGGCCGATCAAACAGACCATCTCCCCTTCATGAATCCGAAGATCAACATCGCGAAGAATATGGCTTTCGCCATAGTAAACGTTAAGCCCGCTCACCCTCAGGATGGACTTTCCGCCCGTGCTGGTTGCTGCGCCTGGAGCTTGGCTGATCATGGCTGGATTCAATCGGTTAGCAGAGGAAATTCAGGAGTTCAGTCCTGGCTTTGGCCGAGGTAAACCTCAATCACCCTTGGGTCTTTCTGCACATCGTCGAGGCTGCCCTCGGTGAGTACACGCCCTTGGTGCAGCACGGTGACAGGCGCATTGAGATCACGAATGAATTCCATGTCGTGTTCAATGACAAGCACCGTGTGATCGCCAGCCAGTGACTTGATCAGTTCGGCCGTGCGTACGGTCTCCTCATCGGTGAGACCGGCAACGGGTTCATCGAGCAACAGAACCTGGGGGGACTGGGCCACCAACATGGCAATCGCCAGCCACTGCTTCTGACCGTGAGACAAAGAACCCGCTTGCACCCTGGCGTAGGGAGCAAGGCCGACATAATCCAACAAACGATGGACATTGTCACGGGCTGAGGGCGGTATGGCTTGGCTCAGTAGGGCGAAAGGCCCCTTCGCAGGGGAGGCAGCCAGCTCCAGATTTCGAATCACATCGAGATTCTCAAACACACGGGGTGTTTGGAACTTGCGACCGATTCCGCGGCGGGAGATCTGATGCTCACTGAGACCAACCAAGCTATCACCAAGATACTTGACAGTGCCTTTCAAAGGCTTCACTTTGCCAGTGATCACATCAAGAAAGGTTGTCTTACCAGCGCCGTTCGGGCCGATGACAGAACGGAGCTCGCCGGGATAAAGGCTTAATGAAAGATCTGTCAAAGCGAAGAAGCCGTCGAAGCTTACGCTGACATCATTGATTTCGAGGAGGGGTGTGGTCATGAAGCGGTGGAGTAGTGGGAAGGATCAGGAAGCTCAGACGTCGCCTAAGAAACAATCAGTCCTTGGAGATGGCGCGACCTTCGCTGACAGGAACCACTTCGCGATCGAGCCTGGGGTAGATCGGTGTTTTGGGAGCAATCCCGAAGGCCGCCAACAGTTTCGAAAAACCACCTTTGGTGAACCATCCGTAGATGCCATCGGGCATCAAAACAACCACGAAGATGAAGAGCGCCCCTTGCACGAACAGCCACATCTCAGGCAGGGCTTCGCTGACCAGGCTGCGCAAGTAGTTAACTAGAACCGCGCCTATGATTGGACCAACAAGGGAACCACGACCACCGACAGCAACCCAGATCACCATCTCAATCGACATGGCAATCGACATGTACTGGGGCGAAACGATTCCTGACTGGACGGTATAAAGTGCGCCGGAGATACCACAAAGAATTCCAGCAACAATGAAAACGATGGTTTTAAAAGGTACAGTGTTATAGCCAGTGAACCGCAAGCGGGTTTCATCATCGCGAATGGCGATCAAAGCATCTCCGAAACGACCACTGGTGAAGTAGCGACAGACCAGAAAGGCGAGTGGAAGCAGCAACACTGTTAATCGATACAACCAACCTTGCATGTCTGCAGATCCAACCAGCATGCCGAACAGTTCGGTGGTGCTGGTCTTGAGACCATTGGTGCCATTAATAAGCTTCTGCTGGCCATTAAAGAAGTGATAAAAGACCATCAACGCCGCTTGGGTGATGATCGAGAAATAAACACCTTTAATCCGGTTCCTGAAGATCAAGTAGCCGACCAGGCCAGCCACCACAGCAGGAATCAACCAAATCAGAATAAGTGTGCTGATTGGTGACCAGAATGGCTGCCAAAAGAAGGGGAGCTGATCGACCCCATAATTCTCGAAGAATTTAGGGATGCCGTTACCACCGGCCTCACTCTTTGTATTGAGCATCAAATACATCGCTGCGGCATAGCCACCGAGCGAGAAGAAGATGCCTTGACCAAGGCTGAGAAGTCCTGTATAACCCCAGATCAAATCGATCGCCAAAGCCGTGATGGCCAAGGAAAAGTAGCGACCGAAGAGGTTAAGGCGGAAATCATCCAGGATGACTGGCAGAATGAAAAAGGCAAACGCCAGCAGGATCCAGGGGAGGAGTCGTCGGAAGAGTTTCAAGACAGGAAACAGCGGATGGGCTGAATCAGGCTTCTACAGAACGTCCCTTCTGGGGGAACATGCCGTTGGGCCGGAACTGCAGGAAGGCGATGATGAAGATAAAAACCAACACAAGTGACATGCTTGTGGTGGCAAAGAATTCAACAACCCCCTTAACGCTGGCAGGAAGATTCGGGAATGCAATAAGGATGGATCCAGATCCAATCACCGACTGCAGAATGCCAAGCAACAGGGAGGCAATCACAGTGCCGGTGAGGTTACCCACACCGCCAAGCACAATCACCATGAAGCAAGACACGATATACGAGGCTCCAAGATTGGGGCCTACCGAGCCAAGCAGGGTGATTCCAGCTCCGGCCACCCCAGCCAGGCCTGAACCGATGCCGAAGGTGATGCTGTCAACACGATCGGTGGGTATACCCAGGCAATTGCTCATCTGTCTGTTCTGAGTGACAGCACGCATGCGTAGACCCCAGACGCTTTGTCGCAGGAACCAAAGCATGGAGAGCAACAAAACGGCCGACAGGAGAATGATGAAGATGCGAATACCAGGCAGTTCAATACCTGCTATTTTTCCCCAACTTCCCTGAAGCCATCGCGGAGCCGTCACGTCAATGTTGCGAGGTCCGAACCAGGCATTGGCGAGCGGGCGGATGTTGGCCAAGGCTGCGTTGATGGCAAGACCGATGGCAAGAGCAGCGGCCCAAAGCACGCCTCGCAGGTAGGGAAAGAAAGGACGATCAGCGACCTTGGCAGCTACAAAGCGCAGAGCCAGGAGGCCGAGCAGAACCGCCGATACAATGCCCAGCATCATGGCTGTGGTGACGGACCTCACCAGTTGCACCAGGATCAGGCTCACGCCCCAGGTAGCCAGCAATGTCTCCAGTGGCCTGCCGTAGAGCTGACGGATGAGGGTTTTCTCAAGTAGAACTCCCACCAGAGCAGTGACCAGAAATGAGGCCACCAAGGCGATGGGGAAATAAAGCTCAAACAAAACCCCACCCATCGGCTTGAAGATGGACTGCACCACGAAGGTGACATAGGCCCCAAGCATCATGAACTCGCCATGGGCAAGATTGATCACGCCCATCAAGCCGAAGACAATGGCCAGACCAGTGGCCGAGACCAACAGCACAGAGCCAATGCTGAGTCCGTCCAGGATCTGAGAGAAGAAAAGTTCCACTTCAGAAGAGGCTATAAGAAAGTCTCAGGCCCGACTGAGCCGGACCCGAGACGGAGTGGTACTGAGAACAGGGTTCTCAGATCACATTTTGAACTTGCCTGCGTCAGGACGATTCTTCGTCCAGTCACAGGTGAAACCCTTGGTCTCAGGAACGAACTGGTTCCAGGGGATAGGAGGGATCGCCTTGACGGTGTCTGAGAGGATCTTGAATTGGCCGTCTGCACCTGCCTCGCCAATCAGCACACGCTCAGAGGTGTGATGGTTGGGATACATCTCGATTTCGCCCTGCGGTGCAGCGAACTTAATGCCAATCATGGCATTGCGCACCTTGTCGAGATCTTCGAAGGTACCGGCTTTCTCGACAGCTGCCTTCCAGAGATAAACCATGTTGTAAGCAGACTCAGCAGGGTCGCCAGTGACGCGATCCTTGCCGTACATGGCTTGGAAGTCCTCAGTAAACTTCTTCGAGGCTGGGGTATCCAGGCTCATGAAGAAGTTCCAGGCGGCAAATGTGCCCGTGGTGTACTCAGGACCAATCTGGCGGATTTCCTCCTCAGCAATGGAGAAGGACATGATCGGATACTTGGACGGATCGATTCCAGCAGCCTTGAACTGCTTGAACAGAGCAACGTTGGAGTCGCCGTTCAAGGTGTTGATGATGATGCCGCCATTGGGGAAGGCTTTCTTGATCTTGGCAATGATCGGGGCGACCTCAGTGTTGCCGAGAGGGATGTAATCCTCACCCACGGTCTCACCGCCAAGGGCCTTCATCTGCTCCTTGATGATGGTGTTGGCTGTCCTCGGGTAGACGTAGTCAGAGCCAACGAGATAAACCTTCTTGCCATACTTGGGCCCGTACTGCTTCATCAGCCATTCCACGGCAGGCTCGGCCTGCTGATTGGGGACAGCGCCTGTGTAGAAGATATTCTTGGAACACTCCTGACCTTCGTACTGGATCGGATAGAAAAGAATGTGGTTCTTGGACTCATAGACCGGCATCATTGCCTTGCGGCTGGCCGAGGTCCAACCACCGAAGACGACGGCGACCTTGTCGGCGTCAATCAGTTTCTGAGATTTTTCAGCGAAGGTAGGCCAATCGGAAGCACCATCCTCAGAAATGGCGGTGATCTTGTACTTTTTGCCGCCGACGTTCACGCCACCGGCATCATTGATTTCCTTGATCGCCATCTCCTCCACCTCTTTGAGGGTGGTTTCGGAGATGGCCATGGTGCCACTCAGTGAATGGAGGATGCCAACCTTAATTTCGCCATCAAAGTTGCCGCCACCACCGCCGCCACCACAAGCGGCGAGGGAGACGGTCATTGCGCCAGCGGCGGCACCAACCGCGAGACGCCTGGAAAGATTGAGAATCATGTTTCGACGTTTCTGATTGGAAATGAAGCCGTGAATCTGCCGGCCATCGAAACTTACAAATCGTCCCGTCGCCGTCATGTATCGGTTGCGACAAAACCGGATTCACCGAGGCCCAGGCGGCCCTGAGTCTGGAAACCGACAGAAAGCAATGTCTAAAACGGTATCTGTCGCAGCAGAAAAGCCTCCACCTGCTCGATGCCCTCGCCGTTGCGCAGGTTGGTGAAACACCAGGGCCGTCCCCCTCGCATCCGCTCGGTGTCGTGTGACATCACCTCCAGGCTGGCGCCCACCAGGGGCGCCAGGTCGATCTTGTTGATCACCAGCAGGTCTGAGCGGGTGATGCCGGGCCCGCCCTTGCGAGGAATCTTGTCGCCGGCGGCGACATCGATCACGTAGATACACACATCCACGAGCTCCGGGCTGAAGCTGGCGGCAAGGTTGTCGCCACCGCTCTCAACCAGCACCAGATCCAGCCCCGGGAAAGCCTGTTCCAGGTCCTGAACCGCCGCCCGGTTGATCGAGCAGTCCTCGCGGATGGCGGTGTGGGGGCAGCCGCCGGTCTCGACCCCGCGGATCCGCTCCGGTGGCAGAGCCCCGGCGCGGGTCAGAAACTGGGCATCCTCCTGGGTGTATATGTCGTTGGTGACCACCGCCAGCTCCAGGCGATCCCGCAGCCGTCGGCAAAGCGCTTCCACCAGGGCTGTCTTCCCCGAACCCACCGGCCCAGCCACACCCACCCGCAGACGGCTCATCAGCATCCGAGCAGTGGCCGCAGCCTAGAAAGGCCGTCCACCCGCCGACGAAGGGCCAGCCCGCTCCTCCCCAGACCCCGCCGGCAACGGCCAGCGGTGCTGGTGACGGGAAGCTGGCCGGGGCGATGGCGGGGCGTCAGCCGGAGCCGCTGAGGGACGGCGTCGAACCAAACCGGAGCAGCCGTCGTTCAGCTGCGGAACAATCGCGAATAAAGCTCCGCCTGGCCCAACTGGGCCAGGGCGGCCCCGACCCCACCGCACCAGAGCGCCTCCGGGTCGCTGCAGGCCAGCTCGGCCGCCCGCCGGGCCACCAGGGGCACCAGCGAGAGGAGCAGCCGCTGGGCCTCGGTGGGGCGCAGGGGCACAAGCCGTACGGCGGCGCTGATCTGGTTGGCCGTCCAGCCGTGCAGGTAGGCCTCCAGCAGCAGCTCGCTGGGGATCTCCAGACAGAGGCCGGCCCAGGCCCAGGCGGCGGGCCAGGCCAGGGGGCGGCAGGCAGCGGATCGGTGGTCGGGCAGGGGCCAGCCCAGATCGGCCAGCAGCTGGCAGAGCGATCCCCCCATCTGGCGCTGCTGGGCCCGCAGCTCGGGCGCCTCCCGCTGGGCCAGCAGCCATCCCTCCCGCTCCCGCACCGCCGCCATGGCGCTATCGGCCGCTGCCCCGCCCTGCCGGGCCCTCTCCAGATCCGCCTGGAAGCCGGCCAGGCAGGCGGCTTCCAGGCTGAGGGCGCCGCGTTCGAGCTCGGCCTCAAGCCAGGCTCCGAGGGAAGCGGTGTCGCCGATCAGCCCCGTCTGCACCAGGGGCTCCAACCCTTCCGCATAGCTGAACGCACCCACCGGCAGCGCCGGGCTGGCCAGCTGCAGCAGCCGCAGGCGGGCCTCCGAGGCCGCGGGAGGCGCTGGAAGGATCGGGGAACTGGAGGCGGATTGGGCCGGCGCTGAGGTGGCTTCAGCTGGGTTGACCCCTTGCGGGACGCTGGCGGCGGACGGCCTGTCGGCGGCCTGGGCGGCGCAAGGTTGGCAGGGACCCATCGCCCCGGGTGAGGTCGGGGCGCCCATCAGGCCAGGGGAGCCGGATGCGGCCCCTGGCCATGGGCGTGACCGTGCGGGTGTCCGGGCAGGGGGTGGGCCTGATGCGGCTCATGGCCGCCGGCATAGGCCCCCGGCTCCGGCAGGAACGGCGCCTCGAGGGGTTGCACCGCCAGACCCCGGCGCTCCAGCAGGTCGGCAAGCACCGGATCGGCCTGCAGCCGCAGCTGGCTCGGCCTGATCTCCAGGGCCACATGGCGGTTGCCGAGGTGATAAGCGGCCTGCAGCAACGGCAGCAGTTCGTCGGCGCTCACCTGCAGCAGGGCTTCAGGCGCGGCCTCCACCAGCACCGGCGGATCAGCGGCCCCGCCGAGCAACCATTCACCGGGCAGCAGGGGCTCACCCCGCTCCAACTGCAGCAGCAGATCACGGCCGCAGCGACTGGTGCGGTGGCCCCGCAGGCGGCTGCGCTCCTCGGCGCTGAGCGACAGCCTCAGGAAGGAACCCGGCCCACCCGCCCCGGGGGGTTGGTCCCGCTGGCGCCGCTGCAACACCAGGGGAGCCGGGGCAGACTCGCTCATCAGGGCGGCTCCCGAACGATGCACCAACCCAGTGTGGCGGCAAGCGGCGCCGGCGGTGACCCTCGGCCGCCAGGGAGCTCAGGGCTGACGGAGGCGGGACCGGCCGGGTCGGCGCCTGCAGCCCCCTGGCACGGGAAGGCCCGGCTCCAGTTCCACCGGGACTCCCGCGGCATCACCCGCCACCAGGGCGGTGCCAGCGCCCCGCTGAAGGTGCAGCGCGGTTTCGTCGATGGCGAGGGCCGCTGCCAGCTCCCCCTGCTCCATACCGCCGGCGGCCTGGTGGGGGGAGATCGGCTCAGCCTCTCGCTGCTGCTGGAGCCGCACAGTCGGGCCCTGCTCACCAGCGTGGCAGCCCAGAAGGTCTACGGCAGCATCGGCCGCTCCCGGCGCAGCCCCGCCGGCGCCTGGGCCCGCCAGGATCTGGAGGTGGTCCTGGGCCCGGGGGCCGACCTGGAATGGCTCCCCCAGGAGTTGGTGCTCTATGGCGACGGCCTGTATCACCAGACCTGCCGCGTGCAGCTCGGCCCCGGGGCCAGCTGGCTGGGGGCTGAGGTGGTGCGACTGGGCCTGACCGCCGCCGGCGAGGGCCTGGCCGAGGGCCGTTGGCGCTCCGCCTTGGAGATCAGGCGCTGCCCTGGCCCCGGTACGGCCGGCGGGCGCTGGGAGCTGGTGGATCGATTCGAGCTGGGGGGAGCCGGCCTGGTGGATGCCCATGGCATGGCCGGTCAACCGGTCTTCGGCTCCCTGGTCTGGGCCGCCCCGGAGCCCCTGGATGGGGCGCTTCTGGCGGAGCTGCTGGCCGGCTGCCGGGACGACCGGCGAGGACTGGTGGGGGAGATGGCCTGCGGCGCCCTGGAGCAGGGCCTGGTGGCCCGCTACCGGGGGCCCTCGACCACGGCGGCGCGCCACTGGTTCACGCGATTGTGGCGGCGGATCCGGGCGACACGGGGCCTGGCAGCTCCGGAATTGCCGCGGGTCTGGCCGTTCCAGGAGGACCCCCTGGGGCCGCAGCAGGGCGCGACGGCTGGAGCGGAGGCGGACGGGAGCGGAGCCGGGCGGGCGGCGAGGGCCGATCCGCCGGCCGCGCAGACCGCAGCCGATCCGGCGAGCTCCGGGGCGGAAGACCGCCCTGGTGCGCCCTGAACCTTGCGCTGGGCCGGCGCTGCGAGGATGGTGGGGTGACGAGGTCCGCCGCGGCATCGGCGCCCCTGCACCCCAAGCCGTCCCGCCATGCATCTCACCCCCCAGGAGAAGGACAAACTCCTGATCGTGACCGCCGCCCTGCTGGCCGAGCGCCGGCTGAACCGGGGCCTGAGGCTCAACCATCCGGAGGCGGTGGCCTGGCTCAGCTTCCAGGTGCTGGAGGGGGCCCGCGACGGCCGCAGCGTGGCCGAGCTGATGCAGGAGGGCAGCACCTGGCTCAGCCGCGAGCAGGTGATGGAAGGGGTTGCGGAGCTGATCGACGAGGTGCAGATCGAGGCGGTCTTCCCCGACGGCACCAAGCTGGTGACGCTGCACGACCCGATCCGCTGATGGGGCCCCTGCCCCCCCGGCCCTGACCGTCCGCCGCTGCCCTGCGGGCCGGAACCGCCCCAGGGCGGGCCCCATCCAGGCCAAGGCCCCGGCCCGTGATCCATCCCTGCCCCCTTCCCACGCCCTACGAACCCAGCCGATGGCCCCCCTGATTCCCGGCGAACTGCTGCCCGCCGAGGGCGAGATTGAGCTCAATGCCGGCCGACCCGTGACCGTGCTGCAGGTGGCCAACAGCGGCGATCGGCCGGTACAGGTGGGCTCCCACTACCACTTTCATGAGACGAATGCCGCCCTGATCTTTGATCGGCAGGCAGCCCTGGGCCTGCGGCTCGACATCCCGGCCGGCACGGCCATCCGCTTTGAGCCCGGCGACAGCCGCGAGGTGCGGCTGGTGCCCTTCGCCGGCGAGCGGCGGGTGTTCGGCTTCAACGGCCTGATCAACGGCCCCCTCGACTAAGCGGCAGGAACTGCACCCCCAAACCCCACGCCCAGGCCAGCAACGCCTCCCAGCCCCCCGCACCATCGCCCTCCGGCCCATGCCCTACCGCATCTCCCGCCAGACCTACGCCCAGACCTACGGCCCCACGACCGGAGACCGGCTGCGGCTGGCCGATACCGAACTGATCCTGGAGGTGGAGCGGGATCTGACCGTCTATGGCGATGAGGTGAAATTCGGCGGCGGCAAGGTGATCCGCGACGGCATGGGCCAGGCCCAGACCACCCGGGCGGGGGGGGCCGTGGACACGGTGATCACCAATGCCCTGATCCTGGACTGGTGGGGAATCGTCAAGGCCGACATCGGCCTGCGCGACGGGCGCATCGCCGCGATCGGCAAGGCCGGCAACCCTGACATCCAGGCGGGAGTGGACATCGTGGTGGGGCCGGGCACCGAGGCGATCGCCGGCGAGGGGATGATCCTGACCGCCGGGGCGATCGATACCCACATCCATTTCATCTGTCCCCAGCAGATCGAAACGGCCCTGGCCAGCGGCGTGACCACCCTGATGGGAGGCGGCACCGGTCCGGCCACCGGCACGAACGCCACCACCTGCACCCCGGGCTCCTTTCACCTGGCGCGGATGCTGCAGGCAGCGGAGGGACTGCCGGTGAATCTGGGCTTCTTCGGCAAGGGCAACGCCAGCACTCCGGCGGGCCTGGAGGAGCAGATCCGTGCTGGCGCCTGCGCTCTGAAACTGCACGAGGACTGGGGCACCACCCCGGCGGCGATCGACTGCTGCCTCAGCGTGGCCGACCGGATGGATGTGCAGGTCTGCATCCACACCGACACCCTCAACGAGGCGGGTTTCGTGGAGGACACGATCCGCGCCATCGGCGGCCGCACGATCCACACCTTCCACACCGAAGGGGCCGGCGGCGGCCATGCCCCGGACATCATCCGCATCTGCGGCGAGGCCAACGTGCTGCCAAGCAGCACCAATCCCACCCGCCCTTACACCCGCAACACGCTTGAGGAGCACCTCGACATGTTGATGGTGTGCCACCACCTCGATCCACGCATCCCCGAGGATGTGGCCTTCGCCGAATCGCGGATCCGCCGCGAGACGATCGCCGCCGAGGACATCCTTCATGACCTGGGGGCGTTCAGCATCATCGCCAGCGATTCCCAGGCGATGGGGCGGGTCGGGGAGGTGATCATCCGCACCTTCCAGACGGCTCACAAGATGAAGGTTCAACGGGGCAGCCTGGCCGAGGATCGGGCCGCCGGTGGCCGCAACGACAACGGGCGCCTGAAGCGCTACATCGCCAAGGTCACGATCAATCCGGCGATCGCCCATGGCATTGACAGCCAGGTCGGATCTGTGGAGGTGGGCAAGCTGGCCGATCTGGTGCTCTGGAAACCGGGATTCTTTGGAGTGAAGCCGGAGCTGGTGGTCAAAGGCGGTTCGATCGTCTGGGCCCAGATGGGCGATGCCAACGCCTCGATTCCCACCCCTGGCCCGGTGCATGGCCGACCGATGTTTGCGGCCTTCGGTTCAGCCCTGGCCCCCAGCTGCCTCACCTTTGTGAGCCAGGCTGCCCTCGACGACGACCTGCCGGCCCGCCTTGGCTTGCGCCGGAGCTGCGTGCCGGTGGTGAACACGCGCAGCGGCATCGGCAAGGGAGCCATGCGGAACAACGCCGCCCTACCGAACGTGAAGGTGGATCCCCAGACCTATGAAGTGTTTGCCGATGGCGAACTGCTGACCTGCGAGCCTGCCGAAGAGCTGCCGATGGCACAACGCTATTTCCTGCTCTGATGATCCAGATAATCTGGCTGATCTAGCCATCGGCTGATCAAGGGCACCTCGAAAAATCGCGTTTTCCCTGTCCAGTGGGCCCTCAGCGCTGCGGCCAGAGACGGCCAGAAAGGGACAGAAATTCGTCGCAATCAACGCTACCGGCAGGAATCAGAATTTTCCGAGGAGCACTCAAGGAATCCCGCCGAGAAGCTACGGCTTATTTTTATTTTTGCGCATCTGCTTCTCTCGCTCAAGCTGCAGCTTTCGCATGCGCTTGGCGTGAGCCTTCATGTCATTTTCGCGCTTGACAGCGGCCATTTTTTCCTTATTTTTCATGCCCGCCCAAAATGACTTCCTCTCCACAGATGAAGCCTGAACCTTTTGGCGATTGCGAAATTCGATGAAGCGCTGCTTCAGCTTGAATACAAAGCGATTCCAGCGGGATGTTTCAGCCGATCGAGGAGTGAGCAACAATTCCAACAATGTCGACTCTTTAAAGGGATTCCAAGACAGGGCCGCAAAGCCAACGGCGGAGAGGAGGGCGAGAACGGAAGCCCTCAGGGCCTGCAAATAAATACTAAAGAAGTCGGTCTTGGTTGGACGGGGCAACTGATTGATCAAATTTTGACGAATCTGGTTGACGATTCGCAGCTGATCCTGCTTGAGCTCAGGCAGGGGGCGAGACAGGTCAGCGTTGCTGATCAAAGGCCCCTGCAACTTGCGCATGCTTTGTTGCAATTGAAGTGGCGATGAAGCGGAACCTACGGCTTTGATGAGCTTATCTGCCGTACTTGCGATCACCCTGGATTCACGATCCACGCTCAAGTTCACATTGTTGACACCACGCCAGACCGCAAATCCCATCAGTGGAATCAGCAATAAATAAGCGAGCGCGGCCCAAACGGCCAGACGGCTCAGACGCATACGCCGCAGATTGATTCCCGCATTCAGAGGCGCCAGTGCTGCAGCAATGTGAACAAAGAACAGTCCGGCCAGGGGAAAGGAAACCGTGTTGGTCAGCGAGGTGGCGGTTTGGATCAACCAAACCGGGTCGAGCAGCCGGGGCGGCAGTGCATCAAGGACAACGATGCAAACAAACAGGGCAAAAAATACTGAGGATGCCTTGGCGATCAACTTTGCGGCTTTATCGGGAAGCGATTCTTGCCCTGGCGCATCATGCTTCGCTTGAACCGACAGATCACTGTCTCCCTGGTTGCTGCTGACGGACTTCGGATCCATGGTCAGGTTGTATTGCGAAGAAGGAATGGTTGGGATTGGATATTCAAGCTACGGGATGGTAGTGCATCCAGTGGTCCGGCGGCGATTAAGTTTGCCGTAACTCTAATATCACAAACCCAGTATAAGCGCTTTGTCCATGCAGCTTGTCGCTGCTGGCCTGGAATGGTCGCAAAGTCAGGTTGCCAGTGAGCAGCCAAAAAAAAACTGCCCCTCGCAGGGAGGAGCAGTTGACTGATCGACCAAAAAGATCAGGCGGCGATTTTCGGCTGAATCCTGCGACGCAGCCTGCGAGAGGCTGCGAAAGCAGCACCAGCTCCAAGAATGGGAATAGGACCTGGGGTGGCGGCCGGCGGAATTTCGTATTCGTAATCAACCATCAAGGTACCACTAAACAAGGTGGGATTCATGAAAGGCTCGGTGGGATCATCATCGACAGCGAAAGTACAGTTTCCTGCCGTTGTGCTGGTGGTGGTGTTGATGCAAGAAGCGAGACTGTAGGACGTGGAATAGGAAGAAATTGAAGGCGTCCCAGCAAAGTAATTCCTGAGAGTATTAGTGTTTGTTGACAGCGAACTGAAGGGGGTAGTCCATGCCCCAGAAGCTGTTGCCGTAACGCTCTGGGGACCGGATCCTGTAACCGTGTTAGGAGTAGCCACAACAGCCTGAGCCGTGGTGCCCGAGATAGTTGCAGGGGTGGAGCCGAAATTGAAGGTCGGCAAAGCATTGATCGTCATCTGACGACCAGAGGGACCAGTATTGTTCTTAGAAAGAAAAATCTGTTGAGAAAAAGCTCCATTGACCACACGAAGCTTCACACCAGACAGCCAACTGGCAGGACCTGCGGTGAACGGGGCAAAGCTCAGAGGCGCGGTTGATCCTGCGCTTCCGAGTGTCTGGAAGGCGCCTGCACTGACAGTCTGAACAGAAAGGGCATGTGCTGGTCCGCTGAGCAGACCAATGAAGGCTGCTCCGACAGCCAACCGAAGCTGGGTCTTCATAAGTAAGGCACGAACACGTTGAACGTAGCACAACATCTGGCTCCGGATCGGCCGCGTCGACGCATCGGATCCGAATGTCAGGATACTCTGGCGGAACCAGGGCTGGGTTGGCCTCCGGCTTGACCGGCCGCCCGAAAAGCCCCCGGCGTCGGTAACAACCGCGACCAGTGGTGGGGCCGCCTGCGCCGCAGGATCCCTCCAGCAGCGGGAAGCACCTTGTTCGCGGACTACCGCCCCAGCCACGGCTACGACGAGTACTTCCGATCCGTCGACCAGCCGCGCAACGCCCTGCGCCCCCTGCTCTCCTCCCTCGGACGGATCGGCCTGGAGCAGCTCAACCGCGACCACGCCGCCGCCGCCGCCCTGCTCAAGCGCCTGGGCGCCACCTTCCGGCTCAACGATTCCGGCAGCCGCGGCGTCGAGCGGATCCTGCCCTTCGATCCCCTGCCGCGTCTGATCACCGCCGAGGAGTGGACCCGGCTGGAGCAGGGGCTCTTTCAACGGCTGATGGCGATCGACCTCTTTCTGGCCGACGTCTACGGCCCTGGTCGGATCCTCAACGACGGCGTGGTCCCCCGGGAAGACGTGGAGAGCTCCCAGGGCTGGCGCCCCCAGATGCGGGGCATCACCCCGCCCCTGGGCCGCTGGTGCCACATCTCCGGTCTCGACCTGGTGCGCGATGGTCAGGGCACCTGGAGGGTGCTGGAGGACAACCTGCGCTGCCCCTCCGGCGTGGCCTACTTCCTTGAAAACAGGCGGGTGATGAAACGCATCTTCCCCAGCCTGTTCGCCGGCAGGGCCGTGCAGCCGATCGACAACTACGCCTCCGAACTGCTGCGCACCCTCCAGGACCTCGCACCCTGGACCGACAGCCCCAAGGTGGTACTGCTGACCCCCGGCGTCTTCAACAGCGCCTACTTCGAGCACAGCTACCTGGCCCAGCAGATGGGCATCGAGCTGGTCGAGGGCCGCGATCTGGTCTGCGAGGGTGAACGGGTGTGGATGCGCAGCACCACCGGCCTGACGCCGGTGGACGTGATCTACCGCCGCATCGACGACGATTTCCTCGATCCCGCCGTCTTCCGCAGCGACTCGATGCTCGGGGTCCGGGGCCTGATGGCCGCCTACCGGGCTGGTCGGGTGGCGATCGCCAACGCCCCCGGCACCGGCGTGGCTGATGACAAGCTGATCTATGCCTACGTGCCGGCGATGATCCGCTATTACCTCGATCAAGAGCCGATCATCGACAACGTGCCCACCTGGCTCTGCGCCCGCCCCGATGATCGGGCCTATGTCCTCGCTCACCTGCGGGAGCTGGTGGTGAAGTCGGTGGCGGAAGCTGGCGGCTACGGCATGTTGATCGGGCCCCACGCCAGCGAGGAGGAGATCGCGGCCTTCGCCGCCAAGATCGAGGCCGATCCCCGCAACTTCATCGCCCAACCCACCCTCGAGCTCTCGACCGTGCCCTCGCTCAGCAACGGTGAGCTCTATCCCTGCCATGTCGACCTCCGCCCCTACGTGCTGCGCGGCAGCGGCGACTGGGTGACGCCGGGGGGGCTGACCCGGGTCGCCCTGCGCCGCGGCTCCCTGGTGGTCAACTCCTCCCAGGGCGGAGGCTGCAAGGACACCTGGATCGTCGATGACAAAAGCCTGGAGCCCGGCAGCGAGGGGGCGGTCCCATGCTGAGCCGCGTTGCCGACTCGCTCTACTGGATCAACCGCTATGTGGAGCGCGCTGAAAACATCTCCCGTTTCGTCGAGGTCAGCGAAGCCATGGCCCTCGACTGCCCCCCTGGCAGCGCCGAGCCCTGGCTACCCCTGATCGATGCCAGCGGCGACCGCGAACTGTTCGACCAGCTCTGCCCCGCCGGCAGTCCCGAGGATGTGGTCCGCTTCCTGGTGCGCCATGAAGACAACCCCAACAGCGTCGTCAACTGCCTCGCCATCGCCCGCGAAAACGCCCGTCAGATCCGTGACGTGGTGACCACCGAGATGTGGGAGCAGCTCAACGGCACCTATTGGCAGCTCCAGGAGCCGAGCTACTGGGAGCAACCCCCCCAGGAGCAACTGCGGGAAATCCGGCGAGCCTGCCAGCTCTTCTATGGCATCACCGACGCCACCCTCAGCCGCGACCTTTCCTGGCAGTTCAGCCGGCTGGGTCGTCTGCTGGAGCGGGCCGACAAGACGAGCCGCATTCTTGATGTCAAGTACTACCTGCTGCTGCCCAGCCCGGAGGAAGTGGGCGGCGTGATCGATGAATTGCAGTGGATCGCCCTGTTGCGCACTGCCGGTGCCTACCAGATGTTCCGCCAATCCCAGCAGCGGGCGATCGCACCGGAGGCGGTGGCCGGATTCCTGCTGCTCAACCCGGTGTTCCCCCGCTCGGTGCGCTACTGCCTGGAGCGAATCAGCGAAACCCTGAGGATCGTGAACGGCAAAGCCGTGCCGGGCCATCCCGATGCGATCGAGTGCCTCAGCGGCCTCACCCTGGCCCGCTGGAGTTATACCAGCATTGAGGATCTGATCGCTGGTGGTCTGCACGAGGCGATCGATCAGCTGCAACAGGATCTCAACCAGCTCCACACCCTGATCGAGCAGCGTTACTTCATCGCCCCCACCAGCGCCTGAGTCGCACATGCGGGCCCGCATCGTCCATACCCTCACCTACCGCTACAGCGCACCGGTTCTGCTGGGCCCCCATCGCTTCTGCCTCCAGCCCCGGGGCCATGGCTTTCAGCGGCTGTTGCACTTCCAGTGCTCGATCACGCCCGAACCCACCCAGCTGTATGCCCTGGTGGCCGCCAGCGGCGATGAGATCCTGAGGGCCCGCTTCGAGGGCAGCACCGATCACTTTCAGGTGCAGGCGATCAGCGATGTGGAGACGGGCCTGGCTCCATCGCTGGAGCAGTGCCTGGCCAACCAGGAACCCCAGCTTCCCTACCCGGTTGGTCAACTCAATGGCGATCTGCTCGGAGCGCTGTCGGGTTGGCTGCCCAACGGTCAGCACGATCCCGCTGCGGTGGACCTGGCCCAGGAGGCCCTGATGGGCAGCGACCAGCGGGCCCTGCCATTCCTGCGCCAGCTGGTGGAGATCATCCAGGATCGGGTCAAATACACCCAGCGCCACCTGGGTCCGGCCTGGCCGGCGGGGCGCACCCTCAAGGAGCGGGTGGGCTCCTGCCGCGATCTGGCGATGCTGATGATTGAAACCTGCCGCTGCGTGGGTTTGCCGGCCCGCTTTGCGAGTGGCTACCACCTGGTGGAACCCCCGCCGAAGGTCTACGACCTCCATGCCTGGGCCGAGGTTTATCTGCCTGGCGCAGGCTGGCGCGGCTTTGATCCAAGCGGTCAAGGACCTATCGACGATCGTTACGTCGTGCTGGCCACCTCCTCCAAATCCCATCTCACCGCCGCTGTGAACGGCACCTTCTCGGGGCCGGAGCGGGTGAGCAGCACGCTGGACTGGAGCATCGAGGCCCAGATCCTGGACTGAGGGTCCAACCGACGCCACTGCCGCCTCCGCCAAAGGCGAAGGGCGCATGAAGCCGGCGAGCCCGGTAGCCATTGGTGCAGCATCATGCCCCCGGTAGCGGCCATGACGGGTTCCACTGCCCCACGGATCCTCGCCAACCGGTAACGCCATGGAAAGCCCCTTCCCCACGGCCGCACGGCCCTCAGCCGCCGGCGAGAGCCTGCTGGAGGCAATGCGTCGCCACCTCTTCTCCAGCCAGGCCAAATCCCCCTCCCTGGCCACCCCCCACGACCACTACCTCTGCCTGGCCCTGGCGGTGCGGGATCGGCTGCTGCACAACTGGGTGGCCACCGCCGAGACCTACACCCGCGCCCACGTGCGCACGGCCACCTATCTCTCAGCCGAATACCTGCTCGGCCCCCACCTGGAGAACAACCTGGTCAACCTCGGCATCCGGGCCGAAGCAGAACAGGCCTGCCAGGCCCTGGGCCTGTCGCTGCAGGAGCTGATCGACGAGGAGCCCGAACCGGGCCTCGGCAACGGCGGCCTCGGTCGCCTGGCGGCCTGCTTCCAGGAATCGATGGCCACCCTGGAGCTGCCGGCGATCGGCTATGGCATCCGTTATGAGTTCGGCATCTTCCGCCAGCAGATCACGGCCGAAGGCCAGCAGGAAAGCACCGATCCCTGGCTGGCCCGCGGCAACCCCTGGGAGGTGATCAGGCCGGAATGGAGCTATCCGGTGCTGATCGGCGGGCACACCGTGATCGGCGTCGCCCACGACACGCCGATCCTCGGTTACGGCGTGCACACCGCCAACACCCTGCGGCTGTGGTCGGCCCAGGCACCCGATGCCTTCGATTTCGCCTCCTTCAACGCCGGCGACTACACCCGGGCCGTGTTGCAGAAAGTGCAATCGGAAACCCTCTCGAAGGTGCTCTACCCCAACGACGAGCTCGAGCAGGGCAAGCGGCTGCGGCTGAGCCAGCAGATCTTCTTCGTGTCCTGCTCCCTCCAGGACATGTTCCGCATCCTCAAGGGCCAGGGTATGGCCCCCACCGAGTTCCACCGCAAGTTCGCGGTGCAGCTCAACGACACCCACCCGGCCATCGCCGTGGCCGAACTGATGCGGCTGCTGATCGATCAGCACCAGGTCGACTGGGACACCGCCTGGACGATCACCACCGCCGCCATCAGTTACACCAACCACACCCTCCTCCCCGAAGCGCTCGAGGCCTGGGGCCTGGATCTTTTCGGCCAGCTGCTGCCGCGCCAGCTGGAGATCATCTATGAAATCAACGCCCGCTTCCTGCGCCTGGTGCGGATCCGCCATCCGGGACAGCCCGAGCTGCTGGAGCGGCTGTCGTTGATTCAGGAGGGACCCCATCGCAAGGTGCGCATGGCCCACCTGGCGGTGGTGGGCAGCCACCATGTCAATGGCGTCGCTGAACTGCACAGCCAGCTGCTGCTGGACAACGTGTTCACCGATTTCGTCAAGCTCTGGCCTGAGCGCTTCACCAACGTCACCAACGGGGTGACGCCCCGCCGCTGGCTGGCGGTGGCCAATCAGCCCCTGGCCGGCCTGCTCGATGACTGCATCGGCCAGGGCTGGCGGCAGGAGCTTGAGGAGCTGCGTCGCCTCGAACCCCTGGCCCATGACGGCGCCTTCCTGGAGCGCTGGCAGGGGGTGCGGGAGCAGAGCAAGCAGCGCCTGGCCGCCACAATCCATCACGACTGCGGCGTGCTGGTGGATCCGGCCTCCTTGTTTGATGTGCAGGTGAAGCGCATCCATGAATACAAGCGCCAGCACCTGGCGGCCCTGCAGATCGTGGAGCGGTACCTGCGCATCCGTAACGGCGAGGACCTGCCACCGCGCACCGTGATCTTTGGCGGCAAGGCGGCTCCCGGCTATCAGATGGCCAAGCTGATCATTCGCCTGATCGTTGGCATTGCCGGAATCGTCAACATCGATCCGGCCATGGACGGCCGCCTGCGGGTCATCTTCCTGCCCAACTTCTCCGTGAAACTGGGCCAACGCATCTACCCGGCGGTGGATCTCTCCGAGCAGATCTCAACCGCCGGCATGGAAGCTTCCGGCACCGGCAACATGAAGATGTCGCTCAATGGTGCCCTGACAATCGGCACCCTTGATGGCGCCAATATCGAGATCCGCGAGCGGGTTGGTGCCGACAACTTCTTCCTTTTCGGCCACACCGCCGCCCAGCTGGCCGAGCTCAATCGCAGCGGCTATCATCCCCTGCCCTGGCTGGAGAACGACCCGATCGCCCGCGAGGCGATCGAACTGATCGGCTCCGGCCACTTCAGCGAGGGCGACCGGGATCTGTTCCATCCGCTGCTGGCCAGCCTCTGCGGCCACGATCCGTTCCGGGTGATGGCCGATATCGGCGACTACCGACGCGCCCAGAACAGCGTCGATCAGGCCTGGCGCGATCCCAGGCGCTGGCAGGCGATGGCGGTGCTGAACACGGCCCGCTGCGGCTTCTTCAGCAGCGACCGCTCGATCCGGGAGTACGCCGAGCGGATCTGGAATGTGGCCCCCGTGCCGGTGCAGGCTGGGCGGGAGGTGGCCGGGTCAATGCCCTGACCCGGCACCACCCCCATCTCCCGATCCAGCCGACAACGTGAGCAGCAGCCCTCCCCTCCAGCCCGATGCCGCGACCGATCCCGGTGGCGGCCCAGCGGCCTGGATGGAGCAGCTGGCCGATGTGGTGGAGGGCCGGCTGCGGGGAGCCGGCATCCGCCTCACCCTCGGCGGCGAACCCACCGTCGTTCCCTTCGAACCGAACGGCGCCGAGTGGAGTGTGGCCGCCGACGGACCCACCAAGCTGCCGCTGGCCCGGGCCATGGCCCGCGAACTCCAACGCAGCGCCTGGCCCGGCAGCACACTGCTCTATTGCCCCGGCAAGCGCTACGAGGGCGAGGTCAATCCCCGCTGGGCCCTGCGGCTGTTCACCGGCCCCGACGACGCACCGCCGGTGCGCTGGCCCGCATCCGGCGCCGCCCGCCTCGATCCCGCGGCCGGGGCCGCCTGGCTGGACAGGCTGGCCGCTGCCCTTGGGGTGTCTCTCGAACCCCTGGAGCTGCGCGATCCCCTCGATCGGTCCCGCCGCGTCTGGGCGGTGCCCCTGAGCGCCGTCGAGGCCGATCCGACCGCGGCCGACACGACGATCGCCTGGCTGCCCGCCGCCTGGCCCCTGGCGGAGGAGAGGCGCCAGCTCAGCGGCGCCCCCGGTCCGGCCGGTCTGCGGCTACCCCTGGAGCATTTCCCCGAAGAGCTGCCCCGCCAGGTGCTCACCCTCGAAGCCGACGGCGCGGCCTGGGAGCTGTTCCTGCCACCCCTGACCCGGCGGCCGCTGACGGCCTTGCTGCAGGCGGTGGCCGACAGCCTCGATGGGCTGGAGCCGCCGCGGCTCAGCGGCATGCTGCCGGTCGACTGCGACGGCCACTGGCAGGTGCTCGGCCTCACCGCCGACCCGGGGGTGCTGGAGATCAACCTGCCCGTCTGTCACGGCTGGCGGGACTACGACCGCTGGCTGCGGCGGATCGCCGCGGCCGGCGAACGGGTCGGCCTGCGCAGCTGGAAACCTGGCCCGGAGGGCCGCCAGGAGGGCACCGGCGGCGGCAACCATCTGCTCTGGGGCGGCCCCAGCCTGGAAGAGCATCCCTTCTTCCGCCGGCCCGCCTGGCTGGTCGGGGTGCTGCGCTACTGGCAGCACCACCCGGCCCTGGCCTACCTGTTCAGCAGCGCCTGCGTGGGGCCAGCCTCCCAGGCCCCCCGACCCGATGAGGCGGCCGGCAGCTGCTTCGATCTGGAGCTGGCCTACCGCTGCCTCCAGGCCGCCGACGACGGCGCCGGTCCCGCCAGCCCCGGCAACGACCAACGGGGGCTGATCGGCGAGACCCTGCGCCACCTGCACGCCGACCGCAGCGGCAACAACCACCGCTGCGAGATCAGCGTCGACAAGTTCTGGAATCCGGGCGCGCCGGCCGGCTGCCTGGGCCTGCTCGAATTCCGGGCGATCGAGAGCCTGCCGGCGGTGGGCTGGAGCAGCGCCGTGGCCCTGCTCTGGAGCGCCCTGGCGGCCCACCTGCTCGACCCGGCCCAGCGGCCGAGCCGCCTGCGCGACTGGGGCGGCAGCCTGCACGACCGGATGTTGCTGCCCAGTGCCCTCTGGGCCGATCTGCAGGCGGTGCTGGCGGATCTGGCAGCCGATGGCCTGGTGCTCGACCCGGAGCCGTTCCGACAGATCTGGGACTGGCGCTTCCCGCCGCTGTTGCAGTGGCGCCGGGGCGACGCTGAGCTGGAGATCCGGCCGGCCCTGGAACCCTGGCCCCTGATCTGCGATTTCCCCCGCGAGGGCGGGTTCACCAGCCGCTTCGTCGATGGCTCGCTGCGGCGCTTCGAGGTCTGCGCCAACAGCGCCTTCCGAACCGGCTGGCGCCTGGGCCTCAATGGTCGGGAGCTGCCCCTGCCCACCGATCAGAACCCACTGGCGGTGCGCTACAGGCTGCAGAGGCTCTACCCCTGCCTTCACCCAGCCCTTGCCCCCACCTGGCCCCTGAGGCTCAGCCTGCAGGGAGACGGAGGGGACGAGGTGTTCGCGCTCAATGGGGAGGGCAGCCGCTTCGATCCCCTGGCCGGCGAGGCCGCCACGCCGCTGGCCAGCCAACCATGGAGTGTCCGCCCCTGGCCGGACTCCTGCACGATCGACCTGCGGCTGGACCAGGAGCCCCTGCTGGAGCAGCCAGCGGGGGCCTGACTCCGGGCATCACCAGCTGACGCCGTGCAGCTTGGGCAGGGGGGCGGTGCGGGAGGTGACGGCGTAGAGGCGGCGGATGCGATTGCTGTTGTAGACGCGGAACTCACGCACCACGCTGGCCCCCTCCTCGCGCACCGCCTGGTTGAGCACCAGGGAACCATCCGGGTCGGAAACGGAGCGGTGGAAGGTGCCAGGCGGGATGCGCAGGATGTCGCCGCCGCTCTCGAGCCGCACGATATGGAAGGGATAGTTCCAGCCCAGGTTGACCAGATAGAAGGTGCGGCCACCGTGCAGGGCCAGCAGGTTGTCCTCCTGGTGGGGATGCAGATAGAACTGCCAGGCCCCACTCTCCGGGTCGTCCGGAGGGCTGATCGCCGGGCCGCTGTGCACCACCAGGTCGCGGGCATTGGAGGTGGGCACCGTGATGTCGTAGAAGCGCACCGCAGGGGTATCCCGGAACTTCTCGTAGGGAATCAGCTCAAACATCGGAGCTGGCCTGACCGGTCCAGGAGGTTCGGCCTGATCGGCGCCATCCGCGGGGCTGCCCAGGGGTGGGTCGCTGACCTTGGACGCGGGCAGGGTGGACCGGGAGGGAACGGTGGCGGTCATGGCGGAGGCGCGGAACGCAGCCTGGGGCAGAGGGCCCAGTGAACCCAAACCCGTTGGCCCGTGGTGGTGGACCTCGCTACCAAAATCCCTTTTCCGCAGGCCAGTTCCAGGGCTGGCAGGTCGGCGGGGATTTGCTTCAATGCCACTCCACTCCTCCCTCCATTTCGATGGTTGCCATCCGTCGCCTCCTGGGGCCTGCCGCCGCGTGGCGCAGGGGTGCTGCCGCGGGTCTGCTGCTGGCTCTGAGCTGCGGCGCACCGGCCGGGCCGGCCCTCGCCCAGTCCAGCTATCCGGCCAGCGGCGGCAACCGCGGCGGCCGGCCCACCGTGTCGGTGCCGGAATTCAAGAACACCGTCACCCCAAGCCTCTGGTGGTGGCAGGGGCCGGTGGCCACCGACCTGGCCGCGGCCCTGGCGAACGAACTGCAGAACACCGGCGACCTGCAGGTGGTGGAACGGCAGAACGTCAACGCCGTGCTCTCCGAGCAGGAGATGGCTGAGCTGGGCCTGGTGCGCAAGGGCCCGAACGCCGCCCGCAAGGGGCAGCTCACCGGCGCCCGCTACATCGTGCTCGGCACCGTGACCTCCTACGACAGCAGCGTCAGCAGCAAGGGCTCCACCAGCAACTTCGGTCTGCTTGGCTTCGGCAACAACAAACAGCAGCTCGAAACCCAGGACTACGTCGCGATCGACGTTCGCGTCGTCGACAGCAGCACCGGTGAGGTGGTCGGAGCGCGCACGGTCGAGGGCCGGGCCAGCAGCACGGCCGGGGCGCAACAGAAAGGGTTGAGCCTGCTGCCCGCCGCGGCCGGCGCCCTGCTGCTGTTCCCCAACATGGGCCGCACCGGCCAGGTGCTCACCGGCGCCGCCGGCACCCTCAACTTCGGCAACACCAGCAGCGAAAGCCAGCGCACCCCTCCGGCCAAGGCCCTGCGCGCCGCCCTGATCGACGCCTCCCAATACGTGGCCTGCGTGCTCACCCCACGCGGCAACTGCATGGCCCGCTACGCCATGCTCGACCAGCAGCGGCGGGAACGCACCGGCGGCGTATTGCGCCTGGATTGATACGCCGCCACCGCCGATGCTGTGCTGCGCAGCGGCCGCAAGCGCAATCGCGACGATGACCTGCCCCCCCGGGCGGCGGCCCAGCGACTCCGGATCGAAGGTCTCAGGGCTGGCCTCCTGGGCCTGATCGGCGGGGGAGCGGGCTGTCGCTCAGGGTCTCGCCAGCTGGCGCCGCATCCAGCTGATCCAGTCGGCGGAGATCTGCTGGGGACAGGCCGCCTCACATTCCAGATGGGAGCTGCAGCCGCCGAAACCCTCGGCGGCCATCTGGGCCACCATCGCCCGGGCCCGCCGGCCCTGCTCCGGCTGCCCCTGGGGCAACTGGCCCAGGTGGGCCAGCTTCGCCGCCACGAACAGGCTGGCGGAAGCGTTGCGACAGCTGGCCACGCAGGCGGCGCAACCGATGCAGGTGGCCGTGTCGAAGGCGCTGGCAGCCTGATCGCGGCCGATCAGGATGCTGTTGGCCTCCGGGGCATTGCCGGTGTTCACCGAGCAGTAGCCACCGGCGGCGATCAGCCGATCGAAGGCGCTGCGATCGACCGTGAGATCGGCCAGCAGGGGCAGGGCCCGGGCCCGCCAGGGCTCCAGCACCAGGGTGTCGCCATCGCGGAACTGGCGCAGGTAGAGCTGACAGACCGTGGTCGCCGCCTGGGGCCCGTGGGCCTGGCCATTGACCAGAAAACCGCAGGAGCCGCAGATCCCCTCACGGCAGTCGTGCTCGAAGCTCAGCGGCCGCTCGCCGGCCCGCAGCAGCTGGTCATTGAGCCGATCGAGGGCTTCAAGCAGGGAAAGATCGGTGCTCAGCTGCTCCAGCCGGTGGGTTTCAAACCCGCCCGGCTGGTCGGGGCCGGCCTGGCGCCAGAGGCGCAGGGTGAGGTTGATGCGAGCTGGCGCGGCATCCATGGGGCCTGGGGCGGTGCTGGGCGAACGGGGGGCGGGAGCCGGGGCTCCAGGGGCGGCTCAGCGGTAGTGGCGCTGGCTTGGGGTGAGGGCGGTGAACTGCAGGGGCTCGCAGAGGCGCTCCGGCGGTTGGCCCGGTCGGTGCCGCCAGGCGGCGATGTGGGCGAAACGGGCGTCATCGCGGCGGGCCTCTCCCTCCTCGGTCTGATGTTCCTCCCGGAAGTGGGCGCCACAGGATTCCTCCCGGGCCAGGGCATCGCGCAACATCAGGTCGGCCAGTCCGAGGAAATCCTCCAACCGCAGCGCCCGCTCCAGGGCCTCATCGGGACCGAGACCGTGGTCGGCCAGCCGCAGCTCCTCCCGGAACCGTTGCTGCAGGCGCTCCACCTCCACCAGCCCCCGCCGCAACCCCGAGGCGCTGCGGCTGATGCCGCAGACCTCGATCATCAGCAGCCCCAGCTGCCGATGCAGCTCCATGGCGGTGGGCCCGGTGCTGCTGCCCGGCCGCAATGCCCCCCGGGGGGGGCGCAGGGCAGCGATGCGGCTCTGGGCGGCGGCCACGGCGGCACGGCAGGCGGGATGGTCGGCAGCGATCTCCGGCTGGGGATGGCCCGCCAGCCAGGCGGTGACGGTGGCCGGGGCGATGAAATAACCATCGGCCAGTCCCTGCATCAGGGCGCTGGCCCCGAGCCGGTTGGCGCCATGTTCGGAAAAGTTGGCCTCCCCGAGCACAAACAGCCCCGGAATCGTGCTCATCAGCTGATAATCGACCCACAGGCCACCCATCGTGTAATGGGGAGCCGGATAGATGCGCAGGGGTGAGGTGAGGGGATCCTCGCCGGTGATGCGGCTATACATGGCCAGCAGATTGCCGTAGCGGGACTCGATCGCCTCCCGGCCATCGCGACGGATCGCCTCGGCCAGATCCAGGTAGACGCCGCGTCCTCCCGGACCGACGCCGCGGCCGGCGAGGCAGAGCTCCCGGGCCCGACGGGAGGCCAGGTCGCGGGGGACCATGTTGCCGTAGGTGGGGTATTGGCGCTCCAGGAAATAATCGCGCTCAGGCTCGGGGATCGCCTGCGGCGGCCGGCTATCGCCTGCGGCGGCCGGCAGCCAGACGCGACCGTCATTGCGGAGGCTCTCGCTCATCAGGGTGAGCTTGCTCTGCCAGCTGTCGCCAGCGGGGATGCAGGTGGGATGAATCTGGGTGAAGCAGGGATTGGCAAAGCAGGCGCCCTGGCGATAGGCGCGCCAGATGGCACTGGCATTGCTCTTGACGGCATTGGTGGAGAGATAAAAGACGTTGGCGTAGCCCCCGCTCGCCAGCAGCACCGCCTGGGCGGTGAAGGTCTCCAGGGCACCGCTCAGCCCGTGACGACAGACCACGCCGCGGGCCACCCCATCGACGCAGATCAGCTCCATCATCTCGCGGCGGCAGAACATCGACACCCGCCCGGCGGCCACCTGGCGCATCAGGGCCTGGTAGGCGCCGAGCAGCAGCTGCTGGCCGGTCTGGCCGCGGGCATAGAAGGTGCGGCTCACCAGGGCGCCGCCGAAGCTTCGATTCGCCAGGGTGCCGCCGTACTCCCGGGCGAAGGGCACCCCCTGGGCGACGCAGTGGTCGATGATCGCGCCGCTGATCTCCGCCAACCGGTGGCAGCCGGCCTCGCGGGCGCGGAAATCGCCCCCCTTGACGGTGTCGCGGAACAGACGCTCGACGCTGTCGCCATCGCTGGCGTAGTTGCGGGCGGCGTTGATGCCGCCCTGGGCCGCCACCGAATGGGCCCGCCGTGGGCTGTCGTGGTAGGTGACCAGCTGAACCTGATAACCCTGTTCCGCCAGAGTGGCGGCCGCCGAGGCGCCGGCCAGGCCGCTGCCCACCACCAGCACCCGCAGCCGGCGCTTGTTGACCGGACTGATCAGGGGCAGCTCCTCCCGACAGCGCTGCCAGGCGGAGGCCACCGGACCGCTGGGCAGGCGTGGGTCGAGGGGGGAGGTCAGGCCGGGTAAGGGCGCCGCCATCGCTGCGGAAGGGGAGGGGCTCATGGGGCGATGGCTGGCTGGGTGGCGCGGAGCACCAGGGCGACGGGCAACAGGCTGAAACCGGCCCCCAGGGCCAGGGCCAGGCCGCGCCCCAGGCGGCGGATGCGTTCGCGGTTGGCCGGCTCCAACCATCCGAGGCTGCGGTGGGCGCTCTCGTGGCCATGGAACAGATGCAGGGCGACCGCCGGCCCGGCAAGCCCGTAGAGCAGCAGGGAGACGGGGCTGGCGAGGGCCGCCAGCAGCGCCGCGAGCTCGTCGCCGGGGGCCGGACGGTGCAGCCGCAGCTGGAGCAGGTGCACCACCAGAAACACCAGCAGCACCCCACCGCTCCAGGGAGCCCAGCGGGCCGCCAGGGCCGCCACGGCCTCAGCGCCAGCAGCCCGCCGGCTGCGCAGCGGACCGGCGGCCGGGCCCCTGGCCCGGCGGTTGCGCAGGGTGCGGAGCAGGGCCAGGGCGGGGTGAAGCAGCAGCGCCGCCGCCAGCAGCAGCTCCGCAGCGGGCAGCCAGACCTGCTGATGCAGGGCAGCCGCCAGCCGCTCGAAACGGGCGGGATCGACCAGGGCCAGGGAGACGGCGGCCAGATGGAGCATCAGGAACAGCGCCAGGCTCAGCCCGCTCCAGGGCAACCAGGCCTCGGCGGGGCCGGTTGCGGCGCCAGGGGACAGGGGCGGGAGCTGGAGGGCAACCGGTGCGAGCCGATCACCTCCTGACGCGGGGCGAACCATCGCCTTCGGCTGAGGATCGGGATCCATCCTGACGGTTCCGCTGTGGGAGCCGGGGGCGGCAGGGATGGCGGAAGACGGGGCGCGGGTCGGATGCGAGGCCTGGCGAGCGGTCGGTGGTGGGGTTGCCGGAGCGCTGCGACCGACCCTGCCCTGGGCCGCGGGCGCCATGGGAAGCTGGGGCAACCGCCGGGTCGTCGCCGTGCACCTCGGGCGTCCGTCCCCCAGGCTGAGCGCCTTCCTCACCCTCCTGAATGATCGGATGGGGGAGAGCATCGTCTTTCCGCTGCTGCCTTTTCTGCTGGCCGACTTCAGCAGCGATGGCCGCATGATCGGACTGCTGGCGGGCAGTTACGCAGTGGCCCAGTTCCTGGCCACGCCGCTGATCGGTGCCCTCAGCGACCGCTACGGCCGGCGACCGGTGATGGCCCTGTGCGTGGGGGGCACGGTGCTGGGGCTGGGGCTGTTTGCCCTCACCGTGATCCTTCCCTGGCAACGGCTCTGGCCGGCGGCGAGCAGCGCGGGGCTGCCGATCGCCCTGCTGTTCGCCGCCCGGCTGATCGATGGCTTCAGCGGCGGCACCGCCGCCACGGCGGGGGCGGTGCTGGCCGATATCTCGCCACCCGAGCAGCGTGCCCGGGCCTTCGGGCTGATCGGGGTGGCCTTCGGCCTGGGCTTCATTCTCGGCCCCGCCATTGGCGGCCTGCTGGCGCTGCATTCGGTCGCCCTGCCGCTGCTGCTGGCCACGGCCTTCGCCCTGGTCAACCTGGTGGTGGTGCTCACCCTGCTGCCGGAGACCCTGCCGGTCGACCAACGCCAGCCGCTGCCGCGCCGCCGCGATCTGCAACCGTTCAGCCAGCTGGCTGGGGTCTTCAGCAATGGCGAGGTGCGGCGACTGAGCGCAGCCTTCTTCCTCTTCTTTCTGGCTTTCAACGGCTTCACGGCCATGCTGGTGCTGTATTTCCGGCAGGCCTACGCCTGGGGGCCGGATCGGGCAACCCTGGCCTTTCTGGTGGTGGGGGTGGTGGCCACCGTCGTGCAGGGCGGGCTGATCGGACCTCTGGTGAAGCGGCTGGGCGAATGGCGACTGAGCTTGGTGGGCCTGGGCTCCGTGATCGTCGGCTGCCTGCTGATCCCCCTGGTGTCGCGAGAGGCGGCGGTGCCACTGGTCTACGTGTCGGTAGCGCTGCTGGCCGTGGGCACCGGCCTGGTCACCCCTTGCCTGCGCAGCCAGGTGTCGCGGCGCCTGGACCGCTCGGGCCAGGGTGCCGCCCTGGGCAGCCTGCAGGGTCTGCAGAGCGCCGGCAGCTTCCTGGGGCCGCCCCTGGCCGGGCTCGCCTACGAGACGATCGGCCAGCGCAGCCCCTTCTGGCTGTCGACCATCCTGATGATGCTGGTGGCCTGGCTGGTGGCTGGCAGACCAGGTCGTCAAGCGCCGCCGACACCCAATCCGGAGGCGGCCCCTGGTTAGCTTGGCAACCATGGCGCCCGCGCACGACCCATGACCGCGCCGAAGCGAAGCGAACCCCTGGTCGACTCCGATCTCTACATCAACCGTGAGTTGAGCTGGATCGCCTTCAATCAACGGGTCCTGGCCCACGCCCTCGACGAACACACCCCCCTGCTGGAGCAGGCGAAGTTCAGCGCCATCTTCAGCAATAATCTCGACGAGTTCTTCATGGTGCGCGTCGCTTCGCTGAAATCGCAGCAGGAGGCTGGCGTCGTCACCCGCAGCGACGACGGCCTGACGCCCCTGGAACAGCTGGAAGCGATTCAGGCCAAGCTGCGGCCGCTGCTCGATCTGCAGCAGCAGCACTACCGCCACGCCCTGAAACGCAATCTGCAGGAATACGGCATCCAGCTGATCGACTACGAACGCCTCAACCAGCGCCAACGGGAGTGGGCGAACGATTACTTCCGCAGCGCCATTTTTCCGGTGCTGACACCGCTGGCGGTGGATCCGGCCCACCCGTTCCCGTTCATGAGCAACCTCAGCCTCAACGTGGCGGCCCTGATTCGCGATCCGGACAGCGGTCAGCAGCAGTTCGCGCGGGTGAAGGTGCCCCAGAAGATCCTGCCGCGGTTCGTGCCGATCCCGACCGAACTCTGCAGCCGCCGGCCGGCACCGGTGTTCACGGCGGTGCCCCTGGAACAGCTGGTGGCCTTCAACCTGCAGTTGCTCTTCCCTGGCATGGTGATCGAAGGGCATTATTTCTTCCGCGTCACCCGTGACGCCGATCTTGAGCTGCGCGATCTCGAGGCCGACGACCTGATGGAAGCCCTGCAGGAAGGCCTGCGCAAGCGGCGCATGGGCGGCGAGGTGGTGCGCCTGGAGGTGGCCGATGAGATGCCGGATGCGGTGGTGCAACTGCTGATGGAGGGCACCGCCGTGGAACCGGAGGATCTCTACCGGATCAATGGTCCCCTCGGCCTCGATGACCTGATGGGTCTGTTGGCGATCCCCTTTCCCCTGCTCAAGGACAAGCCCTACAAGGGCCGCACGGTGCCGGCCCTGAGCCGTGCCCAGCGCAGCGAACTGCAGGACGGCTCGATCAAGCCGGAGGAGTTCGAGAGCATCTTCTCGGTGCTGCGCCGCCGCGATGTGCTGTTGCACCATCCTTTTGATCTCTTCGCCACCTCGGTGGAGGAATTCCTCAACCAGGCCGCCGACGATCCGTCGGTGCTGGCGATCAAGATGACCCTCTATCGCACCTCCAAGGATTCACCGGTGGTGGCGGCCCTGATCCGGGCCGCCGAGAACGGCAAGCAGGTGATGGCGCTGGTGGAGCTGAAGGCCCGCTTTGATGAGGATAACAACATCCACTGGGCCCGCCAATTGGAGAGCTCCGGCGTCCATGTGGTCTATGGCGTTCTCGGCCTCAAGACCCACACCAAGGTGGCGCTGGTGGTGCGGCGCGAGAAGGAGCGGCTGCGCAGCTATCTGCACATCGGCACCGGCAACTACAACTCCCGCACCTCCAGCCTCTACACCGATCTCGGCCTGCTCACCTGTCGTGAGGAGTTCGGCCAGGATTTGGTGGAGCTGTTCAATTACCTGACCGGTTTTTCCAAACAACAGACCTTCCGCCGTCTGCTCGTTGCCCCCGTCACCCTGCGACGGGGCATGGAGGAACTGATCCGCCGCGAGATCCGCCACGCCCGCGAGGGACGGGGTGGCCTGATCCGGGCCAAGATGAATGCGTTGGTCGATCCCTCAATCATCGCCCTCCTCTACGAGGCCTCTGGAGTAGGGGTGAAGATTGAACTGGTGATCAGGGGCATGTGTTCGCTGCGCCCCGGTCTGGAGGGGGTGAGCGAGAACATCCGGGTGATCAGCGTGATCGGCCGCTTTCTGGAGCACTCCCGCCTGTTCTGGTTCGGCAATGGCGGCCGCGATGAGCTGTTCATCGGCAGCGCCGACTGGATGCCGCGCAACCTCGACCGACGGGTCGAGGCGGTGGCGCCGGTGGATGACCCGGACCTGCAGGCTCAGCTGAAGGCACTGATGGAGCTCTACCTGGAGGACAGCAGCGCCTGGCATATGCAAAGCGATGGCAACTTCATCCAGTTGCAACCCGAAACCGACGAGCGACTCGCCCAAACGGCACTGATGGACCAGTGGCGGGGCGGCATGAAAATGTCGTCATAACGACAGCCGCGGCAGGATTGCTGCGGTGATACAGGAAATCTTCCACTTCCCGCTGCACCATGCGGCAGTGCGGTGCTACATTCCGGCCAAATTCATTCGGAGGCCTGGGGTGATGGGGACACCTCTGCACGCCGCCGGCTTCGACTCGCCTTCCAACGGTGACGTCGGAGGGGCGGCTGTCAGTGACGGCGCGACCAGTACGGTGCTGCCCCGCAAGCTTCGGCCTTCGGAGCGGCAGCAGGCTCAGCGGGTCTCGGCACGGCTGAGTGCGGATTCGATCGGTTGGTATCTCAGCACAATTGGCCGTGTGCCGCTGCTGACCCCCGCAGAGGAGATTGAACTGGCCCATCATGTTCAGGCCGGTAAGCAGCTTCAGGGAATTCCGATTGAAGATCTCAGCGCCCAGCAGAAACGGCGCCTGCGCATGGGCCAGAGGGCCCGCGATCGCATGATGGCCGCCAATCTGCGGCTGGTGGTGAGTGTGGCCAAGAAATATCAGAACCAAGGGCTTGAGTTGCTCGACCTGGTTCAGGAGGGAGCGATCGGTCTGGAGCGGGCTGTCGATAAATTTGATCCGGCCATGGGTTATAAATTTTCCACCTATGCCTACTGGTGGATCCGCCAGGGCATGACCCGGGCGATCGACAACAGCGCCCGCACCATTCGGCTACCGATCCACATCAGCGAGAAACTCTCCAAGATGCGGCGGATCACACGCGAACTCTCCCATCGCCTCGGCCGTCAGCCCAATCGCCTCGAACTCGCCCACGCCCTCGGCAGCACCCCCGAGGAGCTGGAGGACCTGATGGCCCAGAGCGCCCCCTGCGCCTCCCTCGACGCCCATGCTCGTGGAGAGGAGGATCGCAGCACCCTGGGTGAGCTGATTGCCGATCCGGCCAGCGGTGAACACTTCGA
This sequence comes from uncultured cyanobacterium, assembly GCA_903935205.1. Lineage (GTDB taxonomy): Bacteria > Cyanobacteriota > Cyanobacteriia > PCC-6307 > Cyanobiaceae > Cyanobium. The sequence goes on along the minus strand of CAIZQU010000162.1, from coordinate 46,154 downwards.
TTCGATGGATCGCCATCTGCAGAAGGAACACCTCGGCGCCTGGCTGTCGCAGCTGAACGAGCGGGAACAGAAGATCCTCAAGCTGCGCTTCGGGCTGGAGGGCAGCGAACCGCTCACCCTCGCTGAGATCGGTCGTCAGATCAACGTGTCGCGGGAGCGGGTGCGACAGCTGGAGGCCAAGGCGATCCTCAAGCTGCGACTGATGAGCAACCTGCAGCAGGCCGCCTGACCCCGGTGGCCGGCGGCGGTTGGCTGGGCCAGGTGCTGGGGGTGGGGGTGGCCCTGCTCTGGCTGTCGCTGGTGGCGGCCCTGGCCCTGGCGGTTCGCCAGCGCTGGCCGGAACAGCGGGAGTGGAGCCGCAAGGTGGCTCACATCGGCGCCGGTCCGGTTCTGCTGATCGCCTGGGGGCTGAATCTGGATCGATGGATCGCCATCGGCGCTGCCGCCCTGGTGACCCTGCTGGCCTTGCTCAACCACCGCCGTCGGCTGTTGCCGGCGATCGAGGATGTGGATCGCCACAGTTTCGGCACGGTGGCCTACGGCGCCTCCATCACCCTGCTGCTGATGCTCTGGTGGCCCTGGCACCAGGCCGCGGCCGCCGCCGGGGTGCTGGTGATGGCCCTGGGTGATGGTCTGGCAGGGCTGCTGGGTCCCCTGATCCCATCGCCCTGCTGGCGGGTGTTCGGCGAGAGGCGCTCCCTGGTCGGCACCGCCGCCATGGCCGGCGGCAGCCTGCTGGCCCTCGCCTCGGTGGCCGCCCTGGCGCCCCAGGCCAGCCCAGAGGCCTGGAGCTTGCCCTTGATCGCCCTGGCGGCCACGGCTCTGGAGCAGGTGGCCTGGCAGGGGGTGGACAACCTCAGCGTGCCGCTGCTGGTGGCCGTGCTCTGGCATGCCCTGGCCTGAACGGGGCCAGGGTGCGACCCTTCAGACCGCCGCCAGCTGCTGCTGGCCCACGGCCCGGACCGCCGCCGCGAGGTCTTCGAGCAGCTCCAGGGTGGTGGGCAGATCGATGCAGGCATCGGTGATGCTCTGGCCGTAGGTGAGCTGGCTGAGATCGGCGGGGATCTTCTGACTTCCGGCCACCAGATGGCTCTCCAGCATCACCCCCATCACGTGCGCTGAGCCGGCCCGCACCTGCTCGGCGATGGCGCGCAGCACCTCCCCCTGGCGCCGGTAGTCCTTGTTGGAGTTGCCATGGCTGCAGTCGACCATCAGGCGGGCGGGCAGGCCCCCCTTGGCGAGCTGGGCGGCGGCGGCCTCGATCGCTTCGGGGTGGTAGTTGGAGCCATCCTTGCCGCCCCGCAGCACCAGGTGGCCATCGGGATTGCCCGTGGTGCTCACGATCGCGGCATTACCGCGCTGGCTGATGCCCAGAAAGTGGTGGGGGCGGGCAGCCGCCTCCATGGCATTGATCGCGGTGACGGCGCTGCCATCGGTGCCATTCTTGAAACCGATCGGCATCGACAGCCCCGAGGCCATCTCGCGGTGGGTCTGGCTCTCGGTGGTACGGGCGCCGATGGCCGTCCAGCCGATCAGATCGGCGATGTACTGGGGAACCACCGGATCGAGCAGCTCGGTGGCCGCTGGCAGACCCATCTCCGCCAGATCGAGGAGCAGGCCCCGGGCGCGGCGCAGGCCGGTGTTGATGTCGTAGCTGCCATCGAGATGGGGATCGTTGATCATCCCCTTCCAGCCCACGGTGGTGCGGGGCTTCTCGAAATAGACCCGCATCACGATCTCCAGATCGTCGCGATGGCGGCGGTGGGCCTCCAGGATCGCGGCGGCGTACTCCCGGGCCGCGCCCACGTCATGGACGGAGCAGGGGCCGACGATCACCAGCTGGCGCCTGTCGCCGCCGTGGAGGATCGCCTTGATCCGCTCCCGGGCCTGCTGCACGGTGCGGGCCGCGGTCTCCGTGATCGGCAGCTCGCGGTGCAGGACCTCAGGTGGCACCAGAGGCCGGGTCTCGACCACGTGCAGGTCGGCGGTGGGGATCATGAATCGAGACTGCGGCGAGGCACGGGGAGGATCCACACTACGGTCGCCCACGCCCCCGGCCAGGGGGGGCAGCCCGTTGGCGCCGCCTCAGAGCGGCAGGGGCATCTCGGTGTCGGCGGGGGTGGGGGCGCAGGCGGCGACCCGCTGGTCGACGACGGCGCCGACCACCACGATGGCCGGCGAGCCGAAGCCCCCCCGCTGCACCGCATCAGCCAGCTCGGCCAGGGGCGCCAGCAGGGTGCGCTGCCCCCGCACCGTGCCCTGCTGAATCACGGCGGCGGGCGTGTCGGGGGCCAGGCCACCGGCCAGCAGCTCCGCCGTGATCGCCGCCAGGTTATGGAGACCCATGTAGATCACCAGCCCATCGCTGCTGCGGGCCAGGCCACGCCAGTCGACGCCCGGCCTGGCCTTGTCGATCTCCTCATGGCCGGTCACGAAGGTGACGCTGGAGCCTGCCCGCCGATGGGTCACCGGAATGCCGGCGTAGGCCGGGGCCGCGATGCCGGCGGTCACGCCGGGCACCACCTCGACCGGGATGCCCTGGGCCGCCAGGTGGGCGGCCTCCTCGCCGCCGCGGCCGAACAGAAACGGATCGCCCCCCTTGAGCCGCACCACCGTGCGGTGTCGCCGGGCGAGGTCCGCCAGGACCGCATTGGTGCTGGGCTGGGGCACCGAGTGGTGGCCGCGGCGCTTGCCGACGAAATGGCGTTCGCAATGGTCCGGCACCAGATCGAGCAGGGCGCCCGGCACCAGGGCGTCGTGGACGAGGGCATCGCACTGGCGCAGCAGCCTGTGGGCCCGCAGGGTGAGCAGCTCCGGGTCGCCAGGGCCGGCCCCCACCAGATACACGGTGCCAGGGGTCGCGTCGCTCATGGGAGGGTCTCCAGCAGGGCCAGCAGGGCGCTGCGCAGGCGGGGGCGGGCCAGCAGGGGCGCGGCGGCGGGCCCGAGGCTGGGGGTGAGGGCCTCGCTGAGGCGGCTTGTGGCCAGGGTGAGCGGCAGGACCGGGCGCTGAATCAGCAGGGGCACCTCCGCGGCCGTGGCCGAACTGTATGGAACAGGCAGGCATTCCGCAGCGCAGCGGCGCGCGAGCAGGGCCAGATAGCGGCGGGCCAGCTCCCCCTCCAGGGGGTGATGGAGCAGCTGGGGATGGGCGGCGCCGGCCGCTGCCGCCAGCGCCGCGGCCTCCTCGGCCAGGGCGCGCTGCCAGAGGGGCCAGGCGCCGAGGAAGGGCCAGCGCCGCAGGGGCCCCCGTCGCGCCAGGTCGGCGGCGATCACCGCCAGATCGCGGCGCACATGGTGGCCGGGCAGCAGCAGCAGGGGCACCAGGGCCAGGCCGGGCTGCGGCGGCCCCAGCCCGGCCGACCCCAGGGCGGCCGGGGCCGGATGGGGCAGCGGGGGCTGGGGGAACGCGTCAGCCAGGGTCGCTGGCTCCAGGGGCGCCGGCTCGGCCGCCAGGGGGCCCACCGCCGCCGAAAGGGCCTGGAGGACGACGGGGGCAGCGCGGCGCTCCTGCAGCTCGGCGGCGAGTTCCTGGAGTTCGGCGGGGATCAGCCCGCCGGCGCGGCCATGCACCACCAGCACCAGGGGAGTGGCGGGGGTGGCCCGCAGGCGCCGGTGCACCCGGGCCAGGAGGGCGCCATCGAGGGGGGCGGCGGCCAGGCGCGCCAGCTGGGGCCGACAACCCGGCAGGCGGGCCAGGCCATCGATCGCCGCCGCCGCCAGGCGCGGCTCAAGGTCGCGGGCCAGCTGTTCCAGGGTTGCCCGCAGGGGCTGAAGCGGCCAGGCCCCGAGGCCCAGCAGCAATCCCTCCAGGGCGGCACGGCGCACCGGGCTGGGCCGGGGCTCGAGGGCCATGGCGCTGAGCAGGGGAAAGTCGGCGGGGCAGCGCTGATGGCCCAGCAGGGGCAGCAGCACGGCCTGAAGGGCATGGGGGCTGGCACCGCTGGCAGCGCTGGCATGGCCCAGCGGCGGGGCGGTCGCGTCGCGGGAAGGGGCGTCAACCGCCGGGGCCGCAGCGGCCGCACTCCCCTCGCGAAGGGCGAGCGTCAAGGGAACGGCGGCAGGGGCGGCGATCGCGGCGGGGCCTGCCGCAGCCCGGAGGGTGCTGGGGGCGGCGGCCGCGGCGGCATCAAGGGAAACGATCGCTTCGCGCAGCAGGGCCCCGTGGGCCCGATCCCGGTGGCGGAGGATGCGTTCCGGCAGGCCGGGATCCCGCTCGGGGGAGAGCAGCCACCAGCGCAGCAGGCGCAGACTGGCCGAGGCATCGAGATGGTCCACCAGGGCGGCCAGCAGGTCGGCCAGGGGCGCCACGGTCCCGGCCTCGATCGCCGTCAGCCAGGCCTCCAGAGGCAGGGGACCGCGGCGCAGGGCCTGCAGGAAGGCCCAGCGCTCCGGGGCCTGGGGCGGGGGCAGGCCTGCCGGATCGAGATCGAAGGGACGGATGGACCCGGTGGTGGAGGGCGTGGCCAAGGGCGGCGGCGACCCGATGGAACTCACCATGGCAGGAACGAGGTGGCGGCGAGGGTGGGATGGATCGACCCGGCCGCCCTGGTGGCCGGATGCTCGGGAGCCGCCGGCCCCCCTGGAGCGCCGAACCGGGGCGCCGACCCGGCCCATGGGCGGGCGGCAGGGGCTGGGGGAGAGGTGGCCGGTCCGGGGTTGGCTCGGCCCGGGCAGGCAGGCCCCGGGATCCACTGATTCGTGTATCGGGCAATACGTTTCATGGGCATGGCCTCGCCGGGCGGCCCGATCGCCCCAGCCCAGATCTAAAGGTGAAGCGTTCCTCCGTTTCGGGGACGCTGACCATGGCCACGGACCGAGTCATCCCCCCGGGCAGCGGCCCCCGGCCGGGAGCCCAAACCCTGGAGCCGGCCCTGCGGGGGAGCTGCCCCCCGTGGGCGGGCGACTTCACCGCCCTCAAGGAGCGACAGTTGGTGTTCCTGCTGACGCGGCAGCTGGCGGAGGCCCAGTTCCGACGCGGCGACCGCCAGGCCAGCGAGCGGCTCTGGCAGGAGGTGGCCGCCCTCGAGATCGACCCGGAGCGGATCACGGCCCTGCTGTACAGCGTCGACGACCTCCAGGACACGGCCGCCATGGAGCGGATCGACAGCCTCAGCCGTCGGGCGCCGGTCCAGGCCGCGCAGGGATGGCTCGGTCGCTTCGGCATGGGGCGTCTCAGCTGGAGCCGAGGCGACGGCGCGCACCGAAGCGCTCCACCAGCAGATCCTCGAGCACGTCGGCCAGTTGGCTGAGGGGCACGCCCTTGTGATGCAGGGCCGCCAGTTTCGGATCGGCGCCCATGTCGCCGCCGAGAAAGATCTTGGCGGCCTCCACCATCTGCCCCTCGTGGCGGGCCTTGGCCCCCATCAGACCGATCTCACCCATGTAGGGCTGGCCGCAGGCATTGGGGCAACCGGTCCAGTGGGTGCGCACGGCATGGGGCAACTCGAGCCGTTGCTCCAGCTCCTCCACCACGGCCTGGGCGGTGGTCTTGGTGGGGATCAGGGCGAAGCTGCAGTAGCGGTTACCGGTGCAGCTCACCGCCTCCGCCAGCAGGGGCCCGGGACTGGCGGAAAAGCGCTGCAGCAGGGGCTCGGCCAGCAGGTCGGCGCAGCGCCCCTCGGGCACATCGGCGATCAACACGTTCTGGCTCTCGCTGAAGCGCAGCTCGCCGCTGCCGTAGCGGCGGGCCAGACCGGCCAGCTCGGCCATCGCCTCGCCATCGAGGCGCCCCACGGGCACATTCAGACCGACCCAGCAAAGACCCGGCTGCTTCTGGGGGTGGACGCCGCAGATGTCCCGGGGCGGTCGCACCACCAGATGGGAGCCGTCGTCGGGGAGGGCCTCGGCCGCCTCACCCTCCAGCTCCCGCCAACTGGCGAGCACCTGGTCGCGATAGGTCTCAAGGCCGAGGGCATCGATCAGATACATCAGCCGACTGCGGTTGCGGGCGGCCCGATCCCCCTGGCGCTCGAAATGGCCCACCAGGGCGCTGCAGAACCCGGGCAGCTGCTCCGGCCGCAACCAGAGGCCAAGGGGAATCGCCAGCTCGTTGCGCTGGGCTGAGAAGAAGCCTCCCACCATCACCGTGAAGCCGAGCACACCGTCCCGCCGGGCCGGCAGGAAGGCCAGGTCGTTGTGGAGCAGGAAGCTGTCGGGGGCGCCGCCGACGGCCACGTTGAACTTGCGGGGCAGGTTGCGGGGTCCGCCCTCGCCGAGCAGCCGGTCCTGGATCGCCTGCACCAGGGGACGGGTGTCGATGAACTCCTCAGGATCCAGACCCGCCAGGGGGTTGCCGGTGACGTTGCGGGGGTTGTCATGGCCGGACTGGCGGCTGGTGAGCCCCACCGCCTGCAGACGGCGCAGCAGGGGCGCCATGTCCTCCAGCAGCAGACCCCGCAGCTGCAGGTTCTGGCGGGTGGTGATGTCGGCGCTGCCGTGCTCACCGCAGCGGTCCACCACCTCGGCCAGGGCCTCGAGCTGGTCGGCGCGGATCAGGCCATTGGGCAGCCGCAGCCGCACCATGAACCGCCCCGGGGTGACCGGCCGGAAAAAGATCCCCAGCCATTTCAGATGGATCGTCAGCGTCTCCTCGTCGAGCGTCTCCCAGCCGGCCTGGCCCAGGGCCTCCAGGCGGGGTTCGAGATCGAGGCCGCACAGCCCCGCCTTGGCCCGCTCCACCTTGCTGAGCTGGGGCTCCGGGGGTGCGGCGGCGGGATCGGCTTCAGCGCCGACGGATGCTCGGCCGGGGGTGACGGACATGGGAAGGGGAAAGGAGGAGCAACGGGGCGCCCCGGGGAGGGTCGCCATGGCGGCGGGCCTGGTTGGCACCGCCTGGCTGGAGTGGCACGGGCTGGCCGACCTGGCCCCTGCGCTGGGACGGAAGGGCCCCGGTGCCGGAGACGGAGACGCGATCGGACCCGGAAGCGACGGCCTGGGGCGATGGCCAGAACCGACATCCAGGGCGATCGGCGGGGCGTTGAGCCGGGCCGGGGCAACGGCAGCGGGGCCGGTTGGTGCCGCCGCCGCAGGGGTGGGGCTCGGGGCTGAGGCCTGAGTGGGGGCGGAATCCCCTCCGAAACCTGGCTGGGCTGGCCGCGGAGCGGGTCGCGGAGCGGGTCTCACCTCGAAGGTCCGCAGGGGCACCCCGATCGGCCGGAAGGGTCGGTGATGGGTGCGGAACGCCCGGTTGGCGGATCTCCGCCGCCAGGGATCAGCTCCAGCCGGCCGGCACCGGGTGCGCGTCGGTCCTGGTCGTCTCCAGCCCTGCTGTCCCTCCCAGGGGAGAAAGAGCAGGGTCTGAGCGATCCAAAACGCCAGGGGCTGAGGATGGAGCGCTCAGAAACAGCGGAGGGACCTGGCCCGAAAAAGAAGGCGGGACGACCAACGCCCGCATCAACCGCATTCCATCAATGCCCTGACGCTGACCAAGCCCGGTTGGGACATGGGCTCGCCGGCCGCAAGTTGCTCTCATAGATAATTCCAGGACCAGACCCCGCCGTGGAACTGTTGCCTTCGCTACAGAACGCTGAAACGGGGGAGATCGACGCGCTGGCAGCCGGCCTCGATCCGGGCTGCCTGGCGGAGCGGCGGATCCAGCGCCAGCTGGCCCTCGGCCCGGAGCGCGCCCGCTTCTGCGATCTGCTCGGCAAGGTGGGCAGCGGTGAGCACACCAGCACCGGCCTCAGCCGGGAGGAGGCGCGGGAAGCGATCGACCTGATGCTGGGCGGCAGGGTCGACGACGCCCAGCTGGCGGCCTTCCTGATCGCCCACCGCATCCGCCGCCCCACCCCCCAGGAGCTGACGGGGATGCTGGAGGGCTACCGGGCCCTCGGGCCGACCCTGCACACCCCGGGGCGGCGGGCCCTCTGTTTCAGCGTCCCCTACGACGGCCGCAACCGCACCGCACCGCTGCTGCCACTGCTGGCCCTGGTGCTGGCGGCGGAGGGGGTGCCGGTGGTGCTGCACGGCGGCGAGCCGATGCCCGTGAAATACGGGATCACCCTGGCCGAACTCTTCGCCGCCCTGGGCATCGGCTGGCGGGGCCTGAGCCTGGCGGCCCTGCAGGCGCGGCTCGACCGCCATGGTCTGGCCCTGACCCACCAGCCCGACCACTTCAGCGCCGCCGAACGGCTGGTGCCGATCCGGGCGGCGATCGGCAAGCGTCCGCCGGTGGCCAGCCTGGAGCTGCTCTGGACCCCCCACCAGGGGGAGCGGCTGCTGGTGAGCGGCTTTGTGCATCCGCCCACCGAAAGCCGGGCCTGGGAGGCGCTGGAGGCGGTGGGGGAAGCGGACCTGCTGACGGTCAAGGGTCTGGAGGGCTCCAGCGACCTGCCCACCAGCCGGGCCGGCATCACCGCGCGGATGCGGCAGGGGCAGGTGGAGCGCATCCTGCTTCACCCCCGCGACCACGGCATCAGCGGCGCCGAGCAGGGGTGGCACAGCCTGGAGCAGTGGCGCGCCGATGCCCTGGCGGCCCTGCGGGGCGAGGGTCCCCTGGCGGAGGCCCTGACCTGGAACCTGGGGGCCTACCTCTGGTTTGCCGGTCGCCTCAGCACCCTGCCGGAAGCACTCGACCAGGCCCGGGCCCTGCTGCTGGCCCGCAGCGGTGAACGGCTGCGCCGGGAGCTGGCGCCATGAGCATCACCCCAGCGCCCGGCGGCGGTGCCGATGCCTCGATCGCCCAGCGGGTGTTCGGCTTCGAGGCCGACTTCGCCGGCGATCTGCGCTGCCTGCCGATGGCGGTGCGCCGCAAACTCGACCTGGCGGGAGTCAAGCTGAAGCTGCCCCAGTGGCATGGGCTCACGGCCGAGGAGCGGCAGCGGCTGCTGGCCTGGAACGACGACCCGGAGGCAATCGCGACTCTGGAGCACTGGCTGCTGGCCCGCAGCGCCGCGCTGCCCGGGGGCCCGGCCGGCAGCCTGCCCCCCGCCAGCGGCACGGCCTGGCAGCAGGGGAAGGACTGGCCGGAGGAGGTGCTGGCCTCCTGCACCCAGCTCGATCTGGCGATCCGGTCCGGGGGCTGGGGAGAGCTGGATGAGCTGCAGCGCTTCGCCCTGGTCAAGCTGAGCCATCCGGGTCACGAGCACCGCAACCTGCCCCGGGCCCTGGCGGAATTCGGACTGCTGGCCTGAGGCCAGCCCTGGCGTCCCCAGGATCCCGGGGAATTTCTGTAGCCAATACAACAGTCAGCAGGGCGAACCGGGTGGTTTTCTGCATGGGTCGGTCAGCCTGTTGCGCCGATCAAGCCTTTGGATTCGTGCGCCTCGTTGCGAAGCACGACCCCCGCTTCGGCCGCACGCTCTCTCCGCGCCACCCATCGCTCCCACCGGACCGCATCCGCCCTGGAGGCCCAGGCCCCCGGATGAACGCGGCCCCCCATCCCCCCGTTCTGCCACCATTCCATGGCGTCCTATTCCCGTCGCAGATTTCTGATCACCGCCGCCGGCTCCGCCGCCGGTGCCCTCTGGCTGGCCGCCTGCGGCGGCAGCAACAAACCCACAGCAAAAGAGGGGGGCAGCGGTGGCGGTGAAACCCCGGAGGTGAGCGGTGCCACCCTGGGCTTCATCGCCCTGACCGACAGCTCGCCGCTGATCATCGCCAAGGAGAAGGGTTTCTTCGCCAAGCACGGCATGCCCGATGTGAAGGTGGTCAAGCAGACCTCCTGGGCCGTGACCCGCGACAACCTGGAGCTCGGCGGCTCCAAGGGCGGCATCGATGGCGCCCACATCCTCTCGCCGATGCCGCTGCTGCTCACCGCCGGCCGGATCACCAAGAGCAAGCAGCCGCTGCCGATGTACATCCTGGCCCGCCTCAACACCCAGGGGCAGGCGATCTCGGTGTCGAAGGATTTCCTGGGCGACAAGCTGACGATCAACAACGCCGCCGGTCTTAAGAAGGTGGTCGATGCCGCCAAGGCCAAGGGCAAGAAGTTCAAGGCTGCCGTCACCTTCCCGGGTGGCACCCACGACCTGTTCATGCGCTATTGGCTGGCCGCCAATGGCGTGGATCCCAACAACGATGCCGACCTGGTGGTGGTGCCACCGCCGCAGATGGTGGCCAACATGCAGACCGGCACCATGGACACCTTCTGCGTGGGTGAGCCCTGGGGCCAGCGGTTGGTGAACAAGAAGCTCGGCTATACCGCCGCCCAGACCGGTGAATTCTGGAAGTACCACCCCGAGAAGGCCTTCTCGATGCGGGCCGACTGGGTGGACCAGAACCCCAAGGCGGCCAAGGCCTTGCTGATGGCCGTGCAGGAGGCGCAGATGTGGTGTGAGGATCCCGCCAACCTCGACGAAATGTGCGAGATCGTCGCTAAGGACAAGTACATCAAGGCGGCGGTCGCTGACATCAAGCCGCGCCTGGCCGGCACGGTCGACTACGGCGATGGCCGGGTCGAGAAGAACAGCCCCTACACGATGAAGTTCTGGAGCGAGAATTCCTCCTTCCCCTTCAAGAGCCACGACAAGTGGTTCGTGGCCGAGGACATCCGCTGGGGCTACCTGCCCGCCAGCACCGACATCGATGCCCTTGTCAACAAGGTGAACCGGGCCGACATCTGGCGGGCTGCGGCCGAGGCGATCGGCCAGAAAGCGGCGATTCCCGCCAGCGATTCCCGCGGCAAGGAAACCTTCTTCGATGGCGTGGTCTTCGATCCGGAGAATCCCAAGGCCTACCTCGACGGCCTCAAGATCAAGGCCCTCAGCTGAACAGCGGGGCTGCCGCCCCAACCATTCTGGCCAGCCCCGCGGGGCTGGCCGTTTCCCTCCCCAGCAGCCACCACCCGAGCGACGGGCGCCGCAACCACGGCCGGTGCGGCTGCGCTCCCCTTGGCCCGTCCTTATCCCTCCTCCGACCCGATGACCCTCACTCCCCCTGTCAGCCGGCCCCGGCGCGCGGCGGCGGCGCGGCCCTGGCAACCCGCCCTCAAACCGGTGCTGCCCTACCTGATCTGCATCGGCGGCTTCCTGCTGGTCTGGCAGTGCCTGTCGCTGCTGTTGGGGGTAGGCCGGCTGCCGGGCCCGGTGAATGTGATCGCCGACACCTGGGATCCCTACATCAGCCAGCCCTTCTTCGACGAGGGCGGAACCAGCAAGGGCCTGGGCTGGCAGATCCTGATCTCGCTGCAGCGGGTCGCCCTCGGCTATGGCCTGGCCGCCGTGGTGGGCATCAGCATCGGCGGCCTGCTCGGCCTGAATCGCTTCATCGGCAAGGGCCTCGATCCGGTGATTCAGGTGCTGCGTACCGTGCCGCCGCTGGCCTGGTTCCCGATCTCGTTGATGGTGTTCCAGGACGCCAATACCTCAGCGATCTTCGTGATCTTCATCACCGCCATCTGGCCGATCATCATCAACACCGCCGTTGGCATCCGCGAGATCCCGCAGGACTACACCAACGTGGCTCGCGTGCTACGGCTGCGCAAGAGCGACTACATCCGCAACATCGTGATTCCAGCCACCGTTCCCTATGTATTCACCGGCCTCCGCATTTCAGTAGGCCTGGCCTGGCTGGCGATCGTGGCGGCTGAGATGCTCAAGGCCGATGGCGGCATCGGCTATTTCATCTGGGATGCCTACAACGCCGGTGGCGACTCCAGCTCCAGCCAGATCATCCTGGCGATTCTCTATGTCGGTCTTGTCGGCCTGGCCCTCGATCGCCTCGTCGCCTGGGCCGGCCGCCTGATCGCCCGCGGAGGTCAGTGAGATGAGCACAGCCCTGATCCAGGTCGATCACGTCACCCAGGTTTTTCCGCTCGCTGATGGTGGCGAATACATCGCCCTGCGCGACATCAATCTCGACATCAGCGAAGGTGAATTCGTCTCCCTGATCGGCCACTCCGGCTGCGGCAAGAGCACCCTGCTCAACCTCCTGGCCGGCCTCACCCAGGCCAGCAACGGCGGCATCCTGATGCAGGGCCGCGAAGTCAGCAATCCCGGCCCTGACCGGATGGTGGTGTTTCAGAACTATTCGCTGCTGCCCTGGAAAACGGTGCGCCAGAACGTGGAGCTGGCGGTCAACCGGGTGATGGGGGAGCGCAGCGCCGCCGAACGGCGCGAGATCGTCGATCGCCATCTGACGATGGTGGGCCTCAGCCAGGCCGCCGACCGCCTGCCAGCCGAGCTCTCCGGCGGCATGAAACAGCGGGTGGCGATCGCCCGTGCCCTGGCGATCCGGCCCCGCCTGCTGCTGCTCGATGAACCCTTCGGTGCCCTCGATGCCCTTACCCGCGGCAATCTGCAGCAGCAGCTGATGCAGATCTGCCAGGAGGCCGGCGTCACCACCGTGATGGTGACCCACGACGTGGATGAGGCGCTGCTGCTCTCGGACCGGGTGGTGATGATGACCAATGGCCCGGAGGCGGGAATTGGCCAGATCCTGACCGTCCCTTTCCCGCGGCCACGCCAGCGGCTGGAGGTGCTGGAGCACCCCGATTTCTATCGGCTGCGCAGCGAACTGATCGGCTTCCTGCAGCAGCAGCGGCGGCTGCGTCAGCGCCGGGCCAGCCTGGAGCAGGCGGTGGCGGCCAGCCGTCCTGCCGTGGCCGCCGGGGATGCGGCGGTCGCTGCAACGCCGGCGGAGGCGCCGCCGACGCGAGCCGCTGCGACGCCGGCGGCGGTCCCGGCCGGCTCCCAGACCCTGGTGCGGCTGGGTTATCTGCCCGGCCTCGATGTGGCGCCCCTTGCCCTGGCGATCGATCAGCAGCTATTCGATCCGGCGCTGCTGCGGCTGGTGCCGATGCCCTTCGCCACCTGGGAGCGGCTGGAGGAGGCCCTGCGGGAGGGGCGCCTCGATGCGGCGATCACCCCGGCCACCACGCCCCTGGCCCTGAACCTGGGCCTGGGGGGGCAGGAGCCCTGGCCGGCGATCACACCGCTGACGGTGAGCCGCAACGGCAACGCTCTCTGCCTGGCCCGCCAGCTTGCCGGCCTGGGGGTCGACGACCGCGACAGCCTGCGCGAATGGCTGCTCGGTCGGGATCGGCCGCTGACGGTGGCGGTGCCCCAGCGCCGCGGCATCGCCGAACTGCTGCTGCGCCACTGGCTGGCGGGCGGCGCCATCGATCCCGAGCGGCAGGTCCGTTTTCTGGCGATGGCCCCGCTGGCGATGCAGGGCAGCCTGCGCAATGAGCAGATCGATGCCTTCATCGCCGGCCGTTACCGGGTGGCGGAGGCGGTGCAGGAGCGCCAGGGCAGCGTGCTGGCCACGGACCGTGAGATCTGGGAGGGCCACCCGGAGAAGGTGCTCACCTGCCATGAGGCCTGGGCCGCCGCCCATGAGGACGCCCTGCTGGAGCTCTGCGCCGGCCTGATCCGGGCCGCCCAGCGCTGCGATGACAGCGGCCAGCGCCAGACGATGGTGCAGGTGCTCAGCCAGCCCCAGTGGCTCGGCACCCGCGCCGCCCAGGCCCTGGGCGGCCAGTTCCGGCTGCGCCCCCAGGAGGGTGGCGCCACGATGCTGCGCTTCAACCACTTCCATGCCGACCGGGCCCAGGCCCCCAACCGGGCCGAGGGGGCCTGGATGCTCAGCCAGTTCAGCCGCTGGGGCTGGATTCCCTTCCCCAGCAACCGCCTGGAGCTGCTGGAGCAGACCTACCGGCCGGAACTCTGCGACCGGGCCCTGCTGCGGGCCGGCCTCGCCGCCCTGCGGCCGGACCGCCAGCCCTTCACCCTGGCCGACGGCATCGCCTTCGACCAGGACGATCCCCTCACCTACCTGCGCCACCTGCCCGGTTCACCGCAACCACCGCAGGCCACCGTGCCCATACCCCAGGCGCGGATCCCTTCGCCCCTGCCCGCCTGAGATGGTCAGCCCCGCAACCCGCCCTGGCAGCCAGGGCACCCCGTTTCTGGAGTTCGCCGGCGTCGGCCAGGTGTTCGAGACCCGGCGCGGCCCGTTCGAGGCCCTGCGCGACATCCACCTCTCGGTGGCCCAGGGGGAATTCCTCTGCGTGATCGGCCATTCCGGCTGCGGCAAGAGCACCCTGCTGAACATGGTGTCGGGATTCCTCAAGCCGAGCAGCGGTCAGGTGACCCTGGCCAGCAGGCCGATCGAGGGTCCGGGCCCGGACCGGATGGTGGTGTTCCAGAACTACTCGCTGCTGCCCTGGAAAACGGTGCGCCAGAACGTGGAGCTGGCGGTCAAGGCCGCCCGCTCCGAGCTCGACGGCGCCAGCCGCCGCCAGGTGGTGGACCACCACCTGGAGATGGTGCACCTGCTCGATGCGGCCGACAAGCTGCCCGGTCAGATCTCCGGCGGCATGAAGCAGCGGGTGGCGATCGCCCGCGCCCTGGCGGTGAATCCGGCGGTGCTGGTGCTTGATGAACCGTTCGGAGCCCTCGATGCGATCACCAAGGAGGAGCTGCAGGAGGAGCTGCTGGCGATCTGGCGGGAGCAGCGGCCGACGGTGCTGATGATCACCCACGACATCGATGAGGCCCTGTTCCTGGCCGATCGGGTCGTGATGATGACCAACGGCCCGGCGGCCACGATCGGCGACATCCTCACGGTTCCATTCGAGCGGCCCCGCAGCTACGAGGAGATCCAGGCCGATCCCCGCTACGGCCAGCTGCGCAACCAGGCGATCGATTTCCTCTACCGCCGTTTCGCCCATGACGACGCATGAGGACTGGCGCAGCCTGTCGATCCGGGAGGGATTCACGCTGCTGCTCGATGAGCGTCAGCTGGATCGGCTCCAGTGCCTGACCGTGACCGCCGGCCTGTTGCGGGTCGGTGCCTCACGGCTGGCGGAGGATGCCCTGCAGGTGCAGCCGGTGACCCTGGGCTTCCTGCAGAGCGGTGACCAGCTGCCCCTCGATCTGCTGCGCAACCGGCGCCTGCACCTCCAGGCCCTGACCAGCGCCCGGCTGGAGGACGGCTGTCCGGCGATCCCGGCGGCGGGGGTGAGCAGCCTCCACGACTGGACCCTGGAGCTGCTGCTGATCCGCGACCTCAGCGATGCCGAGCGGCGGATCACGGCCCTGCTGCAGTTGCTGGTGCAGCGCCTGGGACGACGCGGCGGCACCTGGTATGAACTGCCCCTGCGGCTCACCCACACCGACCTGGCCCAGCTCTGCGGCCATAGCCGCGTCACCGTGACCCGCCAGTTCTCGCGCTGGCGCGAGCAGGGGCTGCTGGAGCAGGAGGGCGGCGCCCAGGGGCCGCTGCGACTGGCCCCGGCGCTGATCGAGGGCTGAGGGAATTCAGGCGGGGCCGAGGGCCACGGCGGTGGCCTTGAGCTCGGGCTGCTTGGAGTGGGGGCAGGCGAGTTCGTGCATCAACCGGTTGGCCTCGCAGGCCAGCTCCCCCTGGCTGGCGCCCCAGTGCATCGGCAGGAACACCGTGCCGGGGCGGATGCGTTCGCTGAGCTGAACCCGGGCCAGCAGGGAGCCGCGGCGGGAGCGCAGGCAGGCCATGGCGCCGTCCTCCAGGCCATGGTCGGCGGCATCGCGGGGGTTCACCTCCAGCAATGGCTCGGGATGCTGCTTCACCACCCGGGCCACATGGACGGTGCGGGTCATGGTGTGCCAATGGCCGAGGTAGCGGCCGACGGTGAGCACCAGGGGGAAGGTCTCGCAGGGGGGTTCCGCCAGGCCGAGGGGCGGTTCGGCCAGCAGGCGGGCCCGGCCGCTGGCGGTGGGGTAGCGATGGTCGGTGTAGAGACGGGCCTGGCCGCCACCGGCGGCGGTGCCGGCCGGGAAGGGCCACTGCTGGGGCCCGTGTTCCGCCAGCAGGCCGTGGCTGAGGCCGCTGAGATCGCAGACGCGGCCGGCGGTGAGCGCCACCAGTTCGGCGTAGACCTCAGCGGCGGAGCCATAGCTGAACTGCTCCACGAAGCCCAGCCGCCGCCCCAGCTCCGCGAAGATCGCCCAATCGGGCCGGGCCTGGCCGGGGGGCTGGCGGAAGGCGGGGCAGAGGGTGACGCGCCGCTCGGAGTTGGTCATCACGCCGCTTTTCTCGCTCCACTGGGCCGCCGGCAGCAGCAGGTGGGCGACCGCGGCGGTTTCGGTGCCGGCATAGGCCTCGCTCAACACCACCAGCGGGCAATGGGCGGTGGCGGCCCGCACCCGATCGAGCCAGGGCAGGCTGACCAGCGGATTGGTGGCGGCCACCCACCAGAGGCCGAGGTCGCCCCGTTCCATCGCCTCGATCTGCTGCCACACCGTCAGGCCGGGGCGGGGATCGATGGCACCGGCAGCGAAGCCCCAGTGGCGTTCGACCGCAGCCCGGTGCTCGGCATCGGCCACGAAGCGGTAGCCGGGCAGCAGCTGGGCCAGGCCGCCGGCCTCACGGCCGCCCATGGCATTGGGCTGGCCGGTGAGGGAGAAGGGTCCGGCGCCGGGGCGGCCGATCTGGGCGGTGACCAGATGGAGGTTGATGATCGCCGCCACGGTGGCGGTGCCCTCACGGCTCTGGTTCACCCCCATCGACCAGAGGCTGAGCACGCGGCCGGAGCCGGCCCACCAGAGCGCCAGCTGGCGCAGGTCCGCCTCCTCGATGCCGCAGAGGGCGCAGACCCGCTCTGGAGTCCAGACGCTCCAGAGCTGGCGCAGGGCCTCGAAGCCTTCGGTGTGGGCGTCGATGTAGGCCTGGTCGTGGGCGCCGAGCTCCAGCAGCAGATGGCCGATGCCGTGCAGGAGGGCCAGATCGCTGCCGGGGCGGATCGCCAGGTGCAGGTCGGCGGGTTCGGCGGTGGCGGTGGCGCGGGGATCGACCACCACCAGCCGCAGGCCATCCTTCAGCTTGCGTTTGCGCTTGAGCAGCCGCTGGAACAGCACCGGATGGCAATCGGCGGTGTTGGTGCCGATCAGCACGACCAGATCGGCGTGGTCGATGTCGTCGTAACAGCAGGGGGGGCCATCGGAGCCGAGGCTGCGGGCGTAGCCGGCCACAGCGGAACTCATGCAGAGCCGGGAGTTGGCATCGAAGTTGTTGCTGCCCAGGGCGCCCTTGAGCAGCTTGTTGGCCACGTAGTAGTCCTCGCTGAAGAACTGACCGGAGCCGTAGATCGCCAGCCCGGCCGGACCCTGCGCGGCGAGGGTGGCGCGGATCCGCTCCAGCAGCAGCTCAAAGGCCCGCTCCCAGCTGATCGGCATGAACGGCTGATCGCGGCTGGAGCGCCACAGGGGGGTGGTGAGGCGGTTGTGGGCGAGGGTCTCGGCCACGGTGGCGCCCTTGACGCAGACCTGGCCGAGGGAGGAGGGGTGGAGGCGGTCGCCGCGGGTGGTCCAGGGGGTCTCGGGGGCGGCGCAGGAAGCGGTGGGGCTGAGGTCGCTGCTGCCGGTGGGGGCGGGGCTGGTCGATGCCGCGGCCGCAGGGGGTTCCGGGGGCCTGAGCTCCAGGCCGCAACCGACGCCGCAATAGGGGCACTGGGCCCGCACCGCAGCGGCGCTGGCGGCGGCTCCTGGGGAGGAGGCAGCGCGTTCAGCGGTGGCCGGGGCGGCCGAGCCATGGGCCGGGGCCGGCATGGTGGCCGCGGGAGCCACGGCGATCGGGCCCGTGGAGCGGGGCGCCGCATCGGCTCCGGGGTCGAGGGCTCCGGAGTCCCTGGGGCCAGGGTCGCTGGCTCCAGGAGCAGGGCGGTCGGCGCTGGCGGCGGTGGGCTCGGGGGCGCTCAGGGGCTGGGGGCGGCGGTAGCCATTGCAGCGCCGCGGCGGCCCCCGTTCCGGTAGCAACAGCTACGGATCGAGGTGACCGAGGGTCGCCGCGGAGCCGGCGCCTCGGGCGCCCCGCCGTCCCGCGGCTCCACGGACCCGGCTGACCACGTTTCCAATCAATTACGTGTCACCAGCAACTGGTGACGGCGGCCCCCGAGAGGGCCTGCGCCGCAGGCGATCCGAAGACCGTTTGCGCAGCTCCCTACGTTGGCCATGCGGGCAGGTGGCGTCAAGCCTGTGGAAAACGCCGAGATTCGTTGCGCTGCAGGGCCGCGCGCCGATCAACGCCAACACTGGGGTTTCGGCGATCGGCCAGGGGGTGCGCGGAAAAGGGAAAGAGCAGAAAGCCTGTCGCGATGAGGCAAGGGCATCACCGTGACAGCCGCGCACCCCTCAGTCTCTGTAACTCAGCCAAACGGCCCATCCAGCTGGTGCGCGCAGGGTGTGATGACTGAACCCTCTGCCCCAATCCCCAGAGAATGGCCGTCAGCCGCGCCTGGTGCAGGCCGCGGGCATGGTCATGGCCTGGCTTCAGCTGGCGCGCTGAGCCAGCCAGGCCACGAGATCTGCAGAGGATTGGAAATCCAGAAGGGCATCAGCCAGGGCTTCCAGTTCGGCGAGCGGGAGGGCCTGGATGCGGGTCTGCTGCTCGCTGGCCAGCGGCCCAAAACGGCGCTGCAACAGGCGCTGGGTCATGGCAGCGGCCTCGGCCCGCCTGCCTTGCTGCTGACCCAACCCGTAGATCTCCCGGTAAGCCACGCTGCTGGTGAAGTCGTCGACGGTGAGTCCACCCATGGCGCAGATGTCGAGGATCGAGCGGCCGTTGAACCGTGAGAGCAGGATAGCGGCGATCACATCGGCCATCTCACTGGCGAGGGCCGTGCCGGCCACCTGCTGCTGAATTGTGGCTGCCGTGGCGGGCAGCTGCTCTTCCGGCAGCAGCAACAAGCCGAGGGCCCGCTGCAATGGCGGCACCGAGGCAGGCAGGCGATCGGGGGCCAGCTCAATCCAGATCAGCCGCTCCCGCACAAACTCCTGCACAGCCGACGCATCCCCGAAGCTGAGCTGGCGGGAGGGGCAGATCACCACCACCCGCCAATGGCGCAGGGGCTGGCCCTGCCGGTATTGGTGACGCAGCAGCAGGCTGCTCTCGCTGTAAAGCCGCAGCAGGAACTCAGGATCCGCAGCCATCTGGGCCTCCAGAATGATCGCCGGCTTCTCGGACAGTTGTTCGGTTGGCGGCAGGAACAGGCCATCCAGCCGCACCTCCCGTTCCTTGATCACTGGCGCCGAAAAGCTATAGCCCTCCATATCGCTCAGCACTGTTGCAATCAAGGGCTGCAGGCGCTGACAGCGTTGCTGAAACAACCAGAAGAAGAGCTTGTCGCTGGCGACCACTGCTGGGCGGGGGAGTGGATCGGATCATCGCAGCGGCGGCTGATCAGCAAAAGGCGTCATCTCCGCGAGAGAGCGGGGATGGCGCCGGTGTCGAAGGAATGGTTTTAGATCAAGGGAGTCAAGTCAACAGGTGCCACAAGCGAGCGGTGACGGATGTGTATCGCGTTGGTGGGTCTATTCCCTATAAAGCGCTTCCAATCAATAGATGTCACCAACGAGCGGTGACATGAACGTGATCGATCTAAGCTCCAACAACCGGTCAACCTAGTTTCCAATCAATAGGCTTCACCAACGAGTGGTGACCTAATCTGGTGCGGGCAGAGGTACGA
The DNA here is from genome assembly GCA_903935205.1 of uncultured cyanobacterium. Lineage (GTDB taxonomy): Bacteria > Cyanobacteriota > Cyanobacteriia > PCC-6307 > Cyanobiaceae > Cyanobium. Next base: position 26,771 of record CAIZQU010000162.1, on the reverse strand, counting down.
AAACCCTCAAGCTTCCAATCAATAGGTGTCACCAACGAGTGGTGACCACGCCAGGCTCTCGCGAGCAAGCACTGGCTCTGACCAAGTTTCCAATCAATAGATGTCACCAACGAGTGGTGACTCTGATGATCCCCCTGTCAGACGCAACCGGAACCGCGCTGTTTCCAATCAATAGGTGTCACCAACGAGTGGTGACAGCGGCCCCCGAGAGGGCCTGCGCCGCAAGCGATCCGAAGACCGTTTGCGCGCCCCCCTACCTTGGCCAGGCGCCCGCGCCGCGTCAAGCCTGTGGAAAACGCCGAGATCCGTTGCGCTGCAAGGCCGCGTGCCGATCAACGCAAACACTGGGGTTTCGGCAAACGGCTGGGGGGTGCGCGGAACAGCAAAACGGCCCAACCACTGGCACCACAGGGGGAGTGCTTCTGCGCCGAAGTCGCGCACCCCCGCGCTGCCATCGCTACGACAAAGGCAAAACCAGCCTTCAAGACCCGGCAATTGGGGCATCATGTGGCCGACAAAAGCAGCACTACCATCACGGCAGAAGCCGCATCAGCAGCTCGATGCCCCAGTACCGGCCACGAATTCTGGATGGAGAGCTCAGGGAGCAACTCCAGGCGGCCGGGGCCGTGGTGATCGAGGGCCCGAAGGCCTGCGGCAAAACCATGACCGCCCAGCAACAGGCAGCCTCCTCCGTGTTGCTCGATATCGATGTCGGCGCCAGGCAGGCGCTGGCGGTGGATCCAGCCCTTGTGCTGGCGGGGGCGCGGCCACGCCTTCTCGATGAATGGCAGGTAGCGCCGGCGCTGTGGAACCTGGCTCGGCGGGCCGTGGATACCTCGGGCCAGCCCGGGCAATTCCTGCTCACGGGATCAGCCGTCCCCGCCGACGATGCTGAGCGTCACACGGGAGCTGGTCGTTTTGCCTTTCTGCGCCAGCGACCCATGACCCTCTATGAAGCAGGCCGCTCCACCGGAGCGGTGTCTCTGCGGGCGCTGTTGGCCGGGGAGCCTCCCGCCGCGGCGGATCCGGGCCTCACCCTGCAGGATCTCAGCGAGACCCTGGCGATCGGCGGGTGGCCCGCCCTGCAGGAGCGGCCGCTGAAAGCCGCTGTGCGCGCCAGCCGGGATTACCTGGAGCAGGTTCGACAGGTGGACATCAGCCGAGTGGGCGATCGGCGGCGAGATCCGTTGCGTGTGGCAGCTCTGTTGCGGGCGCTTGGACGGCACAGCGCCACCGAGGCCCGCCTGGCCACCCTGGCTGCCGATGCGGCCGGTGCCGATGGTGGTCTGGATGAGCGCACTGTGGCCGACTATTTGCAGGCGCTGGAGCGGCTGATGGTGATCGAGTCCCAGCCCGCCTGGGCGCCCCATCTGCGTTCCAGGGCAAGGCTGCGCCGGGCCCCAAAGCGCCATTTTGTTGACCCCTCCCTCGCCCTGGCGGCCCTGGGTGCGGGCCCGGAGCGGTTGCTGGCGGATCTGGAGTGGTTCGGGTTGCTGTTCGAGTCGCTGGTGATCCGCGATCTGCGGGTGCTGAGCCAACCCCTGGATGGCGAGGTGTTCCACTACCGCGATCACTATGGCCTGGAGGTGGATGCCATCGTGCAGCTGCTCGATGGCCGCTGGGGCGCCTTTGAGATCAAGCTGGGTGAAGCCCAGGTGGAGCAGGCTGCCTCCAACCTTTTGCGCTTTGCCCGATCAGTGGATGATCAACGCTCAGGAGCGCCCGCCTGCTTGGCCGTGATCTGCGGCAAGGGCTACGCCTACCGCCGCGCTGATGGGGTCGCGGTGCTGCCGGTGGGAGCGCTGGGGCCCTGAGGGACGTGCGTGATCTAAAGCCATGCTGTCTGTCAGGGGCAGTCTTGCAATCCCCTGAGGAAATGGAAGCCGGTTGTCTTTCCTCTGAGACGAAGGACAGCCGGCGGTTTTGTGATGCTTCTGGGCGGCGATCTGCCCAAGTGTTATCAACAAAAGCCTTTCAAAGGCTGAGCTTTGTCAGCATCCAAAGGGTTGGTGTCACCAACGAGTGGTGACAGTCCTTGCCACAGTCTCGTTGTTGACCGAAGGACACGTTGTTTCCAATCAATAGGTGTCACCAACGAGTGGTGACTGCCGCGGTCTTTTGGGTTGTCACCCATTTTTGGGGGAAGTTTCCAATCAAAAGGTGTCACCAACGAGTGGTGACGACGGCAACTTCGGGCCATTCCTCGAATCCCTCACCCTGGTTTCCAATCAATAGGTGTCACCAACGAGTGGTGACCAAGATCGGCTCGGGGTTCGGCGCGAACCTGTCGGGTTTCCAATCAATAGGTGTCACCAACGAGTGGTGACGGCGGCCCCCGAGAGGGCCTGCGCCGCAGGCGATCCGAAGACCGTTTGCGCACCCCCCTACCTTGACCAGGCTCTCGCGCCACGTCAAGCCTGTGGAAAACGCCGAGATTCGTTGTGCTGCAGGGCCGCGCGCCGATCGACGCAAAAACTGGGATTGCGGCGATCGGCAGGGGCGTGCGCAGAAACGCAAAAGGGCAGGAAGCCAGGCGTAGCGTGGCAGGTCCATCGCTGCTGAAGCGGCGCACACCTCGATTCCTCTCCTCCTGGTTGAGCTTGGTCAGCACCAGGTCGTGAGCGGAGGGGCGACCGATCCGGCCATGGCTATCTACCTGCTCCAAAGAGCTAGCTAGGATTTCCAGTGCTGGCAGAAAACCATGCCCAAGTCTTCTCCACGTTCCGACGGGCGTGTTTCCCAGCGAGGGCCGGCCCCGCAGGTACCCATCGCAGAGGCCAAAAACAATCTGTCGGCATTGGTGGCTCGCGTGGAGCGGGGAGAGGAGATTGCCATCACCAGGCGTGGGGTGCCGGTGGTGCGGCTGGTGCCTGATCAGGGAGCCGGCGAAGGGATGGCTGGACGCCGTGAGCGGGTGGAGGCAGCCCTCGGGCGACTGCGGCAGCTGGGTGAAGAAGCGGCGCTTGTGGGCGACCTGAAGGCCATCGCCCGGGAGGGACTGGACGGTGAACCGTGAACGCCACCACCCCTTTTGTGCTCGACAACTCGGTGATGTGCGGCTGGTTTCTGGCCAACCAGGCCACCCCCTACAGCGATTCGGTGGCCCGTCAACTATCCGAGAGTGATGCACATGCTCCCTGGCTCTTGCAGTTGGAGTTCACCAATGTGCTGCGCACCGCCTGCCGTCGGGGCAGCCTGACGGTGGTGGCAGCACGCGAAATCGTGGATCAGATGGCGTTGCTGCCGATCCGCATCAACCCTACACCGCCCCCACCGGCCACCCTTCTGAGCCTGGCCCTGCGCTTCCAGCTCACCAGTGACGACGCTGCCTATCTGGAATTGGCTCTCCGCCGGCAGCTTCCCATCGCCACCCGCGACGACGAGCTCGCGGAAACAGCCTGGGCGGCGGGCATTGGAGTGCTGCCTGCCTGAAGCTCTCCTGCCGAGCCCACCGCCCAACACCTTGAAGATCCTGCACTTGCCACAGAAGGTGATGGCGGCAGGGGGCAGACTCAGATCACCTTGTCTTGCCACGGGGTGTGCTCCACCGGCCGCCCCAGTTGCTCGGCTGACGGGGCCCGCTGCGGTATAGGCCAGATCCGCACGCTGTCGTCAGCGGTGGCAATGCAGGCCAACAACTGACGCAACCGCCGCAGCTGATGCGGCTGCAGGCGACATTCGAAGACGCTCATCTGCAGCCGTTCGCCATAGGCCTCCATCCAGGATCCTGGCCAGCTTGCGGCGGCGTTTGTTGCTGGGGCTGTCGTAGGCGATCACCCACAGCTGCTCCGGGTTCATCGGCGCAGCGGCACGCAAAGCGGGCGATCCGGATCATCCACCGCCGCCGCGAAGCTCTTCACCAGCTGATCGAGCACCTCCCAGCGGGGGCCGCTCCCGCCGTTGCTCAGCTGGATCGGTTCGGCCATGAAGGCCGACCAGGCCCGCAGCCACAACCGCCGCCCGCTGTCGTTGAGGTAGACCCCACCGCCACCGAACTGATGCGGATCGGGCAGGAGCGGCTGAGGGAAATGGCGGCCATGGCTGGGCTGGCGAACGACACCGCCGTTCAGCCCCAGCGCCGCCAGCACCGAGCAAGCGACACGTGTCAGCCCTTGCGCGGTGCGCAAGCCGGGGCAGGCCGGGTGGCGTGATCGCCAGAGCCCAGGGGCGTCGCCCAGTTCCGTTAAGCCCCTGCCGCGAGTGGCATCAACCAGCCGGTTCCTGGCGGATAACCCCAGAGAAGCCCATCACCACCGGCGGCTGATAAGGCCTGAGCTGCTGGGCGGTGGCCTCCAGGAAGGCCACCAGGATCGTGATCAGCAGGATGTAGTCCCGAAGGGCTGGCTCCAGGTGGCCGTGGGCCGAGGGTGGCTGGGCGGCCAGCACGGTCTCCAAGGGAGCCCAGAGGGGGTTGGTGCGGGCCTCGGCATAGATCTCGGCCAGACGGGCTCTGTGGGCAGGATCAGCCAGCGACGCCGATTCCGTGGAATGCGCAAAGGCGTTGCGCAGCTTGCGCAGAGCAGAGAGAGCCCGCTCCACCGGGGCGTCGATCAGGCCCAGACGGCGAACAAGGGCAACCTTGGCACCAAGCGACCCCAAGGGTCGATCCGGCAAGAAAAGGCCGTCACCACTGTTGGATGCCGGGGCCATCAGGGCCTGAAGCAGGTGCTCCAGGGCGGCATCGACCCGGGCCACGCCCACCAACACCGCACCCCGGCCGCGCTCCTCAAGCATCTGCAGGGCGATGGTGCGGGCGGCGTTGGCGGCGGCAGTGTCAGGGGCAAGCGTTGGCATCGATCCGCTGGGTCACCTGGGAGGCTGTTGGCGGACGTAGCGCAACGGCTTGGCGAGCTTGCGGGCTCTGCCTTGCTCCACCAATCGCAGACACCAGCGCCTCACCTCCATTTTGGAGACATCAAGGAGCACGGCCAGCTCATCAATGCTGCGCGGGTCGTGGAGACAGCTGAGCAGCAGCTCGTCGACAAAAGCGGCCAGTGCCGCCGCCGGCGACTGGGCCTGCGGCTCCACTGGCGGTGCTGATTCGGGGGAAGGGCTGGCTGCGATCGATTCGGCTGTCGGCTCTGGACCTGAGACCAGCCCTGCGTCGTTATCTCTCTGGTTGTTTGTCTCTCTGCAGGGGTCCTGGCTGGGTTGATCCTGTTCTGGGGGGATGCTGTCGAGCAGGGAGCCCTGCTGAACCTGCTCTGGAGCCATGACGGCTGCTGCCGAACGTTGTTCGGTGTCGCGCAACAGGGCTTGCAGGGCATCGGCCGAGGCTGGTTCAGGCCACCGGCGGGCGCCAAGCTCGACCAAGGCCACCAGGCCCGGGCCGCCGCGGGGATCACTGAGCACGTGGACGGGGCAGAAGCGCAGGTTCTGCAGTTGTTCGGTAGCGCCGGCCCAGGTGCCGCCTTCCCCCCTGGCGGCGCTCACCACCAGGGCGGCATCGGCGAGGGCATAGATCAGCTTGTTGCGCCCCATCGCGCGCCACACCTGGAAGCGGGAGCTGGGGGCATCGCTGGAGAGCAACAGAAGGCGGCCGTCCAGCAGCGCCTGACGCCAGATCGGCCTGGCACTGATCTTCTCCAGGCTGTCGGCCACCACGCCAATGGCGCAGCCACCAGCGGCGAGGCTGCCCAACATCGCGGTTTCATCAACGCCCTTGGCCGCGCCGGAGGCGATCACCACCCCGGCTGCTGCGGCCAGGGCACCCACAGCCTCCGCTTGCTGGAGCAACGCTTCCGCTGTGTTGCGCGAGCCCACCACCGCCAGGGCGGGAGCGTTCAGCAGCTCCAGATTGCCGCAGGCATAGAGCAGGGGCGGTGCAGCACGCTTGAGGCGCTGCTTGAACCGCCGGGGATAGGCGGCATCAGCACGGCCGATCACGCTGATCGAGCGGTTGGCCCAGTGCTCCACCGCCTGACTGAGCTGAAAGCCACGCGAAAGCAGGCGGTTGAGACGCTCGGCCGCAAACGAGGCCGACAGGGTGTTGAGGAGGGTGTCTCTGGAGCCGTTGATCAGATCCGCCGGTTGCACCCGCTCCTGTTGCAGATAGGCCGCCAACTGGGCGTACTCCGCCGCCGACAGCACAGGCTCCTTGCTGGCAGCCATCCCCCCCTCCTGCAGCAGCGGGGAGGTGAGCAGCAGCACGGCCTGGGTGTTGGCAGAAGGAGCTGGCATCAGGGTCTGGGGCGGCAGGAGCTCAGTCGCTCTGACCCGTCTGGGCGAGGGCCAACGGAAACACCGGACCAGATCCATTCTCGCGCAACAGCCAGGCCGCCACGGTGAAGGTCCAGCGTGAATCGACCATGTCGTCGATCAGCAGGCAGGGCCCGCTGGGGATCGCAGCCGTGATGGCGAGGCTGCCGTCCAGATTGCGGGCCTGCTGGCTGCTGTTCTGCCTGGTCCTCTGCTCGGCGGTGTCCTGCACCTTCTCCAGGGCGGGCACAAAGGCCAAGCCGAGCGCGGCGGCCAGCTGCTCAGCAAAAGCTGGTACCAACTCGGGATGGCGGCGGGATGGAATGCAGGTGACCCATTCGGGCGGTGGAGCCGGCCGCCATTGCTGGATCAGCCGCAGGCACTCCTCCACCAGTGCTGCATCGAAACGGCCAGTGCTGTACTTGCCACGCTTCACCCGTTCCGCCCAGCCGGCATCGGACCAACAGCAGAGCGCCTTGCCGGCTTCCGCCTGGCGGTCGACCGGGATGCGGCCCTTGAGGCCATAGCTCGGCAGGCCGCCGGCGGGCCACTGTTTCCGAGGCTCAAGGGTGATGGGTCGATGGCGCAGGAAGCTGCCGGCCTCTCGGGCCAGGTCGCCAGGAACCGCCTCAGGGAGTGGCGGCAGGCTGGGCGGGCCCACGGTGCTGGGATCACCGTCGAGTGCCTCAATCAGAAAGGCCATGTGCTCCCCGAAGGGCAGATCCACGTAGGCCTGCATCTGCTCGGCTTCTGCTTGCCGCAGCTCAGTAAGACGCTCCACCCGCTGCCAGAACGCTGGCTGGAGGTCTGCCGGCAGCCGCTGCCAGCGGGATCCCTGCTTGCCGATCGGGGCGGGGGTCTCCAGCGAAAGGATCTTGAGCGCCTGCTGCAGGCGACCCTTGGGCAGATTGAGCTGGGCGAGCAACTCCGCCTCGCTGCAGCCCTCTTCGGGGGCGTGTTCGAGGGCATCGAGGAGTCGCTCCACCTGCTCGCGGGTGGGGAAGGCACAGCGGATGAACCAGTCGGTGATGGAGAGCTCTTCCTCACCGCTGAGCAGCACGCCGTAGGCGGAGGGCAGGGCCCGGCCGGCACGGCCGACTTGCTGGTAGTAGGCCACGACTGAGCCAGGCACCTGATAATGGATGACGAAGCCCAGATCAGGCTTGTCGTAGCCCATGCCCAGGGCCGTGGTAGCCACCAACGCTTTGCACTGGTTGGCGATCAGGACATCTTCCAGCCGCTCACGATCGCCGCTGTCCATGGCGCCGCTGTAAGCGCGGGCATCGATACCGCAGATCTGCAACCATTCGGCCACCAGCGCTGCATCGCGGGTGGTGAGGGCGTAGATGATGCCGCTGCCCTCCAGGCCCGGCAAAGTTTGCGCCAACCAGGCGAGGCGTGCTGGCTGGCTGGGGAGGCGGAGGCTCTGGAGGGTGAGGGATGGGCGGTGGAGATCGCCCCGCTGCACAGTGAGTTCAGGGCCGAGTTCGCGTTGCAGGTCGGCCATCACTCGGTTGCTGGCGGTCGCTGTGGTGGCCAGCAGGCTCACGTTGGGCAGGGTCTGCACCAGCCGACCGACGCGGCGGTAGTCGGGGCGGAAGTCATGACCCCAGTCAGAGATGCAGTGGGCCTCATCGATCACCACCAGGCTGGGATTGAGCTGGGCGAGGGGCCCTCGCACGAAATCGGGGGCATTGAGCCGCTCGGGGGAGATCAACAGGATGTCGATCTCTCGCCGGCTCACCTGCTCCTCCACCGCCTGCCATTGGTCGGTGTTGGTGGAATTCACTGTGCGTGCCCTCAGTCCCATCCGCTCCGCGGCGGCCATCTGGTTGCGCATCAGCGCCAGCAGCGGTGAGATCAGCAGGGCTGGGCCGCGGCCAGCGTCTCGCAGGAGCTTTGTGGCAATGAAGTAGACGAAACTCTTGCCCCAGCCGGTCTTCTGGACGACAAGCACCCTGCTGCCCTGTTTGCAGACTGCCTGGATCGCCGTGAGTTGACCATCGCGGAAGTCGGCGGCTGGGTTTCCGGAACCTGCTCTCAGCAGTTCAAGAGCGCGATCGTGGTCGAAAACAGTGCTCATGCTGTAAGGCGATAATCAATCCCATTCCATTCGATCGGCCTGGATCTCCAGTGCTCTTCAATGGCCTGGGTGAAATCAGGCCGCACGAGCTTGGCGCGGGCCTGGCACCACTGAGGATCGTCGTGACGCAGAATCACCCCTTCCGGAGGGCCTGGATGATAGCGGCTCTGGAACTGATCGATCTCGCTGCTGAGATCATTGAGGGTGTGGTGACTGTTGTCTTGGAGCAGGGGAACGCTCGCCAATCCAAGCAGATGGGCGGTGGCATCGCGTCGATTGCGGCTCCAGAAGCGCTGCCTCTCTGGATCCGCAACATCAAACAGCAGGAAGGGATCGGGCAGATGGGTGTAGGCCACCGAGTGGCGGGCGGCGCACCATTCACCGAACAGAATCAGACCCTGGTGCTCGGGCTCCTGCAGGAACGCCTCGAGATCGGGACCATGCAGGGCTAACCATGTTGGAAGGCCTGAGAACTGACCTTTGTAGGGAGCCTGCAAATAGTCGCCCCGTTGCTGGATGCGCAGGCTGCCTTCCGTTCTGAGTGAGAAGCCGATGTTGGCCCCATCGATCTTTTCTTCGATCGCCACGGGTTGGGCGAGGAAGGCCCTGGCTTCCTGAGGCGTGAGGATCTTGTCATCGCGCACAGGTCCGTTACCCAGCCAGGCGAGATGGGGGGTGTGGGGGAAGCGGTAGAAACCGGAGTTCACGGCACTGGCATCGGGAGAGCCGGCAGAGTCTTTCCAGGAAACTTTTTGGAATAAAACTGGCAGATATCATCTGGGCAAAGAAACTCTACCTCGACACCCTTGGCCTTCAATGTAGCCCACCAATTCAGCCATTTGCAGTCGACCGCTTGCCAGACAGGAGGTTTTTCTGGATGGGCATTGGCCACGGCTGGAAATTTGCGATCTGGAGCATCAAACAAGGGTTCAAGCGCAGGGTCGGGAAATTCCGCAAAGCTGTTATCAGCTATTTCGTCCAAGGTGACTTGCTCCACACGCGGTGAGCTTGAGTTGCGGAGTAACCACTTCAAGAAAACGTCCCCTACGCCTTTGGGTGGATTGATGCAGGTCTTGTTCTGGTACTCACCAAGGATGCGGTATCCATCATCGACAACGACAATGCCCTCACGCTGAATTGCTTGCAAGCGTTGCACGCATTCCACCACGCATCCGGGAGACGCATCATCATGCTGCCCATTCGCCACGAGCAAAACATTTGTGTCAATCACTGCTTTCATGATGTCACACCTTCATGCTTTAGATTCTTCTTCAGCTTCATAGCAGCCACAGTCCGTCCTGCGATGTCCTCCATCTCATCACCAAAGAAATGCTCAGGCCAATTTTCGATCTCCCCAAACATATTGAGCTTTAATGGCTCCAAGTCTGTCGCTGCACCTGCACGGCGACAAAAGTAAACAGCTACGTCCTCATGCGGCACCCTTTCTTCTGCCACGCGTCGTTGCAGGCGGTTCAGGAAATGCTCAGAATGACTCTCTACAATCAGCTGGACATCACGTTGCTTACCGTTCTCGCGAGCTTGAGTTGCCGAGATAAAAACATCTGCTAATTCGGCCTGAACTTGAGGGTGCAAGTGGATCTCCGGCTGCTCCATCCACACAGTAGAGTGAGGTTGACAATAAAAAGCCTGGACAAGAGCTGGAAGCACCTGAGAAACTCCAAAGCCAACATCGGTTATTTTCACCTCTGCAGCCTTAGCATGTGTCTTGACAAGTACTTCATATTCTTTGCGGCCTTCAGCAACAGCTCTGACGGAGAAGTCGTGGATAACTCCTAGGTCTTTAAGCCACAGAGCGATGAATTCTGCAAAGGTTTGTGTGGCTCGCTTTGGGCCTCGGTTTAATCTCCGCCCTTCACGCTGGGCCGCGAGAATTGCGGCAACTGTATTTTCACCGAGCGATCCAACACTAGCGGGACTGTCACCAGACCACTGGTAGAGGCGTTGCGGGTGCATACGCAGTGGCCCTAGGTAAGAAATGCCTTCCAGCATGGCCTCCGTTGCCAATGCAAAATCAGCAAGAAAGCCGGCATTCTTATATCGAGCCATGGTGACATCAGATAGTCGATAGAACTTTTCAGGCTCTTCGAGTGGCCACTTGCGACCATCAGCCATCTTGAAATCATAAATACTGGATCGCAAATTCAGCTTACGCTTTTCGTCGCGAAATAATGAGACATCTAGAACTCTGGCTGCATTAGAGGCAAGCTCATAGTGCAGGTTCTCTACCTCGGGTTGTTGTGACTTATTGGATGTCAATGATACCTTAAGCTGCATGTGGTTTCCTTGATAGCGCTTTTCTGGCTGCAGGGGGTCACGCACCTCCAACGGTTTCGGCAGTCGCCAACCAAGCTCGAATGACAGCTCCTGACGCAGATCGTGTGCATGCAAGCAATCTGCAAAGGTGCCCAGGTCGATCAATGAGGAGCCATCCCCTAGGTTCAATGCCCGTCGGCGGTCTGCTGAGCGAGCGGTTTGTTGAAGAGCGAGCAGAAGATGGCCCAGGCTGCTCTTTCCGGCGCTGTTGGCACCAAAGATTACGGTGAGAGGGGCAAGGCGGATGTCCTTGGTGTCCTTCCAAGCCTTGAAGTTATTGATCCGAAGATGAGTGAGCATCAGATCAAATCTCCAGATTTTAACCGATGCCACGCCTCCAGCACCAGCCGCTGGGTGCGGTACTCGCCGAATTGGCGGAGTTCGTTGGTCTTGAGCACGCGGAAGGTTTCGCTGGGGTAATCGGGGCCCGTTACATCGGCAGGATCGAGGATGGTGCGCAGCTCATCGCGGCTGAGGCCGTAGAGGTGGGCATGAAGGGATTAGTCCTCTTTCCATTCATTGGCAAGTTCCCGCACGAGTAAAAGCAGCTCTCTTGCCCCTTCTTCCAGCTGGGGATCGTGGTAGCCATGGGCTGCACGATTGCGGCTGGAGATCAGGTCTTTAATGCGGTGAAACTGCAGACGAGACAATTCGCCCTGAGAATACAGATGACTGGTCATTGCCAGGGGCATCAATCGGTCGATTGGGATAGCAGACTCAATCGAACGCCGTCGCATCATCCCCTCCAGGGTGCTCCATAGGAATAAGAAAGCTGCCTCAGCAGCCCCACTCGCAATCAGCGCTTCAGCCTGATCGGCTCGCAGCAGAGCTTCGTCGTACCGAAAAAGGTCGCCCTCGGATCCAATCGGGAGGTCGTCATCACTGGTCACCAGCAAGAATCGCCAACCTGGATGGGATTGAACGTTCTCGGCAATCGCTCTGAAGCGATCTACAGAAATTTGACGAGAAGCATTCTTGATCTCAATGATGTAATTCTGACCAGATTCCTTCTGGGCTATCAAGTCTGGCCTGTAGCCACCAAGGTCGAATGGAAGGCTGCTCAAAGGTGGATTTGTGATCACAGAAAATCCTTGTTGCAGATATTTCTCGGCAACTCTTGCCTCAAGACCGCTTTGGGGCTTTGGTGATCCGAGGGGGACTCCAGGATTGGTGTTCATAGTTTTTCCTCCAGGATGGGCTGTTCAGAAATGCGCACATAGACACATTCGTTACCACTCAGCAAGCCTTGCAGCAGGTGATTAGGCCATTGCTGTACATTGTAGTCGGAAGGCGAGGCAAGAGGGCGGCGTCGGGCCTCAACATCCGTAATCAGGATATCATCCTCATAGACTAATCCTTTAAGTGCGTCGAGAATGGGCTTGACTATATTGTCAATATCAACAGGGACAAAGATAAATCAAGGTACATTGCAGATTCTTATCGGCAATGGGTGATCTCTCCCAGGTCTTGGCTGCTTCCTCGGCGACAAACTGTTGCCATTCCTGCTTCCGCTGCCGCCTCCGCGCCTGGACGGAGACAGGCCGGTCTGGGATCAAGAACTCAAACTCCATCACCCACCACCCCCAAACAACCGATCCCACGCCTCCAGCACCAGCCGCTGGGTGCGGTACTCGCCGAACTGGCGGAGTTCATTGGACTTGAGCACGCGGAAGGTTTCGCTGGGGTAATCGGGGCCCATCACATCGGCTGGATCAAGGACGTAGCGCAGCTCATCGCGGGTGAGGCCGTAGAGGTGGGCGTAGTAGGCGTCGAGTTCAGCCCGCAGCAGGGATCGGCGTTCGGGATCGAAGATGAAGGGAGGACCGTCGTAGCCGAGGTCTTCGGCCCAGGGCTTCAGGTCGTGGGCGGTGTAGGTGAGTTCGAGGACGCGTGGTTGGATGAAGTCGATGGCGGCTTGGGTGTAGGTGCTGGGGGGCAGATTCGTGCCTTGCTTTTTGTAGTGGTATTTCAGGTGCGTACCTCCAACTTTCTGACGCAGCACGAAATCATGAATGATGGACACTTGGTCTGCTAGAAGGCAAGTAAATAGCTTTCCCTGGCTTGCGCATGGAAACATAAGCAGGAAGGTGTCGCCGAACCCTGCCAAGGGAGCAACGGAAGCAATCACAGTTCTTTCGTCAGTGGATCGGCATATGTCACGCCATCCCATCAGCCACTGCCGATCCCACCCCTGCGCTATCATCCGTGCATGCACTTCAGATCTCTCCACCCAGTAGCGCGGCCTGACCTGAAAGTAAGAATCCTGCTTTTCGGCCAGTGTTACATCACGGCAGGAGCCATCGGCGGTATAGGTAGCCCATCGATGATCGTAGTGATGGATTAGCTTGGCTTCGTACAGTGGAAGGCGATCTGCGTCCGGCTCAAAGAAAAATAGATTGCTATCACTTGTCATATTGAACAAGCCCTGACGAAAGCTGACGCCCCAAGGATTTCCTGCTTGCTCTAGGCCCTCGTGGACCAGCACTGGTACACGGCTGTAGATCTTTTTGGTTAGATCCGCGTCCATCTGGCTGCGGAAGACTGGACATGTCCGCGTGTTCGGATTAACGAGCGCGATCTCGTCTGGGGTCAGCTTAAAGAAACGGTCCTCATCGCTGAGCTGCGAGAAGTGACGAATGTAAAAGGCGAACTCAGAAGGGGTCTCCCTATTCGAAGGGACTCTCAGGGTGAGTAGGCAGAACTTGTACGCATGATGAACGTCCCGGAAAATGAAAGACTCATTCTCAAACGAAATCAGCGAAGCCAACAGCCCACTGCTGCTGACCTTATCGAAGAAGTCTTTTGTACTGTTGTCGGTCGATATGCCAGTTGGGACGACTAAACCCGACCTCCCTCCATGCCCCATTAGACATAAAAAATGTTCAGCGAAAAGCGCGTAAGTGTTGACTTTGCCCTGAGCACAGAGCGGGAATCGACCGGATCGATAGAACAGGTTGCTGCAGTCAAAGCCGCGCTTTGCAATGGCGAATTCTCTCCATAAAGTGGGATCGCTGTTTTCGAGGTCTGCGATAGCTGTTTTCCTTGCGGCACCTGAGAGCTTGGCAATCTCTAGTCTGATAGATGAGAAGAATTCGATCTCGTTCAGCTGAGACACCTCCCAAGGAGGATTCCCAAGCACACAATCGAAGCCCCCCTTCTCCATCACCTCGCCAAAGCGCAGGTGCCAATGGAAGAAGCGGAAGTCCTTGGCGGCCTGTTCCTCCGCCAGCTCCAGATCACCTGGGATCTCCTGGCCGCTCTGCAACAGCAGCAGATGCTCGCTGGTGGGCACCTTGGCGCGGCTGTCTTTGGTCTTGGGCAGGAAGAAAGCCGCGGTGTAGAGATCAGCCGCGAGGGTCTGGGGATCGCTGGATCGCTCCTGTTCCCAGGCTTCGTAGGCGGCCTGTTTGGCTGATCCTTCCGCCAGGGTGGTTTCAGGCATCGCCTCGATCTCCTGGAGCCGTTGCTGGCTGCGGCTGATCGGTGGGCTGCTCTGGAGATTGAGCGTGCCCTGCAGGGTTCCCTTCTGGCCTGCCTTGCGGAAGCTGGCGTTCTCTTTCTTCAGGCTGGTGCAGACCGTTTTGTCGTCGCCGGTGAGCGGTTTGTAAGCCTCGTCGGGGATGCCCTGCTCCAGCACCTTCGGGTCGAACACGCCCACCAGCGAATCGCCGCACTGGATGTGGGCATCGAGGAAGCTGAGCGGCTTGCCGGGATCCACAGCCTCGATCCAGAGCGCCACCTTGCACAGCTCCACCGCCATCGGGTTCTTGTCGACCCCGTAGATGCAGTGGGCCACCACCTCGCGCAGGCATTCCTGGCGCAGCTCCTCGCTGGGCTCCTCATCTCCGGCGCGGATGCGGGCCAGCTCCAGGGCCAAGCGCCGGGCTGCCGCCAATAAGAAATGGCCGCTGCCGCAGGCCGGATCGAGCACTCGGATTGCCAGCAACGCCTCTTCCTTCTCCTGGGGCGTGGTGGCTTTGCTCAGTCGATCAGCGATCACCGGCAGCAGGGCCGACACGATCAGCAGCTGCACCAGCTGATCCGGTGTGTAGTAACTGCCGGTGGTCTTGCGGTCGCTGCCGGCGCCACCCCCGTAGCTCAGCTGCCAGCTGCCGCCAGCGCGCTCCAGCTGGGGATGGAGCTCCAGCAGGCCCTCGTACACACTGCCCAGCTCCTCGGTGTTGAGATCGCGGTAGTTAACGCGGGTGAGCGTGCCTGTGGCCTGGAACCAGCCGATCGCCCGGATCGCCCGCAGCAGAAAGCGGTTGGCCAGTTCGCACTCTTGCAGTGCCCGGCATTGCGGCTCAGCGAACAGCCCCCCCAGGCCAGGCAATCCCAGCGGTGAGCTGCTCTGGCGCAGCTGCAGGAACACCAGCTTCTGGGTGTGCCACAGATCGCCGTAGGGCCCCTCCGAGGCGCTGCGGCGGATCGCCAGCTCCCGCAGCCGGCCGACGCTGTAGCCCTCGCGGTAGATGCGGCGGCGCGGATCCTCCTGGCCCAGGGTTCTGGGGAACAGCAGATCGCGGTCTTCCGCGGTGAACAGAAACAGGAAGCGATACACCAGCCGCAACAGCTGGCGGTGCAGCTCCTGGCCGCTCAGGGCGCCACTGGCCAACTGGTTGCGCAGCAGCTCGTTCTCGGGATGCAGCAGCAAGCCATTGCCCAGGGCTTCGAGGGCCTGCTGCACGCCGTTGCGCAGCTGCCCCAGCACCCGCTCGCCCGCCTCCTGCGCCTGCTCCTTCCAGGTGTCCAGAACGCAGCTACCCGTCTGCGGATGGCGGAAGCGGCTGGCATGCAGCAGCAGCCAAACCACGGCGAATTCATCGAACAGCTCGCCCTCCACCAGCAGCTCCAGATCCACCGCCAGGTAGGCCGGCTTCACCAGCGACGGGTTGTCGTGCAGCAGCCGCAGCCGATCGCCCGTGAGCAGCAGCCCCCAGTTGGCGTTGTCGTCGGCATTGAGGCATTCCTGCAGGCAGCTGTGAGGAGAGCGGCGGCGGCTCTCCTGGCCGAACTGGCTACTGCCCTTGTCGAGCTGATCGGCCGCGATGCCCCGCAGGATCAGGGGCACGCTGTCGCGTCCCGTTGTTGCTGGGGGGGCGTCAGAGAGTCTGATGGTGGCGCTGGTGGTGGCGTGATCGGCGCTGCGGCGTTGCGCGTCTTCTGGCTCCAGGAAGGCCCGGTGGGTGATCGGGAAGTGGGCGTCGCCGTGTTGCCAGCCGCTGCAGGGCTGCAGATCCGGCCAGCCCAGCACCTCGCGCAGGAGGCGCTGGCCGCAGTGCATCCCCGCGGTGCTCTGCGCCGCCCGCGCCCGCAGATCCTTGTATTCCTCCCAGATCTCCTTCAGCCGCACCCAGGCCGCATCAATCCGCTCCCGCAGCCGTTCGCCCTTGGCCAGGCCGTAGTCGGCCTCCTTCTGCATCGGGGCCTGCAGGCGGGCCACCTGCTCCAGCAGGGACCCCGGCAGCAGGCTGCCCTTGAGCTCGATCGCCTGGAAGCTGACGGTGGCGGTGGTGCGGGCCATGGAGCGGAGACGGAAGGGGGGGGTGTGCTGGACGCTGGATGGGACTGCTTCAGATCTGGCCAGGGCTGACAGACTGGCCAGAGATCCGACTCAGCCAGGAGGACTGGCGCGATGGCCACCCTGACCCTGCACGACGTGCCCGATGGGCTGCTGGCGCGGCTTGAACAGCGTGCCCGCGCCCATGGCCGCAGCCTCACCAGTGAAGTGCTGGCTGCCCTGGAGACCCTGGAGCCTGCGGCGGCCGGCCCGGCAGTGGCTCAACCTGCTCCAGAACCTGTGAATATCGAGCCCACATTGCGGCGCATGCAGGAGATCAGCGCCGGGCTGCGGGCCAAGGCGGCCGCTGAGGGCCGCGAGATTCGGCAGGTGCCGCCGCTGCCCCCGATGACGGAGGAGGAGGTCCAGTCCCAGCTCGATCGCTGGCGGGAACTGCGCAGCCACTTCAAGGGGCCACCGCTCACCAGCAAGGAAATCATCGCGGCGATCGAACGAGACAGCCATCCGCCGGAACTGGATCGCTTCGGTAACCGCATCAACCCCGAATCTTGATGCTGGTTGCCGATACCAATGTGCTAATCGAGCTTTTTCAGCCCACGCTGAATGCCGAGGCTGTGCAGGCCGTCTGGGCTTCTGATCAGGATTGGCATTTGCCGGGCTTATGGATCCCTGAGTTTCGACATATTTTGCTGAAATACTTAAGAGCTGGAGCCATCCTCCCTGATCAGGCCTTGGCCATCCTTGCGGATGCCAACGCTCAGTTTGCACATCGAACGATCTCTGTGAATAGCGCCGACTGTCTTGCGCTTGCCCACAGCCACGGCTGCTCCAGCTACGACGCTGAATTTGTCGTGCTCGCGAATCAACTGAACTGCCCGTTGCTGACCTTCGACCGCAAGCTGCTGCAGCTGTTTCCAGAGGTGGCGCTGAAACCGGTTTCATAGGACTGGCGCCGGCAGCAACACAATCAGGCCGATCACGTCCACCGGCAGGCTCGGCTCACAGCGAAAGCGCATTCGCAGCGATTCGCCGGAGCGCAGTGAGGCTTCGCGCACGCGGCGGTGGTCTTCTTCCGCCAGATCGGCACGCCGCTCGGCCAAGGCTGCCAGCGCCGGCTGCAGGGCCTCGATCTCTGACACCGCCTCCTGCAACCATTGCTGGCGCTGCCCCGGATCGAGGTTGCCGCTGGCTGGGGCTTCCAGCAGCTCAAGGGCAGCGGCACCCTCCAGTGGTTCCACACCATCGCCGTTGACCCGGGCGGTGAGGCATTCCTCCACCAGCAGATCGGGCAGGGCCTCGTACTGATTGCCCGTCCAACGCGACTGGTGCAGCTGGTGCCGCAGTCGCAGCACCAGCACCTGGGTGCGCCTGGTCACCGCCTTGGTGCGGATCACGGAGGCGCGAGCCGCCAGGTCCGGCTCCAGGCCGCTGAGGGCCCGCTCAGCCACGAAATCCGCCAGCTCCACCACCAGCGGATGGGAGCGGCTGAGCAGCTGGCTGCCGTCACGAGCTGGTGAGCGGAAACTCAGCCGCAGCTTGCCGCCGAGGTCGTGGTTGCGCAGGCGCTCGTTCAGGGCCTGGCGGTTGTCCTCCAGGCGGCTGAGATCGAGCTCCCAGGTCTGAGTCGCGACTTCTCCGGTCCTCTTGTTTTCTGCAGCCGTGTCGCCTTCCCCTGCACCACCCCATCGCAAGCTCCGTAGGGGCAGATTGAGGCGACGGCAGGCGTTGAGCACCAGCCGCTCCACCGCATCGGCGCTGCCGAGGGATTCGCGGGTGCGGTGCCATTCGCGCAGGGCTTCCTCCGGTTTGAGGCTGCGCTGGGCAAAGATCGTGCGGGTGGCCTTGGCGTTCTCCTTGGCGCTCTGCCATTCGGCGTCAATCACGGCATCCAGGTCTGATCCGGAACCCCCAAATCCAGGCAGGCCGAGGTTGAGCAACCCCTGAATCGCCTTGGCGGCCTTGCCGAAGATCCCGCCCAGAACCGCCTGGGTGATGGTGTTGGCGTTGCCGGGAATCGGCACGCTCACCCCCAGTTCCTTTCGGATCGTCTTCTCCTTTTCCAGGATCACCGTGCGCACCCGCTCATCCACCGGGTTGGAGTCACCGCCGTGCAGCATCAGCGCCCGCACGGCACTGCGGGCCTGGCCAAAACGATCCACCCGCCCTTCGCGTTGTTCGTGGCGGGTGGGGTTCCAGCACAGGTCGTAGTGGATCACCGCATCGAAGATGTGCTGCAGGTCGATGCCTTCTGAGAGGCAGTCGGTGGCCACCAGCACCGGCACCTTGCCGTTCGCCAGTTCGTTCTGCAGCTCGCGGATGCGCTCCACCCGCTCCTCCGGTGGCAGATCACCGGTGACCGCCATCACCACATGCGCGCGCTTGGGCAGTTCCTCCTCCAGTTGCTCCGCCAGGTAGTGGGCGGTGGGCCGGAAACGGCAGAAGATCACCGGCCGGAAGCCCTCCGCCAGCAGCCCCTTGAGCTCTTTGAGCAGCTGCTTGAGCTTGGGATCGTGGGCCTTGCCGCGCAGGCGATCCGAGCGCTCGATCAGATCCTTCAACAGCCCGGCATCGGCTGACTCCGCCAGATCGGCCCCCGGGGCGGCTTCTTCTGCGCTGAACTCCTCTTCCGCGCCGTCGAGAACGGCGAGCGTGGCCATGGCTTCCAGGTCATCGGCCAGCTCGTCTTCGCTGGAGGCTGAGGCTGGATCTGTGGCGGCGTAATCCGTGCCGTTCTGGAGGTTGAACAGCTTGGTGCGCAGGGAGGCCGAGGCTGCAGCGGGGCTGCTGCTGACGCAGCGCAGCAACGCCAGAGCGGCCCACCAGCTCATCCGCTGGCGCAGCTTGCTCTCGCCCACACTCCGCTCCACCAGTGCACGGGCATAGGCCAGCACGTCATCGAACAGCTTTCCCCAGTCGCCGCTGAGGGTGTAGGTGGCCTCCCGGGTTTCACGATCAGGGAAATCGGCGCCCTCGGTGCCCCAGTCCTCCTTGAGATCAAGGCGGCGGCGCTGCACGAAATAGTTGCCCAGCTCAGCGCGCAGGTCCTTGCGGCGCTGGCCCTCGGGCATCTCGCTGAGGCCCTCGAATTTCGGATCCAGCAGCCCGAGCAGGTTGTCGAACGCCTCCTTGTCGCCGCTATGCGGTGTGGCGGTGAGCAGCACCAGGTGGCGCTGGGGGTCAGCGGCCAGGCCCCGCAGCAGCTCATAGCGCTGCTGGCGCCCGCCCCCCTTGCGGGCCGCGCAGGTGTGGGCCTCATCGACGATCACGAACTCGCCGCAGCTGCGCAGGAAGCCCTCGCGGTTGCGGTCGCTCTTGATCCAGTCGAGGCTCACCACCGTGAAGGGGATCACATCAAAGATCGACTTACCGGCTGGCAGGCCCCGCTCCAGCTTCTGGGCCGTGCCGGGCCGCACCACCTCGGCCGCCAGGTTGAACTGGCGGATCATGTCGCTCTTCCACTTCTCACACAGGTGCGGCGGGCAGATCACCGTCACCTTGCGGATCTCGCCGCGATCCAGCAGTTCGCGGGCGATCAGCAGCGCCTCCACCGTCTTGCCGAGGCCCACCTCATCGGCGATCAGCACCCGGCTCACCGCCTGCTTGAGCGCCATCAGCAGCGGCACCAGCTGGTAGGGCCTGGGCTCGAGCGCCACATTGCCCAGGCAGCGGAACGGTCCCGCACCGGCGCGCAGCTTGAGCAGCAAGGCATCGCGCAGCAGCAGCGCCGAGCTCTGGGAGCCGCTCAGGGCCGGATCGGGCAGGGCAAAGCTGGCCGGCTTCACCTGCTCGCCTTCCAGCGGCCAGAACAGGGTGGCGATCGTCTGATCACCGCCGCCCAGGGGCCGCAGCCGCAGCACCTGGTCCTGCTTTTCCGCGCGGCTCTGGGGCAGCGTCACCCACTCCCGTCCCCGCACCTTGACGATCGAGCCGGGGCTGGGGATGTCGGGCAGCGCTGGGGGCTGGCTGAGGGTGGGCTGGCTGAGGGCGCTGGTCACGGCTGGGCCTCCTGGCCGAACAGCTGCTGGTGTTGCGCGAACACTGCATCGAAGGCGTCGCCGATGGTCTGGGCATTGCGGCCAGCACCCGTCGGAGAGTCCTGACCCACGGGAGGAGCACTCGGGGGTGGAGCGGAAGGCGCCGCACCCTTCCCTTCCCCGAACAGCCAGGCGTGCTCGCGGAACACCGCCGGCCATTCATCGCTGTGCTGGTCAAAGACCACCACGCGGATGCCTGCATCCTTGAGGTCCCGGCGCTTCTGTTGGTCCAGCCGCTGCTGCAGGGGTTTCTGGTGGTGGGGGCCATCGATGAACACCAACGCCCCGGCCTCGCGGTAGGTGAAATCAGGCGTCACGAAGTGACCGCTCACCTCCTTCTGGGCGTCATCGGGCAGGTGATGTCCCAGCCGGAAGGCTGTCTCCAGCCAGAGGCGCTCCAGGCCGCTCTGGCAGAAGCCACGCAGCCGTTCCAGGCGTTCGCTGCGGCTGTCGGCACCGCCCTGTCCCACCAGCTCACCGCCGGCCAGATCCAGCAGGAACTGCTTGAGCTCGGGGATGCGGCGGTCGATCCGGTCGTGCTCGCGCTGGTTGTGATAACCGAGCAGGCAGCGGTAGCAGCCGGCCTCACACTCCGGATCGGCATCCTCCAGGGCGGCCTCGATCACCGGCAACGGATCGCTCAGCCGCCAATGGCACACCTCCAGGGCGGTGCGGCCCAGCTGCCGCAGCGCTGTGGGGCTCTCCACCAGGCGGCTCAGCACCCCGGCCCCACCCTCGGCACTTTCGTAGAGCAACAGGGCGCTGGCTTCGTCGTCGTTCGGCATCAGCTCGGCGGCGATCTCGCTGCCATCGAGCTGGAAGGCCACCTCGATCCCGCGCTTCAGGGCGTTCTTCAGGCTGAGCAGCTGCAGCGCCGTCCAGTTGCCGCTGGCCGGCTGATTGGCGAACTGCAACAGCAGGGCGTTCTTGCGGTCCTGCACGTAGGGCGTGATCTTCACGTAACCCACTTCGGCGGTGTCGTCCTCTCCCTCGCCGGCGCTGGCGTTGCCTGCTTCCAGCTGTTTCTCTCCGCCCCAGCGACCGTTGGTCGGGTGAATCGGGAAACCCATGTCGCTGCGGTTCTCGCGCCGCCGCCAGCCGAGGTTGATGCGGCTGATCGTGGTGGCCGGCGCATAGCTCAGCTCCAGCAGCGGTTGGCCGCCGCTGCTCACCTGAGCCCGCGCCACCTTCACCACGCCGTTCTCCTGCGGGAACTCGTAGGTGGTCAGCAGCTCGTAGCCCAGCCGTTGCCGCTCCTCGTCGTCGGAGGTGATCCGCTCGGCGCGGCGTGTGTTCACCTGCTCGATCTGATACAGCCGCGGCACCCGCACGGCCTTGCCCTCCGGCTCTTCCTTGAGCGGCGCACCGCAGTGGCGGCACAGCTCCAATTCGGTGGCATCGCCCAGGTGGGCATGGCCGCAGGCGCCGCAGAGCAGGGCGTCCTGGGTGGCGAGCGAGGCGGTACCGGCGGCTACGGCGTTGTCCTGCAGGCCCAGGATCGCGCCCTTCACCTTGTAGGTGTTGCCCTCGTGATAGATCAGCGAATGGGGCCCGAACTCGCTGATGCCGACAAAGCGCGGCCGGGTGATGAACGTACCGCCACCCACCTGCTCACGGCTGCCGGGGATGTAGGCCATCAGCGGCAGGCGCGGGAAGTTGTAGCCCGGCATAAAGCCCTGGCTGGCCAGATAGCGGTAGGTGCTGAAGTCGTTGTTGTTGTTGCCGCTGCCTGGTTTGTCGGCCAGCAACAGCTGCTGTTGCAGACGCGCCGCCCGCTGGCGTTGATCCGCCGCCTGCCGTTCACGCTCTGAGTGGGCGTGGTTGGCCAGATCCTTCTGGGCCTGGGCGAACTGACTGTCGACCGCCTCCAGCAGATCACGCCAGCGCCGCAGGGCTGCATCGAAATCGAGCGCCGCGCCGCGGATCAGCCCATCCAGCCAGCTGCCGGTGAGCCAGGTTGGCGGGCTGCTGCCCAGCCAGTGGTTCTCGATCAGGTCGTCGACGATCGCCTGACCATCGGCCTGGGCACTGCGGCAGGCGTCATCACTGGCCAGGGAGTCGCGTAGATCCGCCACCAGCGGCCTTCCCTCGGCGGCGAGATCCACGAGCTCCTTCACCTTGCCTGGCAACCGCTGGCGCGTGGCCGCCAGCCACAGGGCCCGGAAATGTGCTTTCAGCAGCTCCTCATTGGCCAGCTCCAGCGTGGGGGCGCTCACGGCACCGGCCACCATGCGGGTGGGGTCGGAGAAGAAGTATTGATCGTGCGGTGAGGTGGCGCCGCAGTAGCTGAGTACCAGGGCCGGCTGGCCGCTCCGCCCGGCACGGCCACTGCGCTGGGCATAATTGGCCGGTGTGGGCGGCACATTGCGCAGATACACCGTGTTGAGCGAGGAGATGTCCACACCCAGCTCCATGGTGGGGGAGCAATAGAGCAGCCGCAGGCGAGCATCACGGAACTGTTTCTCCCGCTCTTCCCGAACTTCAGCAGCCACCTGGGCCGTGTGCTCCCGAGCTTCCAGGGTCTGAACGAATGGCCGGCCTTCGGCCTGGCCTGGATCGGCAATCAGCGCAGCAAGATCCTCATAGAGGTTGCGGAAATAGGCATTCACGGGTCCGCGGCGGCCGCTGGATTCCAGTTGCTGGCGCAACCGCTCGGCGTAGGCGTCCTGCGCAGGGGCCGCAGGATCCACCAGTGTCCAGCGCAAGGCTGAGCTGTTCAGCCGCCAGCCCTGCACCACCTCGCTGCGGCGCCTGCCGGTCCGCACCTCCACCGGTTTGACCAATCCATGTGCCGTGAGCATCGCCAGCAGATGGCCGGTGATCTCCTGATACAGGTCGTCTTTCCACTTCAGGCCGCGGTGCAGCTCCTCCACCGAAAGCCAGCGCTCACGCGCCTTGATCCAGCGGCCAAAGGCACCCCGCAGCGACAGACCCTCCAGGGCCAGGTTGCGTTGCTGCCGTTGCTCGGAAGTAACCGGACTCATCACCACCGTGCGCGCCAGCTCCGGTTGTTCCTCCCGGCCGATCGCCCACACCTCCTCAAGATCGAAGCAGGCCTTGCGGCGCCGTTCGAACTCCTCAGGAATGAGGGCGTCGCAATCGATCGCCAACCGCTCACGCAGCTCCTCCAGCAACCGATGCAGGATCAGGAAGCGCTCCTCGCTGCTCGCCTGCGCCAGCAGCGGATGGCGCTGCTGCCAGTCGGCCTGGTCCTCGGCGCAGTTCACCAGCTCGGCGTAGTCGATCTCCAGCAGCCGCAGCTGCTCGAGGTTGGGGTTGGTGAGCCGCCACCCCTTGCGCAGATCCACCAGCAGCCGGTACTCCAACACCCCGCGCAGGGCCCGTCGACGCTCCTGCTCCACGTTGGGTTTGACACCCTTGGTGGCGATGAAGTCGTCGGCTGAGAGGCGCAGGGCCTTCTCGGTGTCGAGCGCCAGGGTCTCCAGGCTCAGCTCATGGCCGGGTTTGCCCCGCAGCGCTGCCACCAGGCCAGCGCGCAGCTGCAGCACCCGGACGAAGTCGTTGAAGTGACCCGCCTGCAGCGAGGCGTCCTGGCGGTTGTCGCTGAAGGCCAGCAGCTTGCGGGCGTTATCGGGGATCTCCTGCTCCGGGAAGCTGAGCAGCTGGCGCAGCACCGCCAGGCTCAAGGTGGTGGTTGCGGAGCTGCGGCCCTCCGAATTCAGGCCGCAGAGCTTGCGGAACTCGCTGGCGCGCACGTTGTGCTCCACGCCGCAGCTGGGACAGAAGCGGAAGCTGCCCTTGAGGAACCAGGCCGGGGTTCCATCGCTGCCGCTGCCCCCGTCGGCGCGCACCCGGCAAGGCACCGGCGCGAACTCCCGGTAGGTCTTCCTGAGCACCAGTTCCCCATCCCGATCGGCTTCCAGCCAGCCGTCGGGGAAGCGGGCTTTCTCCGGATCCTCCACCTCGTACGCAGCCTCTGCATCGGGCATCAGGTAGCCGTTGACTACATCCCGTTCCCGCAGGCTCGAATCATCGGAGAATTCGCGCGGCTCGAATCTCTCCGGCCTGCGGTTGTGCAGATGGGCCCAGACCGGGTGGAACTCCTGGCCGCAACTGCGGCAGAAGACCACCGGGTAAAGCAGTGCCTGGCGGCCGGCATTGGGTTGGTATTTCTGGCCCTTGAGGGTCAGATAGCGCCGACCAGGAACCTCCAGGCTGGAATGCACATCACCGCCGGCCGAGACGAACTGGTGCAGGCGGAAGGCAAAGAAACGCCGGTTTGGCCCCACCTCCACCTGATACGCCGCCAGCAGAAACTGGCGCAGGCTGGCCAATACCGCGGCCACAACCTCGCGCCCTGCGTCCTCCTTTGCCTCCGCTTCCGATGCCAGGCGGCCGCTGGCACAGGCGAGCTCCAGGGCGGCGTCCTGCAAGGTGCGCGGCCGGCAGCGCACCCACTTGCCGTCTTGGCGCCCGTCTTCCCGTTCCAGGCCGAGCCGCAGCTCCACCCAGCGGGCCAGAGGGTGGTGGCGCAGATCATCCGGTGACCATGCGGCAGTGGATTGCGGTGAATAGTCACAATCGAGAGCTGAACCCAGTTCAGCGGCATCGGGCAGATCGCCCATGGTGAGGCGCTCCAGCGTCTCGGTGACGATGTTCTCCACCGGGATGCTGGTGCCGAACAACTTGCTCGCCACCTGGGCCACCGTGCCATTTCGCTCAGCTGCGGTGCCCTCCGAGGCCATCGTGGCGGAGGTGCCGATGCAGATCAGATCGGCATTCAGCCGCTGCCTCACCCGACGCACCAACAAAGCCACATCAGCCCCCTGGCGGCCCCGGTAGGTGTGCAGTTCATCCAGCACCAGGAACTCCAGACCCTGGGCATCGCTGATCACCTTCTGATCCAGCGGATCCTGCCGGGTGAGGATGTACTCCAGCATCACGTAGTTCGTGAGCAGGATATCGGGAGGATCGTTCTTGATCTTTTCCCGTTCTTCCTCGCTTTCCTGGCCCGTGTAACGCGCAAAGGTGACACGGGGTCCATCGGCATAACCCCAGCCCAGGTATTTCCGCAGCTCCTCCATCTGGCTGTTGCAGAGGGCATTCATCGGGTAGATGACGATCGCCCGGATCCGCTTGCTCTGGTCGCCGCGCTCGCGCTCTTCCAACACCCGATTGATGATCGGGATCATGTAACCCAGGGACTTACCGGAGCCGGTGCCGGAGATCACCACCAGGCTGCCGCCGGCGCGGGCGATCACGATCGCTTCCCGTTGATGGCGATGCAGCAGTAGCTCCACCCCGTCGCCACTGCCTTGATTGGACGCGTCCTTGCCCCAGCGGAAGATGCGGCTGCACTCCGGGTGCAGCAGGCCCTCCGCCACCAGAGAGCCGATGCTGCCTCCGCCGACGAAGCTGGGGTTGAGCTGGATCAGCGGCGAGGGCCAGTACTCACCCGCCCCATAGCGGCCATCCACAAAGTCCCGCAGATCAGGCGCCTTGATCTGCGTGAAGCTCCGGCTGAACTGTCCATAGTCCTCGACAACCCGGTCGCGGAAGGAAAAGACGTCCATCAGCAAGCGGCCTCAAGATGGTTGAGGACCGCCGGCAGCGGCGGGACTGTCATGACGTGAGAGACCGCTGTCGCCATTCTGCACCTTGTTGCTTCAGGACGGGACCAGCTTGATGCCAAAACGAATGCAGCCCCCGTTTATGCAGCTGGCGAATGACTAAAGCACGAGAGGAGAATCCGACCATGGTTTTCAAATCGTGACGGGATAGGGACGAGATCGGTAGGTCTTGGCGACACAACCACCGCTATCCCAACCAAGGGCTGGTTCGCTGGCACGTGCATCTCGCCAGCAGCTTGCCCAGGCTACGAGCCAGAAGATCATCCGACCGTTGACTGCGAAGGCCGCTCGGTAGATCGCGGAAGCGCTTATGGCCTGGGGATTCAGTGGCTTGCCGTTGCTGCCGATCGATCCCGGTGACGGTGACACCGCCAGCCGCCTGCATGCCGCTGGGGCCCCGTTGCTGGAAGAGAAAGCTGTCGGCTGAGTGAAGGCGCTTCTGGTCGAACAAGTGGCCGCTCGTAATCGGCCTGCCGTTGTCAGCAAGCAGGGGCTGTCAGGAGAGTGTCCGGCGATAGCAAAAACCGGTCCAGCCCAGTTTTGCGATGTCGCTGGACACACCTCTCTGCCCTGCGCCGCGAGGCGGACCCACCCAGCACTCCGACCAGCCGCCGCAGCCTCCGTGCCAGGGGGTGGCACTGGTCTGGGGGGCCTCCCTGGGGCTCCCGGCCCGCATGCAGCGCTGCACCGTGCCACCAGCCAATCCAGCCGATCCACCGCCCCCAGCCTCACCAGCCAACCCCGCCAATGGCGGAGCCGGCGACAGCGAACCCTCCCCGCTTCCGCCAGACTTCCCCTATCCGCCACGCCCCTGGCCGGGCCTGGATCGCCTGGCGGTCCTCCAGGCCACGGGCGGTCTGGCCGTGGGTCTGATCGCTCTCTTCTCCTCCTATGACCACCTCACCCTCGCCGGCTACCGCATCGCCCTCCAGCAGCAATGGGGCATCCCCTGCATCGTTGCCTCGGTGGCGGTTGTTGTTGTCGATGCTCAACTGGCGACCCGTGCGCGA
>CAIZQU010000161.1 GCA_903935205.1 uncultured cyanobacterium | reverse complement strand
CCCGGCTACGCAGGGGTGGGGGTGCCGGGGGAATTACACCACTCGCGGGGACGCCAGCTCGCTCTCTGCTGATACGGGATGACGTTCGCGCTGCGCCACCGAGTTCACTTGGCTGTTGGGCAACCACTTCAATCACTCGCACCTCCGTCGTGCGCACCGGCTCGGGTGATCCCTGGCCGGACTCTGGTGGAGGGTGAGGGTCGGGTTGGCTCCCGGGCCTCCCCTCAACTACAAATTACGCCTTCTGGCCAGTGGCGGAGGGTCTGTTGGGTTCCTGTTCCCGTACATCTCCGAAGCGAAACTTGCCCGGCTTTCAGATCAGGGAACACGGGCGCAGCTGATCAAAGGCAGACCAGTCGATGCATCGCCCATCGCCTTGCTCTGGCAACGAGACCATGTCCGCGAAGCAGGCCCCGAAGCGGATCTGATCGACCGGCCAGCTGGCCTGGGCGTGCAGCGGCCGCTCGATCGTGGCTTCGATGCCGCTGAAGGCCACCACCAGTTCGGCGTTGAGCTTGCTCAACGCTGCGGGATCCAGGCCATGCAGCGGGCTTTCGTCATCGATGCGATGCATCGCCGTCCAGACCAGCAGGAAGGCCGCACCCTCCTTGCGCTCAAGACGCAGCGGCCGCAGGCGCCGTAGACGGTGGCCCTCGCGGCTGACCTCATCGACCGCCAGATAGGCCCGCAGCCGCGGCTCCCGCAGGATCGTGCCGCGTTCATTGGCCAGGCGGAAGCTGAGCGTCGGCACACCGTCGTAGCTGTGCACCACGGCCTGCTGCGAAAAACGGATGCGTGCCGTGCTGCGGGCGAAGCGCGCGAAGGCTGCACCGGTAGTGATGGCCACGAACAGCAGCCCCGTCAGCGATTCGGCCGTGACCACCAGATTGGTGAGCAGCCCCAGCGGATGCAGGGTGCCATAGCCGATCGAGCCCAGCGTCTGCACGCTGAAGAAAAACGCCTCCGCGAAACTGGTCCTGGGCCCGGCGATGCCGCCGAGGCCACTGGGCTCCAGCAGATAGAGCCCGGTGAACAGCAGATTCAGCGTCAGGTAAGCGCCGGCGATCAGCCCGAGAAAGGCTGCCCAGGGCAGGGCCAGGGCCAGCAGATAGGGCTCGCGCCAGTGACGCCACACCGACCGCGGCCGAGCAGTCAGCAGGCCGTGATGGCGCCGTAGATCTTCTCGATCGTGGCGCCGGGCGGAGTGCAAGAAGCGGAGCGCCGGCATGGTCAGGGGAGCGCCAAGCTCTCGAGCTGTGCTTCCAGCCGCTGGCGCAGCCGCGTCTGGACCAGCAGGCAGAGATCCTCCACCAGCTGCCCCTCGGCGCGATACAGCAGGCGCACGCCATCGCGCTCGGAGGTCACCAGGCCAGCCCGCTGCAGCTGCCCCAGCTGGCGGCTGATGTGCGACTGGGAAAAGCCCGTGACCTGGATCAGCGAGGCGACATCGAGCGGTCCCTGCCGCAGCTTGCAGAGCAACTGCAGCCGGGTCGGTTCGGCAAGCAGCCGGAAGAACTGGCTGATCTCCTCCAGCGCCTGAGGACTGAGCATGTCCTGAGCCACCGCAACCTCCCTGCGCAGGATGCGCTGTATGACGATAGGCGCATTCTGCATCGCCAATGCGTTCTGATGACGCCTGGACCCTCCCCCCGCTCTGATCCAGCTGGCTTCTGGAATAGCCGCTATGACGAGCCCGGCTACGCCTACGGCGAGCAGCCCAATGACTTCCTGCGGGACCAGGCGGCTGCCCTGCCGCCGGGCGACGTGCTGTGCCTGGCGGAGGGCGAGGGGCGCAACGCCGTGCATCTGGCGCAGCTGGGCCATCGGGTGCTCGCGCTGGATCTCAGCGCCGTGGGGTTGGCCAAAGCCGAGGCGCTGGCGCGGAGCCGGGGCGTGACGATCCAGACCTGCTGCGGCGATCTGGCGGCGTTCCACCCGGCCCCACAGAGCGTGGATCTGGTGGTGGCGATCTGGATGCATCTGCCGCCACCGCTGCGGGCCCTGGTGCTGGCCAGGGCTGTGGCGGCCCTGCGGCCCGGTGGTCACCTGATCTTGGAGGCCTACACGCCCAGGCAGCTGGAGTTGGGCACCGGCGGGCCACCGCAGCTGGAGCTGCTCTGCGAGCCGGAGACCCTGCGCAGCGAGCTGGCTGGCCTGGAGCTGCTCGTGCTGCAGGAGCGGCGCCGCTGGATCGCGGAGGGGCCTTATCACCACGGCGACAGCGCGGTGCTGCAGGTGCTCGGGCGCAAGCCCCGCTGAGCCTGGGGCCCTGGGGCGGCAGACCCCAGTCAGCGACCTGTCGCCCAGGCCCCCTTGCGTCTCGACCGCTATGCGCATACGCTCATAAGCAGCTTTCGAGGGTTGTCCCTTGGCCGTCGCTACCGCCTCCCCGCTGCTCGCGGCCGCCGCCGGAGGTGGGCCGCTGCTGTTCCGCCAGCTGTTCGATGCCGCCACCGGCACCTTCACCTACCTGCTCGCCGATGTCGCCAGTGGCGAGGGCGTACTGATCGATCCGGTGTTCGAGCAGCACATCCGCGATCTCTCCCTCATCCAGGAGCTGGGCATCCACCTGGTGGCCTGCCTCGACACCCATGCCCACGCCGACCACGTGACCGGCAGCTGGCTGATGCACCAGGCCACTGGCTCGGCCATCGGCTTGGCCGCCGCCGCCCGCGCCGAGAACGTCACCCTTCCCTTGCAGCACGTTGATCGCGTCGCTTTCGGCGGTAGGCATCTGCAGGTGCGCAGCACTCCCGGTCACACCGATGGCTGCGTCAGCTACGTGCTCGACGACCACTCGATGGCGTTCACGGGCGATGCGCTGCTGGTGCGCGGTTGCGGGCGCTGCGACTTCCAGCAGGGCGACGCCCACACCCTGTGGCGCTCGATCACCGAACAGCTATTCTCTCTGCCCGAGTCCTGCCTGCTCTATCCCGGCCACGACTACACCGGCCGCATGGTCACCTCCGTGGCGGAGGAGAAGGTCTTCAACGCCCGCCTCGGTGGCGCCGCAACGGAGCGCGATTTCGTCGGCCACATGCAGGCCATGAAGCTGCCTCACCCGGGCCGCATCGCCGAGGCTCTGCCCGGCAACCTGCGCTCCGGCAAGCCCCGCCAGGAGACGCCCTCCGAAACCTGGGCTCCACTGAGCCGCAGCTTCGCTGGGCTGCCCGAACTGCCGCCCAGCTGGGTGGCCGAGCACCGCGGGGAGCTGACGCTCCTCGATGTGCGCTCCGCCGAAGAGTTCCATGGCCCCGACGGCCATGTCGCCGGCAGTCAGCTGATCCCTCTGCCGGAGCTGGAGCAGCGCAGCGGCGAGATCCCTTCCGGCAGACCCGTCGTGGTGTTCTGCCATTCCGGCAGTCGCTCGGCCCTCGCCACTCAGCAGCTGCTCAAGGCCGGCCTCAGCCAGGTGGCCAACCTGCGCGGCGGTCTCAGCCGCTGGGGCGATGAGGGCTATCCGCTCGAAGGCGTCATCGCCTGAGCCGTCTCTGCCCATCCGATGGCAACCCATTCATCCCTTCCGACTGATCTCTCCCGACCGAAAGCCATGACCCAGCGCCTCTCCGCCCACGACCTGGCCGAACAGCTCGCCAGCAAGCGCGTCACCGTGATCGACGTGCGCGAACCGATGGAGTTCGCCGGCGGCCATATCGCCGGCAGCCTCAACGTGCCTCTCTCCCGCCTGGCGCAGGCCGATCTGCCCGAGGGGCCCCTGGTGCTGGTCTGCCAGAGCGGCAACCGCAGCGCCAAGGGGGTGCAGACCCTGTTGCAGCGGGGCCATGGCCATCCCGTCAGCGATCTGGAGGGGGGCATCCCCAGCTGGCAGCAGGCCGGTTTGCCGCTGCGCAAACTCAAGAACGCGCCGCTGCCGCTGATGCGGCAGGTGCAGATCGCCGCCGGATCGCTGGTGCTGCTCGGGCTGATCCTCAGCCAAACCGTGGCGCCCGCCTGGATCCTGCTCACCTGGTTCGTCGGCGCCGGGCTGGTGTTCGCCGGCGTCAGCGGCTTCTGCGGTATGGCCCGCCTGCTGGCGCTGATGCCCTGGAACAAGGTGAACCTCTGATGGCGTTCGCCAGCCTCGCCCTGCTGATCGGCGGCGGCGCCCTGATCGGCTTTCTGCTCTCGGTGCTGGGAGCCGGCGGCTCGATCCTGCTGCTGCCGCTGCTGGTCAGCGGCGCCGCCCTGTCCACCAAGGAGGCGGTGCCCCTGTCATTGCTGGTGGTGATGCTGCTGGCCCTGGGCAACCTGGGCCCTTGCCTGCGCCGCCGTCAGTTCGCGCCCCGTCCGGCACTGCAGTTAGGGCTGCCAGCCTTGGCGGGAAGCTGGATCGGCGGCAGCTGGGTGAAGGCGGGGTTCGTCAGCGAACCCGTGGAGTTGTCGGTGTTCGCGGTGGCGGCCCTGACCGCCTCCTGGCTGATGACCCGGCCGACGACAGCCAGCCGCGAGCGCTTGACGATCGTGGCGCCGAGCTGGAAGCGCGGAGGCTGGGCCCTGTTTGCTGGATTCCTGCTCTGGAGTGGCCGCCGCCTGCTGCTGTCCTTGCCGGCCCAGGGTGTTCTGGTCGGGCTGCTCACCGGCATCGCCGGGGTGGGTGGCGGCTTTGCGATCGTGCCGGCCCTGGTGCTGCTGGCAGGCCTGCCGATGCAGCTGGCGGGATGCACCAGCCTGCTACTGATCGCCGTCAACGCCCTGGTGGCCTTCGCGGCCCTGGGCCACTGGCCGGCTCAGAGCCTGCCGCTGCTGCTCCCCCTGCTGCTGGGCGGCGCGCTGGGTGCGCTGATCGGTCAACGGCTGGCGCCTCAGCTGCCGGACCGGCGCCTGCGCCAGGGCTTCGCGGCCCTGCTGGTCGGCTCCGCCCTGCTCACCGGCGTGGAAGCCGTGCATCGCCACGGGCGCGTGGCCAGCGAGCCCCGGGACCGGAGCCAGTCCTCCCTGTCCACGCCAAGGACATCGACGCATCCGCCTCGAATGATCCAGTCCTGAGTTCTCCAGGCCACGCCTCCACCCCAAGGAGCCCCATGAGCCACCGCACCTTCCAGTTCCGCCTGCACGATCAGCCTCGCCAGGCAGGCGCGACACCGGTAGTGGAGCGGCTCAGCGACGCGGGGGTCTGGGAGGTGCAGCAGAGCGATCTCTCCACCCCGCCCTTTCGGCTGTCTCTGATCTCCCTGCTGCTGTGCCTGCGCTATCACGTGGTTAGCGAGGCCCGTGACCGTCAGATCCCGTTGCGGGAGCTGCGGGCCACCCTGAGCGTCGAGGTGACGCAGGAGTGGGACATCGAGCGATGGAGCGCTGCCTTCAGCCTGCTGCTCGATGAGGCCGCAGATGGATCGGCGAGGCAGCACGCCGATGCTGCCGCTCTTGCAGCCATGCGCACACGGATGGAGCGGAGCCCGGTGGTTCGCAACCTGTCGCCCACCATTCAGAAACGCATCGACGTGGCGTGGGCCGACTGAACGCTTCCCGCTCCCGTCTCAACCCCGTCAAGCCTCCTTCATGAAGCCCCGTTGCCCTCAGTGAAGACCAGTGTCGGAAGTGCTGCAGCCCTTGCTGGCACCCTCCGCCGGGCCCATCGTGGCTGCAACGGGATTCGGAGGCTCCATCGATGGAAGACACCCCCCCTGAGCAGCAGCGAGGAGCGCGCTGACGATCCGGCCCCTGCTCCAACACTTCTCGACGGATCTCTGACGTTCCTGGCGTGTCGCAACGTCGCCGTCCACTGCACCGCCTCAGGTGCCCAGGACCCAACGGAACGTCCCACTCGACACCTGGCCCCAGGTGCCAGCGCCAGCAGCTCCGCCCCACAACCAAAGACCTTCTGATCTGAAAACGATCAACCGACCGCACAGCTGCGCCCAACCCCTTGGGCCCGGCCCGATGGGACACAACCACGGCTGAGCAGGCAAACGCCCGGGGCTAACGCTCCGGGCTTTGTTGTGGCGCAGTCGCTTCGCCCCCCGGGAAAGCCCCAGGCTGCCGCGCCCTTCAGTGAAGCTGTCTCAGCGGCCGATCTTGAGGGACCTGCAGATCTGATCAAGCCAGTTGCCGGGAAGGTCTCCCGAGCGCAGCTGCAGGCTGGCCATCGATCGGGCCAGCGGCAGGCCACCGCGCTGCAGCACCGAACCGACATGCAGGGCGATGGACAGGGCGATCAAGAGCCAGGCCAGCAGATGCACCCCATAGACGAGATGATCGAACTGCCCATCGCGCAGCCAGTCCTCGTCCATCAGCTTGCCGCTGCCCACCGCCAGGACCAGGGCCACCAGAGCAAGGGCATTGGCAGGCTGGCGCAACCGGGCCCGACCGGCCGTAAGGGCATAGAGGCCGAACAGCAGAGCGATCGGCCAGAGCATCACCCCCACCGTGCCATGAATGTCGATCCACTCCCCGGGAAGTGTGATCGGCAGCCGCCCGAAGCGTCCGTCGTGGGCGGAGTAGACGAGCAGGCCCGTGATCCAGGCCAGCGGCACCAGCAGGGCGGTGACGCCATGCACCAGGCGCAGCAGGGAGGGTTGATAAGGACGGGGCATGGCTGGGGTGGGGATTCAGGACTCAGCGCGGCTGGCTTTCGAGGGCAGGGGTTGCAGGGGCTCAGCCCTGCTCCCAGCGAAAGGTCTGGTCATCCCAGGAGCTGGGATCCTCGATCGGCTCGAGATGGGTCAGCACATGGGTGCGGGTGAGTGCCGTGGCGATCTCCTGCTCCAACTGCTCACACAGGTCATGCCCTTGCTGGACGCTCCACTGACCAGGAACCAGGACGTGGAACGCCACGAAGCGGCGCGAGCCGGCCACCCGGGTGCGCAGGGCATGGAAGCGGATGTGCTCCGTTTCGTGTGAGGCGAGCAGTTGCTCCAGCTGGCGTTGTTCCTCGTCCGGTAGCGAGCGATCCAGCAGACCGGAGGCGGTTTCGTGAAACAGCTTCCAGCCCGTGACGATGATGTTGAGCGCCACCCCGATCGCGATCAGCGGGTCGAGGATCGTCCAACCGGTCAGCTTCACCAGGCCGATCCCCACAACAACGCCCGTGGAGGTCCAGACGTCGGTCAGCAGGTGATGGGCATCGGCGCGCAGGCTGATCGAATGAAAGCGATTGGCGGCTTTCAGCAGCACCCAGGCCACCAGGCCGTTGAGGGCCGTCGCCAGCAGGGAGATGGCCAGGCCGATGCCCACTTGTTCCAGCGGCTGGGGCTCCTGGAGTCGGCCGATGGCGGCATGAATGATCGCGAGAGCGGCCACCACGATCAGCACGCTCTCCAGGCCACTGGAGAAGTATTCGGCCTTGAAATGCCCGTAGTGATGGGTGCGATCGGCTGGTTTGGCGGCCAGCGTGAGAGCCCAGAAGGCACCGAGCGCCGCCACCAGATTCACCCCCGACTCCATCGCATCGGAGAGCAGACCCACCGAACCGGTCAGCCGCCAGGCCCAGGTCTTGAGAACGATGGTGGCCACCGCAGCGGCCACTGACAGCAGCATGAAGTGGCGGGGAGAGGCAAACACCATCGGGCGCGTCAGCAGACCTCAGTCAAGCCAGGGCCTGCTTGAGCGCAAACAGGCCGAACACCAGGAACAGGCCGCCGCTGAGGCGGTAGAGCAGCTTCTCGCTGATGCGGCCGCCGATCCACTTGCCGGCCCCGACCGCCAGCCAGGTGACCAGGGCATGGCCCAGCAGGGTGCCAGCCAGCAGCCCGGCGAAGGTGAAGGCCGGCGCCGTGGCCAGAAAGATGGTGGTGAACTGGGTGCGATCGCCCAGCTCGGCGATGAACACCAGCACGAACGCCTCCCAGATCACCGCCCATGTGGTGCTGATGCGGCGGCGGCTCTCGGCCTCGTTGATCGCCTGCTCGGCTTCCTGCTCTTCCTCTTCCGCCTCGTCGGCACGCATCCGCTGGGCATCGATCAGCAGCTTCACCCCGAAGCCGAGGAACAGCGCCGCCGCCAGCCAGGGGACGACGGTGGGCGGCAGCAGTTCGCGCAGGCAATAGCCCAGACCCAGTGAGATCAAGGTGACGGCGGTGAGCGCCCCGAAGGCGCCGATGAACACATCCCTGGCGCGGTAGCGGGCCGCCAGGATCAGCGCCATGAAGAAGGTCTTGTCACCCAGCTCGGCCAGGGTGATGGCGGTGAGGCTGGCCCCGAAAGCCGCCACACCGGGATCAGAAGGAAGAGGTGTGCTCATCGCTGCAGGGTGCGGCACATCCCATGAGGAAGTCATGAGGTTTGCCGCTCCGGCGTCGGTTCATGGAGCGTCCATCACAGGCAGCTCCACCACCAGCTCACAGCGGCCGACGCGGCTCTCCCCCAGGCGCAGTTCGCCGCCGTGACGGCGGGCGATGGCACGGCCGATCGCCAGCCCCAGACCGCTTTGGCCGCCGCGGTCGGCGCCGCTCCAGAAGCGCTCGAACACCTGCTGGCGGTCCTGCAGCGGAATACCAGGGCCCTGGTCCGCCACCGTCACCCGGATGAGGCGGCCCGCCTTGCTCATCTCCAGCGAGATCGTGCCGCCCTCGGGGCTGTGGCGGATGGCATTGAGCAGCAGGTTGGTGAACAGCCGCAGCAGCGGCTCGCTCTGCCCACGAAACGGAACGCTGTGGGTGGCCGGGTCTGGATTGAGCTCCACGCGGACGGAACGCGCGGCTGCCTGTGGCGCGTAACAGCGGAGCAGATCCTCCAGCAGCTCCAGCAGGTCAAACTCCTGCAGCTCCGCCGGAGCCAGCGGCCCGTTCAGGCCGGCCTGCTCCTGACGGGCGAGCAGCAGCAGATCGTCGAGCAGCTCGCCCATGCGGCGGGTGAGGCCGTCGAGCTCACCCCAGGCCAGGGCTGGCTGCCGGCGCAGCTCCTGCGGCACCGCCGCCAGCTGAGTGCGCAGGGCCGTGAGCGGGTGCCGCAGCTCATGGGAGGCGTCGGCGGTGAAGCGTTGCAGCGCGCTCACCTGGCGCTGCAAGGGAGCGAAGGCGGCGCGCAGCATGCGGCGCCCCACCAGCAACGCCGCAAGAACGGTGACGACACCCCCCAGTAGCAGCCCGCGCTGGAGCCGGGTCAGATCGGCACGGGCCGCCTGATCGGAGAGAGCCACCCGCACATAGCCGAGCCGCTGGGACTGGCTGTCGACCGGCTGCCACAGGCTCATCCCCCCTGTCCAGCGCTGCCAGAGCGGCCGGCTGGGAATCCTTATCCCACCTGCGGATGCTGGAACGCCGCCGCGCGACAGTCCTGTCAGGGGAGGCACCGGCAGGCTGCCCTGCTCGCTGAGCAGCGCCCCCTTGGCATCGAACCACTGCAGCCGCTGCTGCTCAAGGGCCGGTGCGGCGACCCTGTGGGGGCCGGCGTGGAATTTGGCATGGCTGTTGGGCTCGCGGGTCTCGTGGGCGATCAGCGGCAGCTGGGCCGCGGCACTGCCTGCGAGCTGGCGCAGTTCGGTGCGCTGGTCCTCCTGGCGCTGGCTGGCGATCCCCCAGTAGAGCGAGCCGGAGAAGGCCGCCAGCAGCAGCAGCGCGAAGCCTCCCCCCTGCAGGGCCAGCCGGCGCCGCAGCTGCAGCGGATCCGGTGGCAAGGGATCAGCCGCCAACCTTTCAGGACGCCTCCGCTCACGATGAAGCCGTGGGATTGAGCCGGTAGCCAACGCCATACACCGTTTCGATCAGGTTGGGGTCGCAGCCGGCGCCCGTCAGCTTCTGGCGCAGGTTGCGCATGTGGGCGCGCAGGGCGTCCTCGCCGACCTCGCGGCGGCCATCGCTGATGCCGTGCAGCAGCGCGCCCTTGCTGAGGCTGTCGCCGGCGGCCCGCAGTAACTGCTCCAGCAGCAGCGCCTCCTTGCGCGTGAGCTCAAGGGCTTCGCCATTCACAGCAACGCTGGTCTGTCCGGCCACCAGGCGCAGCGGCCCGAACTCCAGGGCGTGCTGCAGCGGTCGGTGGGCGCGGCGCAGCAGGGCCCGTAGACGGACCCGCAGCAGCTCCGGATCGAAGGGTTTGACGACGTAGTCGTCGGCACCCTCCTCAAAGCCCCGCATCTTGTCCGCCCTCGCGTCGCGGGCGGTGAGCATCAGCACAAGCGGCTGATGGCCGCTCCTGCGGCGCAGCTGGCGGCACAGCGAAAGGCCATCGCGATCGGGCAGGCCGAGATCGAGCAGCACCAGATCGAACAGCTCATGCTCCAGCCAGCCCAGCGCCTCCGCGGCGGTGGAGGCCTGCTCAGTGGCATAGCCCCATTGCGCCAGCAACCGCAGCAGGGCGGTCTGCAACGACGGATCGTCCTCCACCACCAGCAGCTTCATGGCGCCTCCAGGCCTGGATCAGGCCGGTGCATCCTGAAGCTCCTCGCTGGTCTCCAGCTGCAGGGTGCTCTTGCGGATCCCCAGCTCCGCCAGCCGCGTGCGCGCCAGCCCCAGCAACTGATCGCGGCTGAGAGCTTGTGAGGCCAGCCGCTGCGGATCGATCAGCACGTGGGCGGTGAGCGCCGTACGCGAGGTGCTCAGGCCCCAGACGTGCAGTTCCTCCAGCTCCAGCACACCAGGCAGAGAGGCCAGCGCCTGCTCCACCTGGAGCAGATCGACGTGGCGGGGCGCGGCATCAAGGTTGAGAGCGATCGCCTCACGCAGCAGCCGCCAGGCGCTCCAGATCACCGCGGCCCCGACGCCGATGGCCGTGACGGCGTCCAGCCACAACCAGCCGGTAGCGCCGACGACCAAAGCGCTGAACAACACTGCGACCGAGACAGCCGCATCAGTGAGCAGGTGCAGCACCGCCGCCCGTTGGTTGAGGTCGTGGTGATGGTCGTGGCCGAACAGGCGGGCCGAGAGCAGGTTGATGACGATGCCGGCGGCGGCCGCCCAGGCCACCGGCCCGGCGATCAGGGGAACGGGGTGGAAAAGACGCTGAATCGCCTCCACCACCACCACCGCCCCGGCCGCCAAGATCAGCAGGCCATTGACCAGCGACACCATCTGGGTGCTGCGCCCGTAGCCATAGGTGAACCGCCCGCGGGCCGGGCGGCGGCTGAGCCGATCGGCGCCCCAGCCCAGGGCCAGGCCGACGACATCACCGAGGTTGTGAAGGGCATCACCGATCAGCGCCAGCGATCCGAACGCGACGCCGATGACGAGCTGCAGTGCCGTCAGGCCGCTGTTGAGGACGATGCTCCATCGGAAGGCATTGCCCGAGCGGCTGCCACTGCCTGGATGCTGGCTGTCGTGGTGGTGATGGCCATGGCCGTGGCTGTGACCGTGGTTGTGATGGTGATGGGAGCCGTGACGGTGATCACCGCCATGCCCGTGATCGTGGCTGTAACCATGTTCATGGTCTTGCCCGTGGTCGTGGTCGTGATGGATTCCGCCCACGGCCTCAACGCTCCTGCTGGGCCGCCAGGTAGGCGGCGATCATCTCCTCCATCCCCTTCTGGGTGCGCCCGTGGGGCCGCAGGCCCTTGGCCGCCCAGACCCGATCGAGCTCCATGCGCAGCTCCTCGGTGATCCAGCAGGAGAGCAGCACCTTGCCGTCCCGGCTGGAGCTGCAGCGTTTGGCGACCATCGACGACCACGGGGACTTGGTGGAATGTATACGTGTACGTGTAGTTGCCGCCTTCCCTTGTCCGCCACGGTCGCCGTTTCGCTGCCGCCACGCTCCAGCGCCACCGACTGGAACCACGCCGGTCGCCGGTTGCAGATCGCCGTCCGTGAGCAGGGTGGTAGAGGACCAGCCTGGCTGCTGCTGCCGGCCCTGAGCACGATCTCCAGCCGCCGCGAGTGGGAGCCGTTGGGCGCGGCCATCGGCGAGCGCAAGGGAGCTGAGGCTCCCCGGCTGATCAGCGTCGACTGGCCGGGCTTCGGGGAGAGCGAGCGGCCCCGTCTGCCCTACGACGCGGCGCTGCTGGCCCGCTTCCTGGCCGACTTCCGCCGCGACTTCTGCCCACCTGACTGCGGCGTGATCGCCGCCGGCCACGCCGCTGGCATCGCCCTGCTCGGGGCTGAGCGTTTCGGCGTGACGTTCCGGGAGTGGGTGCTGGTAGCGCCCACCTGGCGCGGCCCGTTCCCCACCATGGCCCGTCGCCAGAGCCGCGCCTTCCCGCTGATCCGTGGCCTGGTGGAGGCGCCGCTGCTGGGGCCCTTGCTCTATCGGCTCAACACAACACGATCAATGCTGGGCTGGATGAGCCGGCGGCACGTCGATGTGGACGGTCCTGGCCTGACGCCCGAGGGGATCGCCGAGCGGCAGTGGATCTTCCGGCAGCCGGGGGCTCGCTTCGCCAGCGCCGCCTTCGTGACCGGGGGCCTCGATCCCTACGACGAGCCTCAGGGCTGGCTCACAGCGGCGCGCAATCTCACCTCACCCCTCACCGTGGTGCTCGCCGATCAGGCGCCGCCGAAATCACTGGCGGAGATGCATGCCCTTGCCGCTGTCGCCGATCGGGTGCTGCACCTGCCGGGCCGGCTCGGCGCCCATGAGGAGTTCGGCATGGAGCTGTCAGGGCTCGTCTTCTGATGCGCTCCCGTCTGGTGGCGCTGCCTCGCACCGTCTGGATCCTGGGGCTGATCAGTTTGGTGAATGACGGCGCCAGCGATCTGATCTATCCGTTGCTGCCCCTCTATCTCACCTCGGTGCTGATGGCAGGCCCGCGGGCCCTGGGCTTGATCGAGGGCATCGCCGAGGCCAGCGCCAGCCTGCTCAAGCTGGTGTCCGGCGTGCTGAGCGATCGCTGGGGTCACACCAAGCCCTGGATCGTCACCGGCTATGGCCTGGCGGGGATCGCGCGGCCGCTGATCGCCCTGGTCGGCAGCTGGCCCCTGGTGCTCTTGCTGCGGTTCGCCGATCGCCTGGGCAAGGGACTGCGCAGCTCACCGCGCGATGCACTGCTGGCGGCGGCGGTGGCACCGAACCAACGGGGGCTGGCGTTCGGGTTGCACCGGGCCATGGACAACGGCGGCGCCGTGCTCGGCCCCCTGGTGGCCTCGGGCCTGCTGGCATTGCATCTGTCGCTGCGGCAGATCATCAGTTGGTCATTGCTGCCGGGACTGCTGTGCACCGCCCTGGCGCTGCTGCTGCGGGAGCCGCGCCGGTCAGCCAGCAGCCAGGCCACGGCCGTCAAGCCAACCGAGGCGCAGGCATCAGGCGCTGCAGCGCCTTCAACGACGGCGGCCATCCGCTGGCATCCCTCGGCCCTGCCGCCTGCTCTACGCCGCTATCTGCTGGTGGTGGGTCTGTTCACCCTGGGCAATGCCTCCAACGTCTTTCTGCTGCTGCGCGCCCGCCAGCTCGGTGTCGGCGAGGCCCAGATTCCGCTGCTCTGGGCCACCCTCTCGGCCGTGGCGATGGTCGGTTCGGCGCCCCTGGCCGGCTGGTCCGACCGCATCGGCCGGCGCCGACTGCTGGTGGCGGGTTACGCCAGCTATGGGGTGCTGTATCTGCTGATCGGCCAGTTGCAGAGCGGCAGCCTCTGGCTCTGGCCGCTGTTTGCCGGCTACGGCTTGTTCCTGTCAGCCACCGAGGGGGTGGAAAAAGCCCTGGTGGCGGATCTGGCGCCCGCCGGCGAGCGGGGCACGGCCTTCGGCTGGTTCAACCTGGTTACGGGGCTGGCGCTGCTGCCCGCCTCGCTGCTGTTCGGAGGGCTAATGCAGAGCTATGGGGCAGCGGTGGCGTTCGTGGTGGCTGCCGCCTCCGCGTTGCTGGCGGCGCTGCTGCTGGCCCTGATGCCCCTGAGATCGACACTCCGCTCAGGCTCCATCGCGCCACCGTTGCCATGACCTCCCTCCGACGTGGACAACTGGCGGGCCTGGCCGCCGCTGTGCTGTTCGGCTGCAGCGCGACATTGATCAGTACCGTCACGGGCACGGGCTCTGCCCTGAGCATTGCCGGCCTGCTCTACGCCGGCGCCACCCTGGCGTTGCTGGCCGTCCGGCTGGTGCGCGGCACCCGGGCTGAAACCCCCATCCGCCGCGAGGACTGGCCGGCTCTGGGGGCCCTCACGCTGCTGGGTGGTGTGGTGGGGCCGGTGGCGCTGGTGTTGGGTCTGGCGCGCCTGCCGGCCGCCTCCAGCTCGCTGCTGCTCAACCTCGAGGCGGTGTTCACCCTGGCGATCGCCGTACTGCTCGGGCGAGAGCACCTCGGCCGGCGAGGCCTGGTGTCGGCGTTGCTCACGATGGCCGGGGCGGTGCTGCTGTCGGAAGGCTCCCTCAGCGGTGCCAGTGCCAGCGGCTGCGCTCTGATCGCCCTGGCCACCCTGGCCTGGGGCATCGACAACAACATCAGCCAGCGGCTGAGCCTGCGCGATCCGGTCCAGATCGCCACCTGCAAGGCAGCGGGGGCCTCGCTGCCCATGCTTCTGCTGGCCTTGCTGCTCGGCAATGCCTTTCCGCCGATCCCCGTCACCCTGGCGCTGCTGGGCATCGGCGCGCTGGGTTACGGCATTTCGATCTGGCTGGATCTGCTGGCTCTGCGCTATCTGGGGGCGGCCCGGGAGGCCGTGCTGTTCTCCACCGCACCGTTCGTGGGGGCGCTGTTTTCAGTCGTCGTTCTGCGGGAGTCCCTCTCAACGCCCCTGCTGTTGGCGGCGGGACTGATGGCCGCCGGTGTGGCGCTGCTGCTGCGTGAGCAGCACAGCCATCTCCACCATCATGAGCCGCTCCAGCATGCCCATCGACACCGACACGATCCCCGCAGCGGCGCCCCCCACCACGAGCACCACCACGACCCCGAGGATCTGGCGGGGCACCCCCCCGATCGCCCCTTCTGGCATGTCCATGAGCACCGCCACCGGGAGCTGGAGCACGCTCACCCGCATGTGAGCGATGCCCATCACCGCCATCGGCACTGAATCGACCAGGGATGGATCAGCCGGGAGGGTCCTGAGGTGGTTGCCACTGGGCCGTGGTCGGCTGCCAGCCCTGCTGTCGCGTCTCGGCCCAGAGCTGCAGGGCTTCCTCTCGGCTCAGCTCCCAGCGACGTTTCAGCAGTGGCACCGGCTGATCCGGCAGCAGCTCACCACTGGTGACCTCCAGCCGCTGGCTCCAGCGATCCCAGAGGGTGGGCCGGAAGTGCAGCACCTGGCGGCCGTCGCTGATCCACGCCTCCCTGGGCGACAGCGGCGGCCGGTTGCGTGGCCCAGGGCTCACGCCACCTCAGGCGCCCAGCCCCGTTGGCGGTGCAGGTCCTCTGACCAGCCGCTGCAGCGGTGGGTGAGGTGCTCGCCATGGGCGATCAGGCCCTGATGCAGATGGCAGGTGAGCAGCGGGATGCACTCCGGCCCCGGGTGGTGCCGGAAGAAGTGGCAGGTCATGCAGACCTGGCGGCTGCGACTGGAGCGGAGCACGTCCTGATCAAGCCAGGGCCAGTCCTCGATCTCGTCGGTGCGGGAAGGCTGCAGGCGGGAGAGCGGGACCGGCACCATGATGACTCCTCAATGCGTACATCCGTACTAGCAGGGAAGGTGCTTCGGTGCCAGGGGCTCAGCCGGCGCCGCCCTGGTGCTGCACCAGGAAGGCCTCAATCCAGTCGTGGTGGCACTTCTGGTTGATTCGATCGGCGATGGTCACCGCCTCCTCAGGCACCTGGAACCGCTTGCGGAAGGCCCGGGTGAGGCTCTCCAGCAGGGGGCGGGGCAGGGCCCGCAAGGTGCTGTGGAGGTGCTGGATGGTCTCGGCATCGAGGGCCACCTTGCCGAGGTCGGCCGGGGCTGAAGGCACAGGCGTCGAGGCCGTGGCCTGATTGCGGCCCTGTGTCGGGGAGGTTGCGGTGGCGGAGGAAGCACCAGCCATCGGTCGACTCGCAGCAGGCCGCTGCCCCCCTGCAGACCGCTGGGGAGCATCCCCCTGGCCCGCAGCAGTGCTGACCTGACGCTGCGCCTTGTCGTAGAGGGCAAGGCCAAACGGGTTCCCGAAGGTCATCAGCGCCCGCTTCATGGCGTCGGTCTCCGCCTCCTTGAGGGCTGACTCATGGGCCTGGCCGAGATCCACGTCGATGCCGTGGCCGGCACCGCTTCCCTCACGGATCAGGGGAGGAAGGCCCCCGGCGGTGACGGTGACGCGCACGCGGGCGGTGTAGGTGACGCCCCAGCCGGGCTTCTGATCCCGGCCGATCGGCCGTTCGGCCTGGGCGACGCATCGCACGGCGATGGTCTGCCGCTGCCAGCCGTCAAAACCAAAGATGCGGTTGGCTTCCGCCACCGCAAACCACCCCTCGACATAGGCGACCTTCCCGCGGCCCTGCTCCCGCTGGCGGACGTTGGCGCGATCGAGTGGGGCGGAGAGCGCCGCGAGCTGCTCGGGGGAGAAGCCGGCAGGCGGAGCCTGGGGGGCTTCCTGTGGTGGTGAAGGTACCGAGGCTTTTGCTGGAGCCTCCTCGGCGCGGTCAGTTGAGCGGATCAGCTCCAGGGCCGAGGGCGGCCTCTGGCTCGGTCGAGGAGGAGCGGGGCGGCTGGTGGTGCGGGCCCCGTTGGCGGAAGGAGCGGCGACGGTCATGGCGATGGAAGCAATGGTGTGAGGAGGAAGGGAAGGGGGCCCCGGCGGCCAAGCCGGAAGCCCAGTTGCAAAGGGGCCTCTGGCCCCCTCAGTGGATGCGCCAGGAGCGGCGGGAGCTCAGCTGGGCGCCGGGGATGAGGTGGCCGGCCTTGAGGGCTTCTTTGATGGCGGCCT
>CAIZQU010000160.1 GCA_903935205.1 uncultured cyanobacterium | reverse complement strand
GCACCGTCGCCGGACTCCGCCGACCATGCCGCCGCTGTCGTCGATGGCGTCCGCCTGGCGGAGCTGACCGAGTCCCTGCCCGTCTCTCGCGGTTCTATCTTTGAGCTGGTGAAAGCCCTTGCCATCGTCACCACGAAGGGGCCGGGGGCCGATGGCCGCGGCCGGGTGGCCTGGGTCAGCGCCGACGATGCCGACCGCCTGGCGGAAGCTGCGCAGCGGGTGGCGCGGGGAGAGGTGCGGATCGCGGACCTTGCGGGCGGTCTGGTGAGTCAGCGGACTCCGCAGACGCCCCAGACAGGCTCCGCAGCAGGGTCGGCACCGTCCGCTGACTCCGCAGACCCTGCCCCCTTCCTGGCCCGCCTGGAGGCCGCAGAGCGGGCGATCCGTTCGGGCTTGGGGCTCACCACCACCGAGACCGCCTGGGTCCTGGGGGTGAAACCTGGGGGCTCACCGATCACCCGCGGCGGGATCCGCGCGACCCGTACCGGCTGGAACTGCTGGCGGCTCGAATCCGCATCGTCCGCCGAGTCAGCGGACTGAGCGGACTCTGGCCGGCTGGCATCGTCTCCGCCGTCGCCGGACTCCGCCGACTCTGCGGACGCAGCGCCTGGCGATTCTCAACAAGGCACCCCCCGCCGCCCTGTTCGCCCTGCCCCCTTCCCCTACCTAGGTGGTTGCTCTTTTGATAGAAGAGCAACTAGGATCAGTGAGCAGTCGGGATCCCCCCCCCCATGGCCAAGGTCGATCGTCACGGTGCCGCCGCCACCCTCTCCGCCGATGAGCTGGAGGCCCTGCTGGAGGGTGCCCCCTCCCC
Organism: uncultured cyanobacterium; assembly: GCA_903935205.1. Lineage (GTDB taxonomy): Bacteria > Cyanobacteriota > Cyanobacteriia > PCC-6307 > Cyanobiaceae > Cyanobium. The sequence continues at coordinate 6,019 of CAIZQU010000160.1, read as the reverse complement.
CCGTTACCGCTGCCTCTGGGCGATTCAGCGATGGACCGCCGGCCGGATCAGCGAGGCCCTCGCCCTGCGCTGGGGTGACCTGAACGGGGTGGTGACCTACCGCAAGGGCAACACCAAGACCAAGACCACGCGCCAGGTTCCGACCGCCCCCCGGCTGGCGGCCGAGCTGGAGACCTACCGCAAGGCCTGGGCGGCCGAGCACGGCCACGCCCCCGCGAAGGAGGAATGCCTATTCCCTGCCGCTGGCAGCACCACTACCCCCCAGACCCGTCAGGCCGCAGATAAGGCCCTGCGCCAGGCCTGCGCCCGCCTGGGGCTGGAGGGGGTTTCGACCCATAGCTTCCGCCGCACCCTGGCCACCGATGCCGTGCGCCGCGGGGTGGCCCTGAACGTGGTGCAGCAGATCACCGGCCACAAGTCCTTGGGTTCCCTGGGCCACTACCTGGAGGCCGACGAAACCGAGGTGCTGGCCGCGATCACCGGGGGCTGAAGTAGATAAATATCAATTCTGGCGAATTTGACCAACCCCCTCGGCTTGGGTACAAAATACCCGTGGCTCTCTTTGAAAATAGTGGGAAGAAAAAAATCACGATCGCTGTCGCTGACAGTCTTTCCCCTTGTACTGCTTCTTGGGGTCGTTGCTGGTGGCTGTCGCCTGGGCGGCACCGCGGAAGACCGCTCAGAGCAGGCCGCAGAGCCAGCCCCTCCCCAGGGCTGGTATCGGTCTGGTGTTTCAGGCGTGTTTACCTCTATTTGCTCCTCTTACCCCGACAAGAAGACCCCGGAGTGCAGGGCTGCTGAAGAAGACGCAGGGGGCTCTGCACTGGTGATAAAGGTATGGTGCAAAGAAAGATCATGTGGCAGTGTTTACATGAGGGCCAATCAAGTGACAAAAGAAGGGGCGGTAATGGGCTGGGTAAACGCGATTGGCAATGGAGGATATGGCCAGACCGTATACCTCGCGCTTCGCTACTACTCTAAGGATGGCGTGTTTGCTGCCCCAGATATAACGGAATTCACAATAGATGGCGAGGATGCCAGGATCTGATTTAGAGGCACTGGCCGACACGAGCGCTGGAACGCCAAAGGGCGCCCCTCTCGCCGCCGTGTAAGTGGCCCTGCTGCTGGATCGACTGGAGCATCGCGCCGCCTGAGATCGGACCGGCGAAAACCTCCCAACAACCGCCCGCCGCCAGCAATGGGGCCGCCCAGAGCTGAGCGTCAGGAACGTCTGACAGAACGGCTTACGGCACGGCAGGAAACCTGAGGCGTCCCAGATCAGACGCCATGCCCGCCACCGCCCACCGCCTGCTCGATCTCCCCGCGCGCCCCGCACCTGCTCGACAGCACCGGATGACCTTTCGCCTCCCGGCTGATCGCTGGGAAGCCCTGAGCCGTGCTGCCTCAGCCCGCAACGCCACGCCGAGCGACCTCGTGCGCCACCTAGTGGCACTGGCAATGGAGGAGGCCGACGCCGGGGATCTCTGAGCCCCTGGGTGGGCTGGCGAGACGCCTGCTGGCCCGGTTCAATGCCTCAAACCCAGAAATGGGAAAAGGGGGCGGAAGCCCCCTTCTCAAACCCTCCCAGAAGCCGTCTCGATTGGCGTCATGCCGGCGACTGGGGTTCACACCCCCCCGAGGGGAGGCCGTTGCCGTGAATCCTACTGAAATTCCGTCCGCCCCACAACCGCAGCCGGAGCGCTTGATCGGCTCCGCCTGGGACGTAGGTGGGGCTACTGACGCCCTCCTGGCCCATCACCTGACGGAATGGGCCGACGGGAGCGCCGTGGCGCCCGAGCTGGCCGCGGCGAACCTCCTCAGCATCTCCGGCCAGACCGTGCTGGAGGCCCTGGCCGGTGAGCGCCTCGCCCGGCTGGGGGGCCATGCCAGCCAATACGCCACCGCAGAAACCGCCCGCATCCTGCGGCCACTGGAGCCCCTCGCCGAATCCGGCGGCTGGTGGTGCTCCGGTCTCGATCCCCTCGCCGACTGGGCCCCCATGGCCTGGGGAACCTTCAAGCCGGACCGGCCGCGGTGGGATCAGCAGAAGGACGCCCCGCGGAAATATGAGCACCCGATCGGGGTGCCAGCCCGCGCGTTCTGGCTGCGGGTTCCGGCCGCCATTGCCAAGCGGGTGGCCGATCGCCACGGCCTACCCCTGCCCCCGGAGGTGGCCGCCGATGCCGACGGATCCGCTGGCGTGTTCTGGCGCTGGTGGGCCCAGACCCCAGCCCTGCCCCTGCTGCTGACGGAAGGGGCCAAGAAGGCCGCGGCCCTCCTCTCGATCGGGGTGCCCGCCGTCGCGCTGTCCGGTATCTGGAACGGCGCCCCGAAAGACCCCGACGGTCGCCCGGCCCTGCTGCCCGAGCTGGCCGGCGTTCCCCTCGCCGGTCGGCCCTGCTGGGTTGTCTTTGATGCCAGCGACAAGCCGGAGCCGGCCGAACCCCTCGCCGCTGATCGCCTGGGCCGCCTGCTGGCCGCCGCTGGCGCCGTGGTGCGGGTGGGCATCGTTCCCGGCACCCATGGCAAAGGAGCAGACGATCACCTGGCCGCCGGGGGGGGCTGGGAGGCCCTCGCCGCTGCCCTGCGGCCCCTGGGCCCCCGCCCCGTGCTGCCCACCTTGCGGCCCGCCGATCGGGTCGCACCGGCTGGTCAGTGGTTGGGCGAGGCCTGCCCCCTCCCCTCCCCAGAAGCCGCCCCGCTGGTGGTGCTCCAGGCCCCGATGGGCTGCGGCAAGACAGAAGCCATCGCCGCCGCCCTCGCTCCCCTGGCGGCCGAGGGGGTCCCCGTGCTCATGCCCTCCCACCGCAAGGCCCTGGGCCAGGCCGCCGCCGAACGGGTGGGGGTGCCCTGGCGCCCCGCTCCCGGATCGGATGAGCGACAGCAGGGGGTGGCCGGTTGCTGGGATTCCTGGTGCCCTGGCTCCGCCCTGCGGATCAGCGGCCACGGCTGGATCGGCGGCGCCGTGGTGCTCGATGAATGGGCCCAGGCCGCTGAGCACCTGCTCTCCAGTACCGGCACAGCCCTGGGGGACGATCGCCGCGCCGTGGTGCTGCGCACCCTGGCCGAGCAACTGCCCCACATGCGGCAGACCATCGCCGCCGATGCCCAGATGCCGGACTGGGCCGTGCGCCTGCTGGAACGCCTCAGCGGGCGCCGCGCCCTCTTGATCCGCTCCGATCACCAGCCGATGGCCGGCCGGCCCCTGCACGCCCCCGAGGGCTTCGGGCAGCCTCAGGACGCCGCCGCCGCGTTCTGGTGCAAGTGGTTCGAGGTGATCGCCGCGGGTGAGCCCTTCCTCTGCTGGGCTTCCGCCCAACAGGCCCGCATGCGCAACGCACCCCAGACCCTGGCGATCCAACACAAGCGCTGGCGGCCCGCCGACCTGGTGGATGTGATCGACTCCAGCACCCCCGAGCTGGCCGCTGAGCTGGCCGCCGACCCGGACGGCTTCGCGGAACGGCGCACCACAGAAGCCCGCCAGAAGGGGGCGAACTGGGCCCTTTATTGCTCGCCCGCGATCAGTTCCGGGGTGAGCTTCTCCCGCTGGCGGCCCTCCTGCGTGCTGGCCTACGCGGGGGGCCGCATCGCCCCCGAGCACGTCGCCCAGGCCCTCGCCCGCGTCCGCTGCCCTGAGGTGCCCGCCTATCTATTCGCCCCGGATCGCTGCCCAGGCTCCGCCCTGCGGGTGGGATCGGGCGCCACCGATCCGGCCCGGCTGGTGGCCGAACTGCGGGCCACCGCTGACCCCCTACTGGGAGCGCTGCAGACCCCCGACGATGGCGGCGCATGTCTGGAGGCCTGGGCCGAACTGGGGGCGCAGCGCAACCGCCAGCGCCTGGCCTATCGCGCCACGATCGCCGGCTTGCTGGAGCGGGAAGGCTGGGGGCTGGGGGCCCCAGAACCCGAGCGGGCCGACGCGGAAACCCTCGCCAAATCGATCGGCAAAGCCCTGGGCGAAATCACAGAAATGGCCCTCTGGGCGGAGGACTCCGCCGTGATCAAGGCCCCGACCCTCACCCCCGAGGAAGCCGAGGCCCTCGCCCGTCGCCGCACCCTCCCGCCAGATGAGTGGGCCGCCCTGCAGCGCCACCGGCTAGGCCTGCGCTGGGGACTGGGGGCCGCGGCACCCTCGCCAGCCCTGCTGGAGGCCGAGCGGGCCGGCCTGCGGGATCGCCTGCGGTTGGGCTGGCTGCTTACCAGCTCCGAGGCCCTCGCCCTAATCCCTGCCCACGATCAGGCCGTCATCGCCGCCCTTGACGCCGCAGGCCGGCCCTTTGACCCCGACCGCCTGCGGGTGGCCCTCGCGCCCCGCGTCGCTGCCCTGCAGGCCCTGGGGGTGCCCCGCCTGCTGGAGCGCTTCGCGGCAGGGGAGACGATCGCCGCTACAGACCCGGCCGTGCTGGAGCTGCACGCCACCGCCACCGCCCACCGCGGCCAGGTTCTGACCGCCCTGGGGATCAGCCCCCGCAAGCTCCCCACCGGCACCCTGCGGGCCCTGCTGGAAGCCATCGGCTGGCGGCTGGAGCAGGCCGGGCGGATCAAGGCCCGCGGCGATGAGCGCGACGCCTACACCTACGAGGCCCGGCGGGAGGCCCTGCCGGAGGGGGTGAGCGCTGAGGCCCTCGCCGTTGCCTTCCTGGCCGAGCTGCGCCAGCCCCTGACCGGCCGCAGGGGTGGGGCTAAAAACGCCCCTACGGGATTCTTCTGCAGGGGAGAAAAAAGCCCCAGCCATCCGCCGGGCCCCCCTCGCCCCCCGCTGAGGCCCGCCCCCCTCGCCGCCCCCGCCGCCGTTCCATGGATCAGCGGCCCTCCCCGGCCCCCCTCGCGGAGCGCCGGTCACCTGGCAGCGGTTGCCTGAGGCCCTCTCCCCCCCCTCTGCGGGTTGCCTGCTGATTTTTGGCACCCCATCCATGGAGAAGCTCCATCCCGCCAGAAACGCCCCCGAGGGGCTGGCGGATCCAGTTATGGGGGGGCATCCATTGGTGACCGTGCATAAAGCGCAGTTTGCAGCGGAAAAAGGGGGGTCTTGTCCGCCTGGGGGAACCCTGGAGGGGTGCGCCCTGCTGCCCATGCCTGCCGATCCCCTCGCCCCCTGGTGGCCGCCGTGTTCCAGCCCGCCGTGACCCGTCCGTCTGGCTGGTTGCGGCCCCTGGTGGTGGGTTTGCCCCATCCACGGGTCCGGCTGCCCCGTCACCGTCGGGCTGCGCTGGTAGTGCTTCGCGGCCCGAACTGATCTGCGGCCAGGGGGCAGCATTGGGCCATTGCTTCTACATCTGCCCGTGAAATCGCCCCGCTTCGCGCTGTTCGCTTCCCTGCTGGTGCTACTGGCTGGCTGTGGAAACCTAAAACCGGCGGACCCGCTGGCCGGCCTCTCTGAGGTGGAACAGCGGGCCGCGTTGACTCACGCTGCGAACCATTGCGCCATGGCGAAGGTGGACGCCCCCTCGCCCCGCTACCGGCCCCTGTGGGACCTGCAGCGATCGATCCTCTCCGGGATCGGCGAGGCCGGCGCCCTCCTGGTTATGAGGGCGCCGCTGGGGAACAAGGTGAAGATCAGCGCTGCCGGCACCGCGATCGCTTTTGCGAGGAGGTGCACTGGGGGAATCGTCTGGGGCCCGCCTGATGCGCCTATGGGCGGGTACTGATCGGGTACCAGTGGCGCCGCTGCAGCAACTGAACCTGAAAGTTCCGCTCGCCGTGCTCGATCCCGCCGTGACCCGTCCGTCTGGTCGCCTGCGGCCCGTGGTGGTTGGCCGGCCGCGGCCTGTGGTGCGGCTGCCCCGCCGCCGTCTGGTGTGGCTCACCCGTGGTTGCCATGGCCCCACCGTCTGGCATCGTCCGCGGACTCCGCTGACCCCTGACCATGCCGCCGTCCGCACCGTCGCCGGACTCCGCCGACCATGCCGCCGCTGTCGTCGATGGCGTCCGCCTGGCGGAGCTGACCGAGTCCCTGCCCGTCTCTCGCGGTTCTATCTTTGAGCTGGTGAAAGCCCTTGCCATCGTCACCACGAAGGGG
>CAIZQU010000159.1 GCA_903935205.1 uncultured cyanobacterium | reverse complement strand
TTGAGCCTGATCGAGCTGAAGAACGGCGAGCTGATCAGCGGCGGCCGTGATGGAACGCTACGGCGCTGGCGTGATGGCAAGCCGGTGGGCGATGGCAAGCCGATCGACACGGGTCAGGGGTGGGTGAGGAGCCTGATCGAGCTGAAGAACGGCGAACTGATCAGCGGTGGCGGAGACGGGACCCTTCGCCGTTGGCGCACCACCCCAGGCTGGCAAAGCCTCCTCCCTTTGGCCTGCAGCAAACTCGAACACCACCCCACCCTCACCAGCCTGCCCTGGTTCAACGCAGCGCGGGCCACCTGTGAGCATTTCGTTTGGCGCCATCGCCGTTTGTTCGAAGATGCGATGAGATATCCGATGAGATATCCGATTAGATATCCGATGAGATGATTACCCTGGAGCTGTGGGCTTGCCAGAACCTCGCAGACGCTGTTCCCCTGGCGGCATACCTCGATCTGTTCCTTTCAGCCGACATCGAAAATTGAGCCAGCGCTTTGCATCATTTACTGTTTCCTCCCATTGGTGTCGCTTGACACCCTGCGCCGCCAGCGCCTCACGCTCCCTCTGCTGCTCCAGCAATTCCGCATCAATCGCATCCACCAGCGCCAGCCATTCCTGCAACACCGGCAACACCTCCTTCAGCAGCGTCAGCTCCTCCTCCCCATAGGGATGCTCAATCCAGCTGCGCTGCAATGGATGCCCCACCGCACCCTGCAGGATGCGCTCTCTGCAATGCAGGCTGGACTCCAGCAGCAGGAACGGATCCTCCTCGGGCTGGCCAAACGGACACCGGGATGCGATCACCATGGCGATCTGCGCCTCTCGCGCAGCGGCGGACCAGGCAGACGCGATGACACAGGTGGTGCTGCAGGGCCCCGGTGATGCAGCGGCACAGACAGGGCCCAGCGGGCTCGCCTGCTCTACGGCGGGGAGCGGAGCGAACCAGTGCTTCGCGGGCCACCTGGATCCAATCCACCCGCTTCACCAGCGGGAAGAGGCGCAGGGCGGAGGCGGAAGCCAGGGCATCAGCCAGGGGCAGGTGCTCCAGCACCAGGGCATCACGGGCCCGCCGGGCAGAACCGGCCGAGAGGCGAGCACGGCTGCTGGCGGCGGGGGGAGGAAGCGGGGGAAGCCACCTGAGGGACGACGGAGAACCCCAGCCCCACCGGCCGGCCGCAGCGCCTGGGCAAGGACGCTCCCCTGGGGGCGCCTGGGCCGATCCTCGACGCGGCGTGAGGACTGGCCGAGGAGAAGGGATGCGGTGGCTGTGCGCCGGCTCGGGCGAACCAAGACCCTAGAAGCAGAGAAACCGGGCAGCACCTACCTGGACCGGCCGTTTCTATGCACGCAGCGCATAGTTCTCCTTGTTCGCAGGAGGAGTAAAATAAAGCTGGGCCGCCAGCCATAGGGTCCGCCGTCGAAAGTCATACGGAAACAGACTTCTTGGCTGACGTTGCACGCTGGCTAGTGCCAGGATTGGCCAGGTTCAGCCAACTGATTGCCTTGCCCCGCACAGCGCCGCAGGCGTGCCGCTACTGCCTGAGCTTCACGGCGGCTGGCCTGAGGCCTGAGCTGGCCACCCTTGTGGCGGGCATCCATCTGGAGGAGCAGGGCGACTGGAGCCGCACCAAGACCACGGTGTTGGAGCGCAACGCCCTGCAGGCCCGTTCGGCCAGCACCGGCAAACGGCTGGAGTCGGAGCTGCGGCAGCGGCTGCAGTGCCTGAATACCCGCCAGATGGAGCTGCTGGCCAAGGGGACCAGCGATGAGCGCATTGCCATGGCTTGGCTGGCCGTGTTCAAGCGCATCCAGATCGCCGCTGACCTGTGCCGGCAGGTGCTCCTGGCCAAGCTCAGCAGCCTGGACCCGGTCCTCCGGCGCTCAGACATGGCGACCTTCTACGAGGATTGCGAGCGCGATCACCCCGAGCTGACGGCCCTTGCCCCTTCCTCCCAGCAGAAGGTGCGATCGGCCTTGCTGCAGATGCTCAGGGATGCAGGGCTCCTTGCCGGCAAAGCGGGCAAGGGGGGAACACTGGGCACTGTGCAGCGGCCGCTCCTCTCGCCGCAGGTACAGGAGTTGGTGGCCAGCGACGACCCTGCGCTGTTGGCCGGATTCCTGCTGCATGCTCCAGCCAAGCCCAAACAGAAGGCTGCTGCCAAGCCTGCTGCCAAGAAGGCCCCGCCGGCCCGGAGGGCAAAGCCATGAGCAGCGTCGCCGGCCTCGACAAGCGCCTGCAGGAGGTGCTGACCCGCCCCGAGTTTCTGGAGATGCGGGGTGCGGCCAAGGAGGTACCGATCTTCATTCAGACCTACAGCCCCGCCGATGAGGATCAGCTGCGGGTGGTGGTGAAGGGCGCCGAGCAGTTTCTGCGTAAGCAGGGGCTGCGGGTGAAGCATGTGGATCTCTTTGAGCTGGTCCTGCAGCTGTTGGAGGCCAAGGGCTACCTCGATGTGGTCCTGCAGGAGGAGGCCAGTTGGAGTAAGAGTGACCTGTTCGACACCCTGCAAAACGTGGCCGAACCCACCACCGCCTTGGTGCCGAAGCTGATGGATACGCTGAAAGACGACACCCAAATCAGCCTGATCACGGGTTCCGGCCGGATCTATCCGTTCCTGCGCACCCACACGATTCTTGAAGCGCTGCAGCCGGCGATGGTGCGCCACCCAGTGGTGATCTTCTTCCCCGGCGAGTACTCCCAGGATGCCGACGGCGGTTCCTATCTCCGCCTGTTTGGCACCACAACCGCCAGCAAGATCGAAAACCCGCACTACCGCGCCACCAACCTCGACTACTTCGACATCAAGAGTTCATGACTGCCAACACCATCCAAGAGCTCTTCCTCAAGCCAGTCGATCGCCCGATTGATGGCGTGATCAAGGCCGACGACGAGCGGCATCTGCTGGTCGAACTGGACGAGTACGTCGTCACCCGTGAGGTGAGCAAGGGCCTCGGCGCCTTCACCGATGCCTACCTCCACAATCCCACTGCCAATGGCGTGTGGATCTCGGGCTTCTTCGGATCGGGCAAGTCTCACTTGCTCAAGATGCTCTCGCTGATGCTCGACAGCGAGAAGCGGGTGGGCGAGCAGGACAGCCGGCCGGTGGAGATCCTGCTACCGAAGGTGGAGGACGAAATCATCCGCGCCGACCTCAAGAAGGCAACGGCGATTCCGGCACGCAGCCTGCTGTTCAACATCGACCAGAAGTTCGATGGCATCGGCGGCACCCATGAGGCTCCGATCCTGGAGGTGTTCATGAAGGTGCTGAACGAGCTGCAGGGCTACTACGGCAACCAGGGCTATGTGGCGCAATTCGAGCACGACCTGAATAAGCGCAGCCAGTTCGAGGCGTTCAAGCAGACCTACCAGCGGGTCAACGGCCGCAGCTGGGAGAACGACCGCGATGCGCTGGCCACCGTGACCAAGCGCAGCTTCGCCAAGGCCTATGCCGAGCAGTTCGGCGGCAGCGAAGACGATGCGATAAAAGTAGTAAGCGACGCCAAGGACAGCTACCGCCTCTCGATTGAGGGCTTCGCCGGCCGGGTGAAGGAGTATCTCGACAGCCAGCCGCCGGGTTTCCGGCTCAACTTCTTTGTGGATGAGGCGGGCCAGTTCATCGGCCAGGAGCGCAGCCGCCTGCTGAACCTGCAGACGCTGGTGGAAAGCCTGGCCACGGCCACCGATGGACGGGCCACGGTGTTCATCACCTCCCAGGCCGATCTGGAGGGAATCCTGGGCCAGGTGAAGTTTGAGCAGGCCGATGACCTCAGCAAGATCCAGGGCCGCTTCAAGACCAAGCTCACCCTGGCCAGTGCCGATGTGCAGGAGGTGATCCAGCGGCGTCTGCTGGCCAAAACTCCGGATGAACCGGAGCCGCTGATCTCGATCTACGAGCAGGAGAAGGACAACTTCACCACCTTGTATCGCTTCAGCGATGGCTCGATTCAGCTCAAGGGCTGGGTCGACTGTCAGAGTTTCTGCGGGCTGTACCCCTTCCACCCCTACCAGCTGAGCCTGTTCCAGCAGGCGATTCAGAGCCTGGCGACCCACAGCATCTTTGAAGGCCGCAACATGGCCGTCGGCGAGCGCTCGATGCTCTCGGTGTTCCAGGAGGTGGCCAAGGCGATCAAGGAACTGTCGGTGGGCCGCCTGGCCAGCTTCGATCAGCTCTACGACGGCATCCGCGATGTGATCCGGGCCGACAAGCAGCAGACGATGGTGACGGCTCAGAACCAGGTCGGCGAGCTGGAGCTGCGCATTCTCAAGGCCCTGTTCCTGCTCAAGTGGGTGCCTCAGTTCAAGAGCACGGCGCGCAACATCGCCATCCTGCTGATCAATCAGCCCAACTTCGACATCCGGGCCCATGAGCAGGCCGTCAAAGAAGCGCTGATCAACCTGGATAGCCAGAGCTACCTGCAGCGCAGTGGTGAGATCTATGAGTTCCTGACCGACAAAGAGAAGGATGTTGAGCAGGAGATCAAGCGAACCGAGGTCGCGGACTCGGTGGTGATCAAGACCCTGCAGGGCATCATCTTCGATGACGTGCTACGCAGCAACAAGATCCGCTACGAAGACAACGGCAACGACTATCCCTTTGCCCAGAAGATCGACGACGGCCTGATGAAAGGCAGAGAATCGGATGTGGCCGTGAACCTGGTGACGCCGGAGCATCCCAACTACGGCCAGGACGCGATTCTGATCAGTCGCAACATGGGCGGCAGTGAGCTGATGGCGATTTTGCCGGCCAAGGACCGGCTTCTCGATCAGATACGCAGCTATCTCAAGACTGACCTTTACATCCGTCAGAACAGCGGCGGTGAGGACGAAACGCTCAACGCCATCCTCGCGGTGCGTTCCAGGCAGAACAGCACCCGCCGCCAGGAGCTCACGCGGGTGGCGGAGGATCTGCTGCGCTCCGCCGTGCTGGTGGTGAATGGCCAGACCCTGTCGGTGGGCGAGAGCGACCCCAGGACTCGGTTCAGCAAGGCCTACCAGGAGCTGATCCGCTCGGCGTTCCCCAAATTGAAGATGATCCGGGGGTCCTTCAGCGAAGCCACCGTGGCTCAGGTGGTACGTGACCAGGACGACCTGCTCGATGGTCTGGCGGTGCGCCTCTCAGAAGCTGAACAGGAGGTGCTGGTGGATGTGGAACGCCAGCAGAAGCTGGCCGAGCGCCTCAGCGCAGAAGACCTTGTGCGCAAGTTCGAGGCGCGGCCCTACGGCTGGAGCAACTGGGCCACGCTGACCTTCATCGCCCGGCTGTACCGGCTAGGGAAGCTGGAGCTGCGCGAGAAGGAGCTGCTCAGCAGCGTGGAGGTGATCGAAGCGCTCACCAACAGCCGCCGCCTGGGCGGTGTAAGCGTCCGTCTGGCGGAGGTTGTCGACCCCCGACGGGTCAATGACCTCAAGCGCTTCCACCAGGACCTGTTCAACGTTCAGAGCCCCGGCACCGACGCGCGAACCACCTGCGAAGCCTTCCGCATGGCGATGGCCGAGGAAGTGCAGGACCTGCGGGAGATCACCGCCCAGGCCGCGAGCTACCCCTTCCTGGCAGCCGTGAGGCCCTGGCTGGAGCAGGCCGAGGCACTGGCCAGGAAGGACGACGGCTATCTGCTCAACCAGCTGGAGAGCTTCAAGGACGCCTGGCTTGATGCGGAGGAAGACCTGCTGACGCCCCTGAAGCAGTTTCTCAAGGGCAACCAGAAAATCGTTTACGACCAGGTCAAGGCCTTCGAGGTGCGCTACGGCGATGAGTTCGCCGATCTGCCAGCCGAACAGGTCGTGCCACTGCGGAAGCTGCTGGAGAGCGACAAGCCCTATGCCGGCGGCCTGATCCCCCAGGCCAACAACGCCATGGCCGAGCTGCAGAAGCAGTTGGAGCAGCGGCTGCAGTGGGCCCAGTCCCAGGCCCTGCAGGCGATCAGCGAACAGGAGGCCCGGCTGAAGGCCGATCCCGACTTCCAGAAGCTGGATCCCGAGCAGCAGGTTGAGGTGCTGGCAACCACCACGGCGGCCAAGGCGGAGGTGCAGAGCGCCTCCAAGCCAGGAACGGCGCTCCTGCGGCTGAACCGCTACCGCAACGAAGAGGTGCCCCGGCAGCTGCAACGGATCTCGGCCCTGGCCATGCCTGCCGGTGCCGAGGAGCAGGCGCCGATCACCGTGGTGGCGGCCTCAACCCTGAAGCCGCAGTGCCCGCTCAGCCAGATCAGCAACGAGGCGGAGCTGCAGCAGTGGCTGGAGGCCCTGGCCCGAGCCGCCCGCAAGGAGCTGGAGCAGGGGCATCGGATCAGCCTGTGATGCCCCCAGAACCCAGGCCAGCACTGAGTCGTGCTGATTACTTCATCCGTTTTAAGTAAGCCGATGACAGGCACCAGCCCCCTGGCCCACCACTCTCGCCGCAGGTCTCATCAGCACCCGCCTGCAACGGCAGAGAGGGATACGATGAGCATCCCTAGCAGCCCGAATCCAAGCTGTGGCAACTGCTCCAGCCACGACCAGCCCCAAGCAACCAGCCGCCAGACCTGCCAGACCTGCCAGACCTGCCAGCGTGAAGCAGCGGCTGCAGCGTTCGATCGCGGCCCGCAGCGGCGAGGTGGTACTCCGGCGCGATCTGGCGCGGTTCGGAAGTCCGGCCCAGCTGAGCAGGGCCCTCAATCAGCTGGTGGCCGAGGGCAAGCTGGTGCGCATCGGCCTGGGGGTTTATGCCAAGGCGGCGCCCGGCCCGATTTCACGTATTCCGATGGCACGCCAGCCCTTGGGGGCGCTGGCGGTCGAAACCTTCGAGAGGCTGGGCATCTCCTGGCAGTTGGGGGCAGCGCAACGCCGCTACAACGAGCGCCTCACCACCCAGGTGCCTTGGCGCACCACGTTCGACACCGGCAAGCGGCGCATCAGCCGCCGCCTGCAGATCGGCAAGCAGGTGGTGACCTATGAAAACGATCTCACCAGCCCAGCGTGGCGCCGTCGAAGAAGCGCTGCGCCTCGGCCTCACTGATCTGGCGCCCTCGATCCTTGAGAAGGATCTGCTGATCACTGACGTGCTCGGCTTGTTGGCCGACTTTGATTGGGGAGACGTGGAGCCCGTGTTCTGCGGCGGCACCTCCTTGAGCAAGGGCCACGGCGTGCTGGAGCGCATGTCGGAGGACATCGATTTCAAGCTGGTGTTGCCGGAGGGGTGGAGCCGCAGCCTGGCTCGGCGTCAGCTGAGCGGATTGAGAGAACGGCTGGTGAACTATCTGCGGCAGGCAGGATTTGACCTGCCCGAGGAAGGCATCACCGCCCTCAACGAAAACCGCTACGTGTGCTTTGCACTTGCCTACACACCGCAGTTTCCGCTGGCAGCGGCGCTGAGGGCTGAATTGCGGCTGGATCTCACGGTGCACGCCCCCTTGCTGAAGCCAGTGAGCGTGGAGGTGCAATCGCTGCTGGCGGCCTTGATGCCTCTGAATGAGCAGGGGATCACGCACATCGCGGTGTCCATGCCCGAAACCCTGGTGGAAAAGGTGGTGTCGTTTCTGCGCCGCACCGCTGGCTGGCCCGAGCAGCTGGAACGCAATCCAGATGATGAACAACTGGTGCGGCACCTCTATGACGTGTACCAACTGCAGGCGGTGTTGCCATCGAGCGCCAAGGCGTCCCCGCAGCTGCAGCCGCTGTTCAACCAGACGGTGGCTGGCGATCTGGTGAAGTTTGGCCGCCAGCAACCGGACTTTGGCCGCGATCCAGGCGGCTGGCTGCAGAAGGCACTGGTGCAGCTGCAGACCAGCGGCGAACTGGAGGAGCTGTACGAGCGGTTTGTAGGGGAGTTGGTGTGGGGCCCGCCGGTGCCCTTCAGCGCTGCTCGGGATTGCTTCTGCGGCGTCGCAGAAGAGCTGTTGGCCGGCCTGGAACTGCCGCCTTAAGGCGTCACGTCGTCTGCCTCCTATTCACCAACACCTCCATCCCACCTCCATGCCCGTCAACACCGCCGCCCTGAAGAGCTTTGCCCCGGTGCTGCGCCGGCAGCTGCTGGAGGCGGTGGGCCGCAAGCTGGATTTGCTGCTCAACAGCCAGACCCCTGACACGCTGAGCACCTACGCCACGCAGATCGCTGAACTGCGTCAACGGGAAGCGGAGAACCGCGAACAGCTGCTGGAGCGGGTGGCCTACACCTGGTTCAACCGGCTGTGCGCCCTGCGCTATCTGGATGCCAGGGGCTGGCACCCCTTTGGCTGCAAAGTGTTGATGCCGGCGGCTGAGGGTGAGACCCAGCCGGAGCTGCTCAAGCTGATGCGGGCGGGCAGCCTGCCAGCCGAACTGAAGCCGCACACCAACGAGGTGCGCCTGCATGGCCTGCTCGATGGCCTGATCCCGCCCGCGATTGCGGGGGCTGATCCGCAAGGGGAGGTGTACCGCGAGCTGGTGTTGGCCAGTTGCCGCTCCTATCACCAACTGCTGCCTGAGCTGTTTGAAGGGCTAGATGATGCTAGCGAGTTGCTGTTACCCGACGACCTGCTGAGTGAAGGCTCGATCGCTGGAGCATTCCGCACCGCGATCAGCGACGATGACTGCGAGGACGTGGAGATCATCGGCTGGCTGTACCAGTTCTACATAGCCGAAAGAAAGAAAGAAGTTGATGCTCGGAAAGAAGCGGTTAAATCAACAGATATTCCAGCAGTCACACAGCTTTTCACCCCCCATTGGATCGTGCGCTACTTGGTGGAAAACTCACTCGGTCGCCTTTGGATGCGGTCCAGGCCAAATTCAGGGCTGAGAGCGCACATGCCTTATTACATAGATGATCCTGATGGACAGGATCCAGCAGATTCGATTACCGTGGCCGGCCCGGAGGAAATTAAGGTACTGGATCCAGCCTGTGGTTCTGGACACATACTTACATATGCTTTTGATCTGCTTATAAAGATATGGGAGGAAGACGGATACTTGCCCAGCGAGATCCCAGGAAAAATACTCAGCCACAATCTATTTGGCCTTGAAATTTGTCACCGAGCCGCTCAGCTGGCCCAGCTTGCATTAGTCTGCAAGGCTCGCGAATATGCGCGCAATGCGTTCCGTCGCCTTACAGGACCGAGGGTGATATGTCTTCATAATGTACCTATTACACCTGAAGAAGTGTCGGCATGGACTGAGAGTACAGGCACGAGTCTTGGCCATGATGAACTGAGTCAGATTCATCAGTTCAGAGAGCACGTGCACACGTACGGGTCACTGATCAAGCCTCAGCTGGAACTCCAGGAGATTCTGAGACTTAAATCAAAGATCTGCGATAATAATCCTGCAGGGGATCTTCTTGTAGAGAGTATCCAGGACAAACTCCTCTTGGCCATTTGCCAGGCCGAAGCTCTTAGCCGCAAGTATCACATTGTCGTCGCCAACCCTCCTTATCATGGCGCGAAGAAAATGAATCCAGTCCTGAAGGACTTCACGAAGCGACTATATACTAAAACAAAGGCAGACCTTTTCTCTTCGTTTATTGAACGAGGTTTTTCATTCGCCATGGATCGAGCATGGTCAGCAATGATCACCATGGATGCATGGATGTTCTTGCCCACCTACGAACAGATGAGAACTGACCTGCTTGAAAAACATTCGCTCTTCTCGATGGTGCATATGCCGTATGAGGGCAAGGGTGGGACGCCTATGGGCATCAATTTCGGCACAAGCGCAACACTGTGGCTAAACAGCAAGCCAGAAGGCAAAAAAGCCAATTTTCAATGTATCCGATATTTCGAGTGTGACGATGAGTTTGTTCCTCTGAAGTTTCCTACCCATAACGAACGCTTTAGATGGCAGGCTCCCGATTTCTTCAAGGACGTACCCGGCGCTCCTGTCGTCTACTGGGCCGGTTTATTGACTTTATCATGTTATAAGAGAATGGGCAGGGTATCAGACTTCGGAGATACTTGCTCAGGATTGCAAACTAGTGACAACGAGCGCTTTCTCCGCTTATGGCACGAAATATCAGAAGAAAAGTTTAAAAGAAATACCTGCCCCTCAACTGAAGGTCGCGAAATATCAGCAAAGTGGTTTCCACACAAGAAGGGAGGGCCTTTTCGAAAATGGTATGGCAATAATGACTTTGTTATCAACTGGGAGAGCGGAGGGGAAGAGTTGTTTGAATTCGCGAGGAGTCTTTACGGCTCTCCTACTCGCATAATAAAGAATACCCATCGCTATTTTCAGCAGGGTGTGACTTGGTCACACTCTACAAGCTCGAGATTTAGCGCTAGACTGCTAGAAGAAGATTCAATTTTTAATGTAGAGTCGCCGGCTCTTTTTGAAGTCGACGCAGAAGTCATGCTGCCGTTCCTTTGTTCCGCTGTAGGCATTCACATTATTGAGCTGGCAAATCCGACTCTTCACTTTGTATCCAGTAGTGTTGGAAACCTACCATTTGAACAAAGCTTGATTCCCTCGCGCAGTGATCTTTCGGAAATATACCGAAAAGCAGTATCTTTGGCAAAAGAGGATTGGAATAACTCTGAAACCAGTTGGGGGTTCCGCGACCTTCCGATGCTGCGCTCCAGCGCAATGGGATCAGATCAAGGGGCAATTCCTCTGTGTTGCAAGGGCTTGACGCTTATTGAATCTTGGAAGAAGTATGCTGACTACTGCTTGGAAGCAATCAAATGCATGCAGGGACTCGAAACCGATAACAACATCCTTTGGATTGATTCTTTTGGTCTCCAAGAAGAGCTTGAATCCGGAGCAAAGGAAGACGAGATAACCCTCGCTCGACCTGATCGGGCCAAGGATGTGGCTGACTTCGTTTCTTATGCTGTCGGCTGCATGATGGGCCGCTTCAGCCTCGATCAGCCCGGTCTGATCCTTGCTGACTCCCGAGACAGCCAGGCCGCCCAACTCGCCGCCTACGAAGCCAAAGTCGGCAAGCCGCTGAGCGAAGTCCAGTTCAAGCCCGACCCCGACGGCATCATCCCCGTTCTCGATGGTGAATGGTTCGAAGACGACATCGTCGCCCGCACCCGCGAGTTCCTGGCCGTCACGTTCCCGGAGAGCAGCGTTGTCGACAACCTGCGCTTCATCGAGGAGTCTCTCGGCAAGGACATCCGCAAGTACTTCTGCAGCGATTTCTACAAGGATCACCTTCAGACCTACAAGAAGAGGCCGATCTACTGGATGGTGCAGAGCCCCAAGAAAGGCTTCGCCTGCCTGCTCTACCTGCACCGCTTCACCAAGGACACCCTCAACCAGGTGCTCAACAACTATTTCCGGCCCTACCTGCAGAAGCTGGAAGCACGCCTGGCACAGCTTCGCCTCGATCAGCTCAACGACGACCTGCCCGCCCGTGAGCGCACCTCCGCCCGCAAGGAAGCCGAGAAGATCACCAAGGTGCTCAAGGAATGCCAGGCCTGGGAGCAGGACGCCCTGCTTCCCCTGGCCCAGCAGCGCATCGAGCTCGATCTCGATGACGGCGTGAAGGTGAACTACCTCAAGCTCCAGGACGTGCTGGCGCCGATCCCTGGCTTGGCGGCGAAGGAGGACTGAGGTAAAATGATTAAATACACTGATAAAGAGTCCTGTTTAGCAATGAAGCCGGAGGACACGTGAAAATAAAGCGATTAGAGATGGAGAACTTTCGCTGCAAAGCGAGAGCCTCAATAGGCCTTGGTTCAAGGCTAACGCTTTTAATGGGCGAGAATGGTTCGGGAAAAACGAGTTTCCTAGATGCACTCGCCATAGCACTTGGGGCAGTCATCTCGTATCTGCCGGGAGCAGAAGGAAGGAGCTTCAAGCAACGAGGGGAAATACGGCAAGTCGACGGAAAGATTCTCCCCTTTGCTCGCATTCTAGTTGAGACGGTGGACGGCATAGCATGGGACTGCATCAAATGGGGCAAGAGTAAAAGGCCAAAAGTAAGTGAAGTTGGCAAAAAGCGGTTGCGTGAAGTTGTTGACTCTCGCATTCTAAATCCATTGATCGAAAATCAAGACTTCAGCCTGCCGATATTTGCTTATTATGGGGTTAGCAGGGCCTTGCTGGATATTCCAGAGAGACGGCGTGGCTTCGACTCTGAAAGCGACCGGATTGGCGATGCTCTCAACCAATCCCTGAACTCAGCGTCAAATTTCAGGTCAGCGTTTATCTGGTATTATCTTAAAGAATATGAAGAGCTAAGGGCGCGAAACTACTTTCGAGACTTTGAGTTCCAGCATCCACAACTGAAGGTCGTTCGTAATTGTTTGACGACCCTCTTTCCTTCCCTTTCAAACCCTCGTTTTGCGGTCAAGCCGCCTCCACGCTTAATTCTAACGGAAGACGGAGAAGACCTAGAACTGTCACAGCTTAGCGATGGATACAAGACAATGATTGGTCTTGCTATCGACTTATCTCGACGCATGGCAGCTGGAAATCCCGACATGGAGAACCCATTAGAGTCCCCTGCGGTGGTCCTCATTGATGAGGTTGACCTTCATTTGCATCCTGCCTGGCAGCAAAGGGTTGTCTCCGATCTGCTCAGGTGCTTTCCCAATACACAGTTCATCCTCACAACCCACAGTTCAGTTGTTGTTGAAGGAGTCAACAACCTTCTCAAGAGATTCGCTGTCGACAGGCTGCTTTCTGAATCCGACGAAAGCGAGGACTGGACGCATATTCGCAACCTTTATCCACTTGCCCCCAATGACACCGCCGTCTATCAGATTGCTCGCGATAGTGTGATTGATTTGATGGATAGAGAGGAGGGCTTGACTTCCGACACGCTAATCAACAATTTTAATGACGTCTCCCGTCTTTATGATCTGATGCGAGATCTCGAGTGGGAAGCGCTGAAGGCTTCCCAAGGAGAGGCAGGCTAGATGACGACGACACCAGAACGGACTGCGCTAGTTCCAGGGAAGCTGGCTGCTTGTATCTGTCTGGCAAACAAGTCGCCATGCGATCTCTGCTGCGGTGACCTGTGCTTCCTGGATGCGGGAATTCATGTTGTCTTCAGGCCCAAGAAGAACGAAACTGCCGTTGCTGTCGCCATGGACGGGTGTGTCTTCATAGATAGTCGGAAGAAGTGTGATGGGATGTTTATCTTGACCCGACCTGATCGCATTGATGTCTTACTGGTCGAACTGAAGGGGAGTCATCTTGACGATGCTTATGAGCAGATAGCCTATGTTGTGAATCACAGGAAAGAATATGCTGATGCTATTTCTCATCTGGCTTGCCTGGCCCCAACTCAACGACAGGTCAGAGAACGTTCAGTCATCGTCTCAACCGGTTTGATCAGCCGAAATGCCCAGCAGAAGCTGGAAAAAGCGTGGGGCATTAGACCTTCAATCATCACCGTGCAGAAGCCTGCCCGGTCTGCCCCTGACCTTCGCAACATCCTCTGAAACAGCAATGATCCCGCCACCATACCGAGATCCGTTGCTGCGTTGGTCACAACACACCCGGAGCAAGCCCTTCTTCGACGATCGGATCGAAATGGAAAATCCGGGTGTGCTGATCCCTGGCCTGAGCCTCGACGATCTGCCGCGCGGGATCAGCCGCCTGCGCAATCGCTTCATCGGTCCCGTCTTCCGCGAGCTCGGCCTGATCGAGCAGTGGGGCAGTGGTATCCCTGTGATCCTCCAGGAAGCCGCCAGCCAGCACCTGCCGCCGCCACTGTTCGAGGAGGTGGGCCTGCGTTTTCGGGTGACGCTGCCTCTGGCGGAATCCTCCGCCCCAGCCCAGGGGCAGGGTCAGGCCAGGGGGGCAGAGTCAAGGACAGAGTCAGGGGCAGAGTCGCTGGCTGAGGGCAGACTCGCCGAACTGGTGGTGCAAGCCCTGGCCGACGGCCCATTGAGCAAGTCTGAAATTGCCCATGCCCTGGGCCGGGACTCCGTCTCCGGGTCCCTCAACCGCACGATCCGCCAGCTCCTGGATCGTGATGAGATCGCTTACACCCTGCCGGACACGCCGAACAGCCGGCTGCAGAAGTACAGGCTCCGCGCCCAGTCGGAGGCAAGACATTGATCTCGGCGGCTCATGTCTTACAGCGCCAACCGCGCCGTGCCGGTCATCAGGTACTGAATGGCCTCACGTCCCCGGCGCGGCAAGGCCTCAACGGCGCCCGCTTCGATCAGCTGCTGCAGGGTCTGCGACACCGAGGGCTGCTTCACCTGCCACAACTCCACCAGCTGAGCCTGCGTTCGGATCGAGGCCGAGTCCACTCTCGCCCAGGCCAGCAGGCGCTCCCAGGCGTTGTCGCCGAGCTGATCCTGCAATTCCGCCTGATTACGTTGCCGCAGCGTCAGCGACAGATCCTCCAGCCCCACCGGAGCCACTCCCTCACCAGCGCTAGTCAGTCCCAGCAGAGCGGTGATCCCGTCCTCCAACGCTTTCAACATGCCGCGCAGATCGCCCCGGAACAGCTGGTAAAGCCGGTTCACCACGGCTTCCTCCACGGGGGAGCGCCATGGCCTGGCCTGATCCAGTTGCAACGCCTCATAGCGATTGGCCAGCAACTGCTCCACATCCTCCAGGGCCAGGGGCTCCAGTATCAGGGGATTGCTGAACACCGAGCGGATCTGGGTGTGGCTCTGCACGACCGTGCGCACGGCATCGGTCGTGCCCACCACGATCAGGTGCAGGCCGTCGTGCAACAGGGCCTGATCGCGGATACCCCGCAGCAGATCCGCCGCCCGCGAAGCATCCGCCTCACTGAGGTTCTCCAGATTGTTGAGGTGCAGCACGATGCCGCGGGCGCCTTGGCCCATGGCGTAGCGGAGCAGGTCGCGCAACACCCGCGGCCCATCCAGCAGCAGTGCCCCCGGTGGCGTGGCCACGCTCTCGCTCTGGCTGCCGCCAACCCCGAGGCCAAAGGCCGAGACCGTGAGACCGCCACCACGAAGGCGGATGCTGCGCACCAACTGCTGGGCGGCCTCCACCTCAGGACCCGACGCGGACGGGAGGTTCGCCAACACGGCGTCATAGACGCCGGAGAGCAGCTGCCCCAAGAGGTGTTCGCTGGCGGCTTCGGCGTTGATCGGAATGATCTCGTCAGAGCTCCAGTAGCCGTCTGCCTGGGCATCGGCCTTCACCGTCTGCACCAGGGTGGTTTTGCCGATCCCGGGCCGCCCTGCCACCGCCTGGCGGGAGCTGGCGCTGCTGCCGATCGTGGTGAGCAGCAACTGCCGCTCCCGTTGGCGCCCCACAAACAGCCTCAGCGGTGTGGCCGCCGAATCTGCCCGCAGGGTGGCCTGGAAGAAGGGCGAGGAGCGCAGGTTGTAGAGGCCCCAGAGGTTCGGCAGCGCCATGGCGGGAGGTATTGGCAAAGGGCTGCGGCCAGCCAATACTGGTCATGTATTGGCCGATCTGGCAATACCAGGCCATGACCCGAACCCCCGCCACCGCCACTCGCATCCACGAGAGCCTCGACACGGCTCTCGCTCGCAAGCGCGTGGTGCTCTGGTACGACCCCAGCGCTGAGTGGGCGTCCGAATTTGAGGCCTACCAGCCCACCAGTGCCAGCAAGCTCCTGGTGAAGGGGAACGAGTTCTCGGTGAAGGTGGCGATCAGCCGCGCCCCCCTGGAGCAGCGCTTCCTGCTCTACCTGCCTTCCGCCAAGCCCCCGGAGCCTGACAACTGGCTGCTGGATCTCCTGTTGGCTGGCCATGAGT
Organism: uncultured cyanobacterium; assembly: GCA_903935205.1. GTDB lineage: Bacteria > Cyanobacteriota > Cyanobacteriia > PCC-6307 > Cyanobiaceae > Cyanobium. Next base: position 9,311 of record CAIZQU010000159.1, on the reverse strand, counting down.
TCACAGCCGATCGCGCCTCTCTCGACATCCAGGACGCCGGCCTGACGCTGGAGTTCAAGGAGCTTGCCCAGCAGCACAAGGCCTTCTTCCGCTCGCCGGTACGCAACACCAAGCTCAAGGAGCTTCTGCGCCCCAATGACGACGAAGCGGCGGTGAGGCTCAAGATGCTCGCCGTCCTGGCCAAGCAGCAGCCGGACATCGACAAGCTGCTGCTCCATGCCCTCACCCAGCTGGATCCGACCGAAACCGATGGCGAGGACCCCGTCGAGGCCCTCTACAGCAGCCACCAGCTGAGCAGCCACTTCTGGCAGGCCGTGGCCGACAAGTTCGACTACCGCAACCCCGAGCCCAATCTGCGCGACTTCTCCGTTGCTCTGTTCAACAGCGTCAGCAGCATCGGTGCCCCTGGCGGGCTCCAGCCCCACGCGCGCGTCTTTCTGAGCATCTGGAAGGACAGTCTCAGTGCCCGCGGGGCCTTCGAGCGCTGGAGTGATCACCTCGCCGGCGTGCTCCGCGTGGAGGAGCAGCTCAACGATGCCCCAGACGACTACGACCCCGGCGACGACGACAGTTACGAACTGATCGAGCGGTTCCTGCTCTGCCGTCTGCTGCAGCGCTTCCATGGCGACACCGGTGAAGCTTTTCAACGGGGCGATGGCGGCGAGTTGCTGGAGGTGATCCGGGAGCGAGCCACCTCCTGCTGGTTCGGGAGGCACCAGCACGGTTACAGGGCGCTGGAGCAGGCGCTCCGCTTCCGCAGCCTGCTGGCCAAGGCTGATCTCACGGTCCCCAGCTTTGAAGAGGGCCTGCAGCGCTACTGCAATGGCTGGTGGCGTCTGGATCAGGCCTATCGCCGCTGCATCTTTCATGCCCGGGCCTATCAGCAGCCCACCTTGCTCAAGCCGTTGCGCGATTGGCTGGAGGCCCAGTACGTCAACAACGTGCTGCTGCCGCTCACGAACCACTGGAGCGACCAGGTGCGCACGCTCACCAGCTGGGGCTCCCGGAGCCTGCCGCGCCAGAAGGAGTTCCACATGCGCTTTGTGCATGCGCCGCTCTCCTCCAAAGGGCTCAAGCGCCTGTTCGTGGTCGTCTCCGATGCCCTGCGCTACGAGGCGGCTCGGGACTTTGCCGATCGCCTCAACAGCCAGGCCGGCAAGGGTTGGCAGGCCGAGGTGGACGCGCTGCTGGGGGTGCTTCCCAGCTACACCCAGCTGGGGATGGCGGCCCTTCTCCCCGGTGTGCAGCTCAACCTGAACCCCAGCGATGCCACGGCCCTGGTGGATGGCCAGAGCGCTACGGGCACTGAGAACCGCGACAAGCTCCTCAAGGCCTACGCCAATGGCCGCGCCAGGGCGATCCTGGCGGAGGACTTCCTCAATCTCGCCACCAGCAAGGAGGGCGCCGAGCTGACCCGGGATCACGACCTGATCGTCATCTACCACAACCGCATCGACCGCATCGGCGATAAGCGTGAGAGCGAGGCCGACACCAGCCAGGCTGTCGAGGACTCCTTTGACGATCTGGACAAGATCCTGCGCAAGATCGCCAGCCTCAAGGGCAGCCAGGCCGTCATCACCGCCGATCACGGCTTCCTGTTCCAGCAGGAGCCCGTCGATGCCAACGACAGGGCCCAGTTCCCCACCACCGGAGACCTCAGCTTCAAGAACCGGCGCTTCGCCCTGGGCACCGGGATCAAGGCCCTTCCAGGCCAGAAGCTGTTCAGCGCCGAGCAGCTGGGCCTCAGTGGCGACTGGCAGGCCGTCTTCCCGCTGGGGCTCGATCGCTTTCCCCGCCAGGGCTCCGGCGCACGCTTCGTGCACGGCGGCACCTCCCTGCAGGAGGTGGTGGTGCCGGTGATCCGGCTCAAGCGCGAACGCAAGGACGAGAGCCGCGTGGTGGAGGCGGAGCTGCTGCGCATGCCCGCCATGATCACCACCGGCAAGCTGGCCTTCGGGCTGTTCCAGCTGGAACCGGTGGAACCCCGCAAGCGCCTGCCGCTGCAGCTGAGGATCGGCCTCTATGCCAAGGCCGATGGCGCCCAGCTCTGTGCCCACCGCACCGTGCTGCTGGATTCCGCGGCCAGCGAGGCCCGCGAGCGGGAGCAGCAGGTGATCCTGGAGCTGTCCAACGCCGCCGGCGACTACAACAACCAACTGCTGGAGCTGCGGCTGGAGCAGCAACTGGAGGGCGTGGCCACGCCAGTGCCCTACAAGACTGTGGAGCTGAAGCTGCAGCGGCCCTTCGGCAGCGACTTCGACGGCTTCTGAACCCCGCCATGGCCACCAGCACTGCCCCCCCGGCCCCCAGCCCCCTGGATCAGAAGATCCTCGAGCACTTCGCCGGCAATGTCGTCCGCAAGGACCTCACCACCGAGCTGAAGCAGAACGCCGTGGTGCCCACCTACGTGCTGGAGTACCTGCTCGGCCAGCACTGCGCCACCGACGACCCGGCCCTGATCAGCGATGGCCTGGACTCCGTGCGGCGGATCCTCTCCAAGCACTACGTACACCGCAACCAGGCGGAACTGATCAAGTCCACCATCAAGGACAAGGGGAGCCACAAGGTGATCGACAAGATCACCGTGACTTTCAACGACAAGGGCGGCTTTCACGAGGTGGAGTTCACCAACCTCGGCATCAAGAAGGTGCCGATCGAGGATTCCTACGTCAAGCGCTACCCCAAGCTGCTGGTGGGAGGCATCTGGGCCATCACCGACGTGGAGTATGAGCTCCCTGTCGATCCCAAGGCCAGCCCATGGCAGATCGCAGGCGTCAAGCCGATCCAGGTGGCCGGCGTCGACCACGACGAGTTCCTGAAAGCGCGGGCGCAGTTCAGCACCGAGGAGTGGATGGATGTGCTCATGCAGAGCGTGGGCTTCAACCCCGAGCCGTTCACGCGCCGGGGCAAGCTGCTCACCCTGATCCGGCTGATCCCCTTCTGCGAGCGCAACTACAACTTGCTGGAGCTGGGGCCCAAGGGCACGGGTAAGTCGCACGTCTACGCCGAGTTCTCGCCCCACGGCATGTTGATCTCGGGCTCGGAGGTCACGGCCCCGAAGCTGTTTGTCAGCAATGCCAACGGCAAGATTGGCCTGGTGGGTTACTGGGACTGCATCTGCTTTGACGAGTTTGCTGGCAAGGACAAGAAGGTTGATAAGACGCTGGTGGATATCATGAAGAACTACATGGCCAACCGCACTTTCTCGCGGGGCATCGAGCAGCTCTCAGCTGAGGCCTCGATGGTGTTCATGGGCAATACCCAGAAGTCGGTGGCCTACATGCTCAAACACTCTCACTTCTACGAGGCGCTGCCCGACAAGTACATCGATTCCGCCTTCCTCGATCGCATCCATGCCTTCAACCCCGGCTGGGAAGTGCAGCCGGTGCGGCATGAGCTGTTCTGCACGGGTTACGGCTTCATTGTCGATTACATCGCCGAGGTTCTCAAGCACCTGCGTACCGAGGATTACACCGGCCTCTACAAGCCCCACTTTGAGATCAGCTCGGAGCTCTCCACCCGCGATCAGACGGGCTTTGAGAAGACGTTCTCGGGATTGATGAAGATCATCCATCCCGATGGCCAGGCCACCGTGGAGGAGATCGGCGAGCTGCTGGAGTTCTCGATGGAGTGTCGCCGGCGCGTGCGGGAGCAGATCCTGCGCATCGACAGCACCTTCAAGGCGAACGACTTCATCTACCGCGATCTGCAGTCCGGCGCCACCGTCACGGTCCTCACCCCCGAGGAACAGCAGTATCCCGCCTTTGCCGGGCTGAGGCCCCTCAGCACCGACAACCCCTCTGGGAACAGCGAGAGCACGGATGCAGAACCCTCGCCCACCGATGAACCGGCTGCCAAGGCCGGGTCAAGGGTCAAGCCCCCTGCATCCCCTGTGCCTGGGGACCCTGCAGCATCAGCCCCCAGCGGCAATGGGCCTGAAAGCAGTCCAGAGCTTAAGGAGAAGCATCTGGTTGTCCCGGAAAACACCAAGGGCTGGAGCTACAGGCGCTTGTTTGCCGACTACCTGCAAGGTTGCAGCAGCATCGTTATCCGCGATCCCTATATCCGGGCTTTCCATCAGGTTCGCAACCTTGTGGAGTTCCTGCGCGTGGTGAATGAGATCACCCCCATAGGGGACGAAGTGAGCGTGCACCTGATCACGGGCTCCGATCATGAAACCCTGGAAAAGCAGGTGGAGAATCTCGGCCAGGTTCAGGATTCCTTCGCTGGCACGAGCACCCCGTTTACCTGGGAGGTCGATGCAAGCCCCAACTTCCACGCCCGTAGCATCACCACAGACCACGGCTGGAAGATTACTCTTGACCGCGGATTGGATCTGTTTCAGTGGTTCGAGTTCTCTCCCTTTAATGCTGCCGCCGTGATGCAGGAGGCTCGGATGGTCAAGGGTTGTGAGGTGAGCTACATCCGGACCGAAGGCTGACGGTCAGTCGTCCTGTTGAGCCACCATCCAAACCTGAGCTGGTCTGGCATTTCTGAACAGCCCCCATCGTCCACCGCCAAGGCGGGGCGCCACCCCTGAAAAGGTCCCCCACCCAGGACCAAACGCCGTAGCCACAGTCCCGAATTCAAGCCCAGGGACGCCATTGAGGCATTGGGGCGGATCACATGGCCATTGCAGTGTCCGGTACAGAAAGATCCTTTCAGTGCTATTCGTAAATCAAATAGTCAATCAAAGCTGCATAGACAGTGTTGATCTGAAATCTTAGGCTAGGCTTATCGATTGCTGCCCTGTGGCCAGAAGCCCTTGAGTCATGGCCCGCGTCTTCCTCTCCCATTCCATTCGGGACAACGCGGCAGCGGCTGTGCTGAAGGCCTGGCTGGATGGGCAGGGATTTGCCTCCGCCTTCCTCGATTTCGATAAGCACAGCGGCATTCCGCCTGGCGCCGTTTGAGAGCGCACGCTCTACGCGCAAATCCAACGCTGGCAGGCACTGCTGATCCTGCAAACGCCGAACTGGAGTGCTTCCCGCTGGTGCTTTGCCGAATTCACCCAGGCGAGCGCCCTGGGCAAACCGATCGTCCAGGTGGTGGAGAGCGACGAGGCGGCGGCCGAGCAGCCGATCGCCTCGGTCCTGCAGCGCCTCGATCTGCGCCACGACCGGCCGGCGGGCCTGGAGCAGCTCAGAGCAAGGCCTGCACGCTGGCCATCTTCTCCTCCAGGGTCTGATCCTTATCGGTGCGGGTGTTGATTTTCACCGTGGTGTAGATGCGGTGGCAGCCCATGGCATGCACCGCCTGGTGGCAGGCCTCGATGGCGGCGAACACCGGCTCCCACTCCCCTTCGATGGCGGTGCCGTTGGGGTGCAGCTGGATCTTGAGGCCGGCTTCGCTGAGCACCTGCTCGCAGGCGGCGATGTAGGGGGCCAGGTGCACACCCACCCCGATCGGCACCACGCACAGATCCACGATCACCTTCATGGTCAGCCCCAGCGAATTGCCCCCATCCTGGAAGCTGCTGACCAGGGGCCGCCATGTCCGTCTTTCCGCTGCTGGTGATCGTCCATGCCCTGGCGGCGACGGTGTGGACCGGCGGCCATCTGGTACTGGATCTGGGGGTGCTGCCCCGGGCGCTGCGGGCGCAGAGCGCGGCCCAGATCCGCGGCTTCGAGGAGGTCTTCGAGCCGCTGGGGCTGACGGCCCTGGCGATCCAGGTGCTCACCGGGCTGTGGATGGGCTGGATCTATCTGCCGGGCTTCCGGGGCCTGTTCAACCCGGCCAACCCGATCGGGATGCTGGTGGGGGTGAAGCTGCTGTTGCTCGCCGGCACCGCCGCCCTGGCCGTTCATGCCCGGCTGCGGCTGATCCCCAACCTCACCGACGAGACCCTCAGCGGCCTGGCCTGGCACATCCGCGCCATCACCGCCCTGGCGATCGCCTTCGTGGTGGTGGGAGCCCTCATCCGGCTGGGTGGCCTGGGCTGACGTGTTCACCCGCCACAACAAAGCCCGGAGTGTTAGCCCCGGGCCTTTGTCTGCTCAGCCGTGGTGCCGTCCCGAGGGGGGCGGGCGCAGCTGTGCGTGGGTTTGTGCTTGGCAACAGCCGTGATCGTTTTCAGATCAGGTGGTTTTCAGTTGTGGGCGGAGCTGCCGGCGCTGGCACCTGGGGCCAGGTGTCGAGTGGGACGTTCCATTGGGTCCGGGGCACCTCAGGCGGTGCAGTGGACGGCGTGTGTCCCCTCCAGGAAAAACCACGCCAGGACCATCACATCTGGTCAGGAATGTTGGAGCAGGGGCCGGATCGTCAGCGCGCTCCTATCTGCTGCTCAGGGGGGGTGTCTTCCATCAATGGAGCCTGCGAATCCCGTTGCAGCCACGATGGTCCCGGCAGCGGGTGCCAGCAAGGGCTGCAGCACTTCCGACACTGGTCTTCACCGGGGGCAACAGGGGTTCATGAAGGGGGCTCAACACCCATCGGATGCGTTTACCGGCAGAGGGCTGCATGGCGGCCCACCGGCCGGATGCTGCTGACGGCAGCACTGGGTCCGCGGCGCACGCGCACCCGAACCGTGCAGTGGGCCGGCCCCATGTACTCGATCAGGGCCTCGCGGGCCTCGTGCTGCAGCTCTTCAAGCGTCGGGGCAGTGATGCGGATGGGCAGGGTCACTCCTGCGGAGAAGGCTGCGCCTACGGCCTGGGCTTCCAGGTGGCCGGGACGTTCAGCCAGAACGCGGAACACGATCTCTCGCATGGTGGGTATTTCCTTCTTTCCGGCTCCATCCTTGGCCCGCTAAGGCGGGAGCGCAGGTGCGGCCGGATACGGGGAACCGGCCCTGCGGGCACCTGCCCTTGCCGTCTCAGGGAAGCCAGCCCCGGGCAGAGGCCAGCCTGGAGGCTTCCTGCACGGCTGTGATGCAGCGCTGGGCGCGGCGCTGGGCATCGTCCTGGCCCTGGGCCCGCAGCACGTAGCCCTCCATCGCTTCTGGCGTCTCGATCAGCGCCAGCAGGCCGGTGGTGCGCGCACCGAGGGAACCATCGGCGAGCAGGCGGCTCACCAGACCGTGCTCCCACAGCTGCTCCCCGGTGGAGCCTGGAGCCAGCAGCTCCTGACGCAGCACGGCCAGCAGCGACTGCTTGAGGGCATTGAGCTGGCCCGGCCGTAGCCGGCGGGTGTTGGGCAGGCCCGCCGCCGGACCGGCTGGGATCGCGTTGGGGATCACACCAGGGCGATCGGGGGTGTGCTCCACGCTCCAGCTCAGGCCTGTGCCGGGCAACCCCACGGTGGTGCGCGGGGCGCCGCTGCGATGCACCGGGATGTTGAACGAGGCGCCGCGGCCACCGACGGAGATTGAGCTCAGTCCGCCGCTGGAGACGTTGAACCTCAGCGGGCCCAGGCGGGCGGAGCGGCGAAGACGGAAGCCCATGGCCATCAGCGGGTTGGCTGGCAGGAATGGTCCGAGCAGGGTGCAGGTTGCCGCGTGGATGCAGCCGTCCGCAAATCCATGCGCCCAGTGCATCAACCAGTGCATCAAACCGTCGGTGCCGCAGCATCCCCGAGGAGTGGGGGGGGCGCCTCGAAAGCATTGCACTGACTGGGTTATTCCAGGTACGGAAACAGGCACTCCAGCGAGCCACCGTCACCTGAAAAAAGACGTACTTTGAAGTTGAGGGGAGGCCCGGGAGCCAACCCGACCCTCACCCTCCAACAGAGTCCGGCCAGGGAACACCCGAGCCGGTGCGCACAGCGGAGGTGCGCCAACGATGCGACACACACAAGGTGAACTCGATGATGCAGCGCGAGCGTCATCCCGTAGCTGCAGAGAGCGATACGCCAGTTCTGTTTCCCGCGTGTTGCCACCTCGGGCTGCATAACCCGAGCCGGGATCGCAACCGAGAAGGTCAAGCCCCGAGCCTCTCTTCTCCCAGACGTGATCTCCTTTCCTTCCCTGCCAGGCCCCAGACAGGTCATGCGTGAACCACAGACACCCGACCGGCAGTCCTTGGTGTGAGGAGGTGACCGCCGCAACCGGTGCCAAGGCGCCCCCCACGGGGCGCCTTCTTTGTTGGGGTGTCAATCAACAGGCCTATGTCATGCCATCAACTCGAAAATAGCCAAGGATCATCTCCGGGTTGCGGATGGCGATCTGCACATGCGTTCTGTCACGAAAGCCTGCGCCCGGATAAACCAATTCGCCTTCTTCAAACAGTCCATAGACGGTGTCGTACGCCTCCATGCTTTTGCTCTCACGGATCTTGTGCACCATCTGGATCACGTCACAGTCCAGCTGACGCTTCATGAAGATGCCGTTTTCTCGAACAGAATTCACGGGCAGTGGTGTGCCTGCTGCTGCGGAAATGCCAAGGGTGGCCTCATAGGCAAGGGCCAATTCATTCATCACTCCGTAGTCGGTCAGATTGAGGCAGTTGCCCGGGTAGGCAAAAGCGCCGATCACCGATGGGGAGGATCTGCGGAGATTGGCCCAGAACAAAGCCCGCTCTGGGCTGTCGACCCAGAAGTAGATGCCGTTGCCGAGCCAGTCGTAATCATTTTCGCTGGGCTGAAGTGTTGCCTGTCCACTCAGAACTGCTTCAGCAACATCCTTGTCGCAGCCATGAAACAACACCAAGGGGCCAAGACTGTTCTTAGGCCGACCGGGCATCCTGACTGCGGTACGGAGGGGTGAGCTGGCCATCGGCGTCGATCAGGCCAGCATCCATCAGGAATTGACGGGCCAGAGCAGGGTCGCGCAACTCCTCCAGGAGCGCATCGATCTGCTCACGCCGCAGCCGCCCAGAGGCTGGGGTGGAGTGAGGCCTGCTTGGGGTGGAGAGCGTCATGCGATGGAGAGGGTCCAGTGCTGGACATTGCCAGGCGAGCGGAGGTGGTGGACTCGTTGGCTGATTTCTGACGATAGATGGATGCCAGGGCGGCGGTCTGTGAGTTCCGCAACCTTTATCATTACTGCGCGGGCGCTGGCCCGTTGCCTGCAGATCAGTCCTCAGGCTCTGGACTGAGGGGCGGCAGCCGCCGTTCCACCTGCAGAAACACCAACCAGGCCACGCCGGCGCTGAGGCCGCCGGTCCAGTCGTTGCGCAGCAGCTCCACGATCGACACCGTGCTGGCGCCGATGCGCAGGCCGCGCAGCAGGAAGCGGCCCAGCTTCTCCAGCGATTCCTGATTCACTGCCATGGGCTGGGGCCAGAGCAAAAGCGTCTCAGGTTGGCGGAAGGGCTGCCAGGGCGACCAACTGGCCGATCGCTTCAGGCGGCACACCCACCTGCTGGGCGATCAGCAGCACCAGCTGCTCCAGCCGGTCGAGGCGTTGCTCCAGGGCCTGGAGCTCAGCAGTACCT
>CAIZQU010000158.1 GCA_903935205.1 uncultured cyanobacterium | reverse complement strand
CCCATACCAGCGCCCACCGCCGGCCTCCCCCAGCCAGGTCACCACCTGCTGCTTGCTCACCGTGGGCTGTCCCTGCAGCAACCGCTCCGGCAGGAAGGCTCCACTGAACTGGCGGTAGAGCACATCACTGAGCTGCAGATGCCAGTGGCAGATCAGCTTCTGGGTGTCGCCCCCCATGCCCTTCCAGCGATGCAGCACCTCCAGCGCTGAAGGAAACGCGCCGTAGCGCGCCCGCAGATTGGTGAGCAGCTCCCGCAGCCGCGACAGGCTGCGGTGTCCGAACCACCCCGCTTCAAAGGCGGCCTCGGCCTGCATGGGCTCCGCAGCGATGCTCTCCGCCCAGAAGATGCGCGAGTTGGCGAGCTCCAGCGTGCACTTGAGCACGCGGGTATGGAGCCGGCCTTCTTCCTTGGGTCGTGCTGGTGGCTGGCTCGCTGCCGCCAGGCTCGTCTTGCTGGCGGTCGTCTTGCTGGTGGCTCCCTTGCTCATGGCTTCACCCGGAAGTGCGGCAGGGGGTAGCTGTCGGCCAGAGGCGCCAGCGCTGCCACCAGGTGCGCCACGCGGCGGTCCAGGCCGGCAGGCATGGCCCCCTTCAGCAGGCGACCGGTGGGCACGGCCTCGGCCTGCACGGGTCCATGGGCCTCCACCCATCCCTGGAACTGATCCTTGTCCCAGCTCTGGTGGAGCGTGCTCCCAAGCACCTCTGCCAGACCCGGCAGGGCTTCCACAGGAGAGAGGCCGCTGCGCTTATGGAACTGCAGGCGTTCCTCGATCTGCTCATCCAGCTCGAACCCGAAGCGATACAGGGTCACCAGCTGGTCGGGATCGCTGGCCTTGGCCCGCAGCTCCTCGTCCTTGCGGCGAGCGGCCTCCCGCACCGCCTGGAGAACCGCCCACTGCCATGTCCGTGGCAGCAGCCGTTTGAGCAGGTCTTCCCCGCCGTACTCCGACACCAGATCTGTCTGCCACCACCCCAGCCGGGGGTCCTCTCCGCCTTCACCGGCCCAGGCCACAACGATCTGGGCGGTCAGAGCCTGATCCAGATCCGAGCTGGCGATGGCAGCTCCTGAGCCGGAACCGGCGAGGGGGGCTTCCGGCCCGCTCCCTTCAGCAGAGGGATCCAGCTCAAGGAGGCTCACAGGTGGAGGGAGGCTGGAGGTGTGAAGGGATGTCGCGATTCTGCTGCTCCGCCTACCTGGCTGCGGCGATCCGCAACGGTTTGGTAGCAAAGGCCGGCGCGCTCCGGTCTGGTAGCGACGCGAAATGATGCACGTGGTGCATAGTTTTTGCCGGGGTTGGTCTCGGAGCCTGCGTTCTCAGCGGATCTTCTGCGGCCTGGAAACACCGAGAGCGGTGGCGATCTGCTCAAATCCCTCTTCGTTTCTGAAGGGCTGGATCTCGTCTTCCAGTTTCTTCAGTCGCACTTTCTCCCAGGTTGAGCTCGGCTCGTGATGCTCTCGAATGAAGGCCTGCGAGAGGGTGAAATATTCAGGTTCGCGTGCCCCTGTACTGCCATCATTGCGTCCATAGAAGTTGCCAATGTTCAGAAAGACAACAATCAAATAATCGAAGGCATCCAGGCTTTTCTCCTTCACGGGGAAGCCACGATCACAATCCGTCGCATAGCGACTCTTCACCTGGACACGAATCTGCGCTTTCTCCCCAGGCCCCGGCTGGTGACGGGGATCGGGATGAATGCAGATCAGGTCATACCCTTCATTCCCCGGTGGGGCCTTGTAGGTGAGGATGTTGCGCCGCATCAGCTGCCCCATCACCAGGTGCTCGGAACCGGCAGTCACCACAGGCAACCTGAGCCAATCCCTGCTGCCCTCCGCCATAACCTCTGCGCCAACTCCTCACTCAGGGTGCAGCGCCCCACTCCCTGAGTCAGCCAGCAGGCGAACGACACAGGCAGGGAACTCGAACATGGGGCGACTTCCTACCGGCTCCCGCAGCGTGCTCCAGGCGCAGCGCAGGATCGGTGGCAAGGGGGTCCCTATCCGGCCAGGATCAGGGCCTGGCCGGACATCACGATGGATCAGTCCTTGCAAGGAGCTGCCGCGGCCGTACGCACCATTGCTCTGCAGATGCTCGAGGAGCGCGGCCGTGGAGCGGTTCTGGTGGGCGTGGCCCGGGTGGACGCAGCGCTGGAGCGTCTGCTGCTGGCTGTTCTGATGCCGAGCCCGGGACGCAGTGATGCCCTGTTCCAGCCGGATCGCCCCCTTGGGTCCTTCGGGGCACGCATCAGCCTGGCCCACCGCCTTGGACTGATCGAAAGCCCAGTCGAGAGGGCCCTCCACACCCTGCGGCGCGTCCGCAATGCCTTCGCCCATTCCAGCGAGTCCGCTTCTCTCGGCGATCCCGCCTATGTGGAGCGACTGGCCCAGGCGTACCGCGACGCCCGCGCCAATCCGCTCTGGGCACCCCTGGAGTCGGTGCTCTCCAAAGCCGGTGCTGGTGGGGAGCCACCCGTGGATCCAGCCCTGCGGGACTACATCCTGCTGATCACGATTCTGGTGGCCTTCCTCGAGGCTGCTGCCCAGAAGCTGGCACCGCATCCT